>NZ_JAMZAP010000008.1:0-185459 GCF_024181785.1 Vibrio sp. Y42_MX_L11
GAACAGATTTTTGTTTGCGGGCAAGAGCTTTGAAGTCGGTATTTTTAAGGCTATCCATGAGCATGTCGGTATTACTATTTGAATAGCTTTAATTAGATCATATTTTTAGCTAGAATGGTATAATGTATTTACTCTCCGCTACTTTCCAAAAAGCCTTCACTAAAGGATTCTCTAACTGATTTTTGGTACAGCAGACACCAAGTTCAAACGGCTTAATTGGTAACACTTTTAAGCGATTTATCTTCTCTCTCACCGGGCTATTGCTGATCACGACATCAGGTGCTATACCTACACCGCATCCTAGTGCAACCATACTTACGATGGCTTCATGCCCTGACGTTTGCGCGTAGATATTCGGCTTTATTTTCATTCGTTTGAGCCAAGTATTGGCTCTATCTCTTGCTGTCCCTGCTTCTGGGAGAATGAATGGAATTACTGACCAGTTTGGTCTTTCTTTTTGTAGCTCTTCCGCAAATGAACTCACGCCGACAGGAGCGATGACAGAAAGCGGTATTTCACTGATCGTTTCAAATGCGATTTTGCTTGGCATCTGCTCAGATTTGGCTGAGATGGCAATATCGGCTTCATCTGCTAAAATTTTGTCGATCGCTTGAGCTGGATCGCCGGTTGATAGCTTAAATTCGATAAAAGGATGCTGAAGACGAAAATCAGAGATTAACTCTGGCAGGTGGCTGTAGCTTGCAGTAACCGAACAAAATAGACGGATTTCTCCTTTCAATTCGTCCTCTGCTCCCTTTAGGTGACTTTGGTACTGCTGCCATTCGCCAAGAATTTTTAAGGCGACAGGAACCAGTTTTTTGCCTTGGCTCGTTAAATCAACGCTGCGATTGTCCCGCAAAAATAATTGTTGGCTAGTTTCTTCCTCTAGCTTTTGTATTTGTCTGCTCAAGGCTGAAGGACTCACATGCATCGCTGCTGCGGTCTTAGCGAAACTTTTACTCTCACACAGATGAATAAAAAGTTGCAGGCTTTTGATATTCATTAAATCTTCATTTCCATGTTGCACAAATTGCAATAACTAATTGTGAATATATCACTTTAAGCAATTTAATGTCTGTTTTAGTATGAAGTTATTCGGTAAGGCAATTACCGACCTCAATGGAAGAATCTCAAAGGAGCACCCAGATGGCTAATTATTTCAATACCTTAAACTTGCGCGAGCAGTTGGACCAATTAGGTCGTTGTCGCTTTATGGACCGTAGCGAATTTGCTTCAGAAGCGGATTACTTAAAAGGCAAGAAAGTGGTCATCGTAGGTTGTGGTGCTCAAGGTCTTAACCAAGGTCTGAACATGCGTGACTCTGGTCTAGACGTTGCTTATGCGCTTCGCCAAGCAGCGATTGATGAGCAACGCCAGTCATTCAAAAACGCAAAAGACAACGGTTTTGAGGTTGGTAGCTACGAAACGCTAATTCCGCAAGCTGACCTAGTAGTAAACCTTACTCCAGATAAGCAGCACACAAACGTTGTTGAGACGATAATGCCGCTAATGAAAGAAGGCGCAGCACTAGGTTACTCACACGGTTTCAACGTTGTTGAAGAAGGCATGCAAATCCGTAAAGACCTAACGGTAGTAATGGTTGCACCTAAATGTCCGGGTACGGAAGTTCGTGAAGAATACAAGCGTGGTTTCGGTGTACCGACTCTTATCGCTGTTCACCCAGAGAACGACCCAAAAGGTGAAGGTTGGGATATCGCGAAAGCTTGGGCTGCAGCAACAGGTGGTCACCGTGCAGGCTGTCTAGAGTCTTCTTTTGTTGCTGAGGTGAAATCTGACCTAATGGGTGAGCAAACTATCCTTTGTGGCATGTTGCAGGCTGGTTCTATCGTATGTTACGAGAAGATGATTGCTGACGGTATCGAACCTGGCTACGCAGGCAAGCTTCTTCAATACGGCTGGGAAACGATCACGGAAGCTCTGAAGTTTGGTGGTATCACTCATATGATGGATCGCCTAACTAACCCTGCGAAAGTAAAAGCATTTGAACTTTCTGAAGAGCTAAAAGAGCTGATGCGTCCGCTATACAACAAGCACATGGATGACATCATCACAGGTCACTTCTCTAGCACGATGATGGCTGACTGGGCAAACGACGATGCAAACCTACTAGGCTGGCGTGCAGAAACGGGTGAAACTGCTTTCGAAAACTACCCAGAAACTGACGTAGAAATTTCTGAGCAGGAGTACTTCGATAACGGTATCCTGATGGTTGCTATGGTTCGTGCGGGTGTTGAGCTAGCATTTGAAGCGATGACCGCTTCTGGCATCATCGATGAGTCTGCTTACTACGAGTCTCTACACGAGCTGCCACTTATCGCAAACACTATCGCACGTAAGCGTTTATACGAGATGAACGTGGTTATCTCTGATACGGCTGAATATGGTAACTACCTATTTGCTAATGTAGCAACGCCGCTACTGCGTGAAAAATTCATGCCTTCTGTTAGTACAGACGTCATTGGTAAAGGTCTAGGTGAAACGTCTAACCAAGTGGATAACGCGACTCTTATCGCTGTGAATGAAACAATCCGCAACCACCCTGTAGAATATATCGGTGAAGAACTACGTGGTTATATGACAGATATGAAGCGCATCGCGGTTGGTGGCTAATTTTCTTTGCTTCAAAATAGAGAAAATATTAAATGAACTCTGGCCAGACTGGAGTCGATAAATACAAAAACACAACATCTAATCAAAAGGCTTGGTCACCGTTGACCAAGCCTTTTTGTTTTTAGCCGATTTATCTGCGCGCCGATAAGAAAAACGCTCCTTTGTGAGGAGCGTTTTAACACTTATTTTTCTGCAAGCTTCTCTTCAAGCTCCGCCAATTTCTGTTCCATTTCTGTTAGCTTTTGACGTGTACGTAGTAAAACTTGAGTTTGAACATCAAACTCTTCACGACTTACAACATCTAGCTTGTTTAGTTGGCCTTGGATTACTTGACGAACTTTCTGATCAACATCAGAGCCCAACTCTTTTACAGGTTGAGGCATTGAGTCGTGAATCTGTTTAGCAATTTGCTCTAATTTCTTTGGGTCAAACATAGTGGCTAAAACTCCTTTTGATTTGTCCTCATTTTAAGTAAATGATACGTGAAAGTCGCCATTTAGATGGCAAAAAAGAGAGCGGCAATAAAAAAGGTCACCGAAGTGACCTTTTTGAATGCCTTAAAAGCTTATCTGTTATCCGCTAATTCACGGTGGGCTGCTTTCGCTTCATCAACTCGTGCCAACTTCTCCAAGTCTTTGTCTTCAACAAATACTGGCAGTGGTTTGTGTTTTTCTGCTAGGTAGCTGTAAATCACAGGTAGTACGAATAGTGTGAACAATGTACCAATTGCTAGACCAGCAACGATGACGATACCGATACTGAAACGTTGCGCGGCACCTGCACCTGTTGCGTACATCAGCGGGATCAGACCTGCGATCATTGCTGCGGTTGTCATTAGGATAGGGCGAAGACGCACTTTCGCAGCCTCCATCACCGCATCAATACGAGACAGTTTATTATGTAACTGCTCTTCTTTGGCTACTTCACAGATCAAGATACCGTGCTTGGTGATCAGGCCGACCAGCGTGATCAAACCAACCTGCGAGTAAATGTTCATTGAGGCCGTACCCCACGCCAACGCGATCAAGGCACCACATATTGCTAGCGGTACAGATACCATGATGACAATAGGGTCGCGGAGTGATTCAAATTGAATCGCCAGAACGAGGAAGATGATCGCAAGTGCAAGACCAAAGGTTGCATACAAGGCACTACCTTCCGTTACAAACTGACGAGATTCGCCCATGTAATCGTGGTTATAGCCTGCAGGCAGTTTGGTTTGTGCGATGTCTTCAAACCAGTTAATTGCATCACCCATAGCAACGTTAGGCGATGGCACCGCACCTACCGTCGCGGAGTTTAACTGGTTGAAGTGTGGCAAAGAGCGAGGCTCTGCTATCACATCAATCGTAATCAAGCTGCTTAGTGGGACGGCTTTACCATCAACAGAACGCACATAGTAGTTCTTCATCGACTCTGGGTTTAGACGCCATTTACGTTCAACTTGAGGAATCACTTCATATGAGCGGCCGTTAAGGTCGATACGGTTAACGTAACCATCAGCCATCATGGTGCTGAGAGTGATACCAATATCTTGCATGGTCACACCGTAGGCACCCGCTTTGTCTTTATCGATCTTAATCTTCATGGTTGCTGAATCGTAGTTCAGGTCTAGATCGGAATAGACAAACATTGGACTACTTGCAACATCGGTCAGGATATCGCTAGCGATAGTAAACAAGCTTTCGAAGCTATTTGGTGTCGTAATTACAAACTGGACAGGTAGGCCTGAGCCCGCACCAGGCAGTTCTGGCATTTGGAACGCAGTGACAGACATACCTGGGACACTTGAAACTAGGCCTCCCACACGTTTTGTGATTTCAGATTGACTTGCTTCTCGTTCACTCCATGGCTTCAATGTTGCTAGACCAAACGCTTGGTTTGAGTTCGGCACACCGTTAAATACCTGAGCGTATTCTACTTCTGGCTGATCAGAGAGAATCTTATTCACGTCATCCATGGTGTTTTGGATGTAGTCCAAGTTCGCGTTTGATGGTGCGGTACCCATCAGAACAACCACACCTTTATCTTCGGACGGCGCCAGCTCACTAGGAATAAACTTAAATAGAATTGGTAAGCTCGCAAATACAATTATCGCAAATGCAATTACAACAGGACGGTGAGCCATGACTGCTGTAAGCATTTTCTCATAGCGATTAGTCATGCCATCAAGGATATGATGAACTTTTTGCTCAAACTTGCTCGGTTTTTCATTCGCCTTCAGCATCTTTGAACACATCATAGGTGATAGCGTTAAAGCGATGATACCGGACACAAATACCGAACCTGCTAGCGTTAAAGCGAACTCTTTGAACAACGAGCCTGTAATACCGCCCATCAACGCGATTGGTGCGTATACCGCACCTAGCGTTAATGTCATCGCAATAACTGGCACTGCAATTTCACGCGTACCAATGATTGCTGCACGGAATGGTGACTCGCCTTCTTTGATATGACGATCCACGTTTTCTAGTACCACGATCGCGTCATCCACCACCAGACCGATGGCAAGTACCATCGCTAGTAGTGTCATTAAGTTCCAAGAGAAGCCCATTGCCTGCATAACCATCGCCACACCAATCAAAGAGAGTGGAATAGTGACGATAGGAATGATGACCGCACGGAACGAACCTAGGAACAGTGTGATCACTACAAGTACGATAATTGCCGCTTCAAGAATCGTTTTCACTACTTCGTGAATTGACTCGTTGATCGCAATGGTAGAGTCGTACATCACGTTCATTTTGATATTACTTGGTAAGTTGCGCTCAAGTTGAGGTAATAATTCAAGCACATCAGCAGCGATGTTGATTGGGTTGGCACTTGGCGCGGCGTTGATTGCAGCAACCACTGCTTCTTGGCCGTTTGCACTTGCACGGTAAACGTCGTGACTCTTCTCAAGTGTTACCTTCGCGATATCACCTAAGCGAATAACGTCCCCTTCACCCGTTTTTACGACCAACGCTTCAAGCTCAGCGACGTTTGATACCTGAGTATCCGCGCTGCCGTTATAAAGCACGAACTCACCCGTCGCTTGACCCGTCGCAGATTGGTAGTTGTTGGCGTTAAGAACGCTCATCACATCCGTTGCAGTCAGCTTTAATGCGCCCATTTTTGCTGGATCTAACCATACGCGCAGCGCGTATTTCATACCACCGTAAAGGTCGACTTTTGATACACCATTTACAGTGAATAGCTGTGGGTTGATTACACGCTCAAGGTAGTCGGTGATCTGGCTGGAAGACAACTCGTCACTGGTAAAACCAATATACAATACCGCGGTAGTTGAACCAGTCGACATCGTTACAGTCGGGTCTTCAGCTTCTTTTGGAAGCTGGGAACGTACCGAGTTAGTTTTCGCTAAGATGTCAGCCAATGCCGCGTTCGGGTCGGTATTCAACTTCATGTTGACGGTAATGGTTGATTTACCTAACACCGATTGCGAGGTCATATAATCAATATTATCGGCTTGCGCCACCGCTTGCTCCAATGGCTGAGTAATAAAGCCCTGGATCAAGTTGGCACTTGCACCGTAGTAACTGGTGGTCACGGTGACCACTGTATTCGTCATTTCAGGGTATTCACGAACTTGCATTTTGAACACGGCTTGCAAACCAAGCAATGCAATCAAAAAACTGATCGATACCGCTAAAACTGGACGTTTTATAAAAACATCTGTAAAGCGCATGATGCCTCCAACTTAAAGCATTGGTGTTTCAGCAGGTGGGGTAGTTGCATCGCTTTCGACAATGCTTACTTTTGCGTGGTTACTTAAACGGACTTGGCCCGATGTCACCACTACATCACCTGGCTTCACGCCTTCTAGAATGTGTGCGATATCTTTAGAGCGTTCGCCAACTTTTACCACATGCTGCTTAACGCGTTTCTCGCCATCTTCTTCCGTTACGATGTAAACATTGTCGCCGTATAGCGTAAACGTGATCGCAGTTTGAGGCAGAGTGACCTGATTTTCTAATTTAGGCAGAATGATGTTTGCACGAGCGAACATACCACTACGCAGTTTGCCATCACTGTTAGGGATATCTGCTTGAACCTGAATCAAGCCACTTTGTACGTTAACCGCAGGCTCAATCGCAGAAATTGAACCTTTGAAAGGCTGATCTGGGTAGGCATCCACGAAGATATCCACTTCTTGGTCGATATTGATACGTGAAATATCGGTTTGCGGCACGGTAAAGCGTAAGCGCATCACGCTGGTGTCTTCCAGGCGAACAATATCGGTACCCGCTTGTAGGTACTGACCTAGGTACACGTTACGAATACCTACTACACCATCAAATGGCGCTTTGATCTCGCGTCGGTCGATGGTCGCTTTCAAGCTTTCAATGTCCGCTTTTAAGGAGAAGTAGTTCGCTTCTGCTTCGTCATACGCTTCTTTAGAAATAGAGCCTTTTTTAAATAGCCCTTGGTAGCGTTTGTATTTCGCTTCTGCTGCTGGCAACTTGGCTTGCGAGCTCTTTAAATTCGCTTTCTCAACGTCAGAGTCAAGCAGTACTAATGGTTGACCTGCTTTGACTTGAGTGCCGGAATCAAATGCGATTTTGTCGATAACACCACTGGTTTCGTTTGCGACCGTCACACCTTGGTTTGGTTCGATAAAACCGATAGCCTCGATCACTGGTACCCAATCAACCGCTTGTACTTCCGTCACGGTTACTGGGAACTCAGGTTCAGGACGGTTTGCCATGTATTCAGCAATCTTTTGTTGCTTAAATAAATTGAAACCTATCACGCTGCCGAACAAGAGAACGGCGATAAGTAACATAAAGAAAGTCCACTTTTTCATTCTATTAAGAACTCCAAGTTAGTGTTTAATAATTGCATCCCAACTGGCTTCAATAGCAGCTTCTAATGCCGCCTTATCCAGTTGATAAAATCCCAAAGCGTGTTTCCTAGCAAGTGCAACACTTGCCTCAAAACTCAACCCAGAAAGCACTTCGTTATCGAGAGGCTTGAATACGCCCTCTTCTTTCCCCTGATTAAAAAGAAGATCTACTTGGGCAAACATTTGTCTTTCAAGTTCCCGAGCTTTACTACTATTTGAACAGGGTAGAGACTCATATTGAACTCGATTGCTGAGCGCATTTAAATTCGAGCTCGCTAGATTCCAAATATTGAGCCACATGGTTCGATATCGCTGTTTTAAAGGCATCTCTTCACTCACGCCCAGTTGCACAGCCGTAGCGACGCGCTTTGCAACGTTAAGGCGTAACTCCTCCAAAAGATGTTCTTTATCTGAGAAATAACGATAAATCGTTCCTGCTGCGACACCTGCTTCATTGGCGAGCTTTTGCATGGAAAGCCCTTGAAAGCCCGATTCAGCAATGAGTTGCTCTGCAGCGACTAAGATTTGTTCTCGCTTATCTACAGCAGGGTTATCCTTCATAATCCTACCACTAGTGAATGAACGTTCATTCATTATAGCTCAAATACCCGCCTTTTATACAACAGAATGTTGCGCTTGTTGGTATGAAAATTACAAGAAATCAGCGTAGCTTTCACGAGGCCACCCCTTTATCATAGGCGCCACATTTATCACCCGCAGAGAATTTCTATGAAGCTGAACCCTAGTCAAGATGAAGCCGTGAAATACGTGTCTGGTCCATGCCTAGTGCTAGCTGGTGCTGGCTCGGGCAAAACTCGTGTTATTACCAATAAAATCGCTTATCTGGTTCAGCAATGTGGCTACAAAGCGCGTAATATTGCAGCGGTGACGTTTACCAACAAAGCGGCGCGTGAAATGAAAGAACGTGTCGGCCAAACGTTGGGGAAAGCCGAGTCTAAAGGTTTGATGGTATCAACGTTCCACACCTTGGGATTAAACATCATCAAACGCGAATACAAGCATTTAGGATTGAAAGCGGGCTTTTCACTGTTTGATGACCAAGACCAACTGGCGCTACTCAAGGAACTTACCGAAAAGCAGCTTGATGGTGATAAAGACCTGCTACGTCAGCTTCTGAGTTGTATTTCCAATTGGAAAAACGACATGTTGACGCCAGAGCAAGCCAAAGCGCGTGCGCAAGGTGAGCAGCAACAATTGTTTGCGTTCTGCTTTGATATGTACCAAAAGCAAATGAAAGCCTATAACGCGCTCGATTTTGATGACCTAATTTTGATGCCCGTCTTACTCTTGCGCAATCATGAAGACGTTCGTCAACGTTGGCAGAACCGTATCCGCTATCTGTTGGTCGATGAGTACCAAGATACCAACACGAGCCAATATGAGTTGGTGAAATTAATCGTCGGTGAACGTGGGCGATTGACGGTCGTAGGAGATGATGACCAGTCCATTTATTCATGGCGTGGTGCGAAGCCTCAGAACCTAGTCTTGCTGGGTGAAGATTACCCGAATTTGCGATTGATTAAGTTGGAGCAAAACTACCGCTCTACGAGTCGAATCCTGCGTGCGGCCAACATTTTGATAGCCAACAACCCTCACGTCTATGAGAAGTCCTTATTTTCAGAAATTCCTGACGGTGAAAAACTCAAAGTGTTGTTGGCTAAAAATGAAGAGCACGAGGCTGAGCGTGTCACGGGGGAGTTGATTGCACACAAATTCTTGAATCGAACCGACTATCGTGATTACGCAATTTTGTACCGTGGTAACCACCAATCGCGCTTAATTGAAAAGTCTCTGATGCAAAACCGTGTGCCTTATAAAATTTCTGGCGGCACCTCGTTTTTTGCACGCGCAGAAATTAAAGACATCATGGCGTATTTGCGTGTTTTGGTTAATCCAGATGACGACAATGCATTCTTACGTATTGTGAATACACCACGACGTGAAATTGGCCCAGTAACGTTAGAAAAGCTAGGCAGTTATGCCAATATGCGTGGGAAGAGCCTGTTTGAGTCGAGTTTTGAAATGGGGCTCGAACAGCACTTAACGGGACGCGGCCTGGAAAACTTACGTCGTTTCACCCAATGGTTAGTGGCGATTGCTGACCAAGCTGAGCGTGGCGATACCGTCGAAGCGGTTCGCTCCTTGGTTCGCGATATCCATTACGAAGATTGGTTATACGAAACTTCAGCAAGCCCGAAAGCCGCTGAAATGCGAATGAAGAACGTTTCTGATCTTTACTCCTGGATAGTGGCGGACCTAGAAGGTGACAACTACGATCAAGAAGAGAAAACGTTAAAAGAAGTCGTTCAACGTTTGACCTTGCGTGACATGATGGAACGTGGCGAAGAAGATGAAGACAGCGATGCAGTACAACTGATGACGCTGCATGCATCAAAAGGCCTTGAGTTCCCATATGTATACTTAATTGGGTCTGAAGAAGGTATTTTACCGCACCAAACCAGTATTGATGAAGACAACGTCGAAGAAGAGCGTCGTCTGATGTATGTTGGCATTACCCGTGCGCAGCGTGAACTGACTTTCACTATGTGCAAAGAGCGTCGACAGTTCGGCGAGTTGATCAAACCGACTCAAAGCCGCTTTTTGGATGAGCTGCCATTTGATGACGTTGAATGGGAAGTGAATAAAAAGCCAGTATCAGCAGAAGAGCGTATGGCGAAAGGTCAGGCACACATTGCCAATATTCGAGCAATGTTTAAGAAGTAGAGTATCCTTGTGTTCACTGACTAAAAACAAAAAGGCTTGCCAGTTGGCAAGCCTTTTTCGTTGATGTCTTTACTTATAGACCTTCAATCATGTGGTCGATTGCTGCGATGATTTCATCGTCAGAACAGTCCATACAGGTTCCTTTGGCAGGCATCGCATTGAAGCCTTCTAACGCGTGCTTCACTAACGTCTCTTTGCCTTGTGCAATACGCGGTGCCCAGTCATCGGCATTACCTGTTTTAGGTGCGCCGTTTACACCAGATGCGTGACAAGCAATACAAAAAGTACCATAAACTGTGGCGCCATCACGTGGACCGGTTGGTTCTTCTTTCACTGGCTCAGAACCCGCTAGATAAACATCACCGACAGGTTGGATGCGTTCTGCGATCGCATCGTATTCAGTTTGGCTGATGTCAGAAGCTAAAGCTGCCGTAGAAAACGTTAAGGCAGCGAACAAAACGCTAATCATTTGTCGAGACATATCCATTAAACCCACTTCACATTCCCGAGGTAAGTGACTTACCTATTTATATAGTTAGAGTATTAATGCCGAGCAGAGAAATCACTAAATTCCACTGAATGGCATAGAATGATTAGACAACTTGGTTGCAGCTGTTAAATCAATGTAAATAATGGGTGATTATATCCCGATAACTTGTTGCAATAAACAACAAGTTATCCATGACAGGGCGTGAATCACATCAAAAATTCAGTTTAAAGGAAGATAACTGTCGAAAAAGAGACCAAACGATAAAAAAAGTAAAAAAAGTACTAGACGGCATAGTGTGATATCCGTATTATTCCACTCCGCCGATAGGGCATGCGCCCGTAGCTCAGTTGGATAGAGCGTTGGCCTCCGGAGCCAAAGGTCGAAGGTTCGAATCCTTTCGGGCGTACCATTGCCTCGGAGGATACATCGGTAAAAATCAGTGGTGGCTATAGCTCAGTTGGTAGAGCCCCGGATTGTGATTCCGGTTGTCGCGAGTTCAAGTCTCGTTAGCCACCCCATTCTTTCTTTTTTAGATTGAATGCGGTAGCATTGCTCCCAATCTTGATTAAATCAAGATAAAACATCGTCGGTGAATAGCGCAGTTTGGTAGCGCATCTGGTTTGGGACCAGAGGGTCGGGGGTTCGAATCCCTCTTCACCGACCACTATTTAGTTTATGGCTGAGATAGCGGTAAACATGACAATTTGATGGTGGCTATAGCTCAGTTGGTAGAGCCCCGGATTGTGATTCCGGTTGTCGCGAGTTCAAGTCTCGTTAGCCACCCCATTCTTTATTTAAAGAATATATGCTCGGTGAATAGCGCAGTTTGGTAGCGCATCTGGTTTGGGACCAGAGGGTCGGGGGTTCGAATCCCTCTTCACCGACCACTATTAGAAAGCCTGCTTTTTAGCAGGCTTTCGTCGTTTTAGAGTTTATGATCTCGCTTGGACTGTATTAGTCGGCAACGTATCAATGGATTTGAACCCAAGGGGTTCGCCTGAAGTTAGAATTCGGCTCTTCACCGACCGCTATTTAGAGCCCCAGTCGAAAGACTGGGGCTTTTTTGCATCTATCCTCTTAGAAAGAATCTGCATTCGATTTCAATTTCACCAAAAGTGTACAGCTCTAGGGGCTTTTGACCACCTATGATCCAAATGCTTTTCGAGCTGACAAAATAAACCCCAGAACGACGTCTGGGGTTTTGTGTTTTTCTAATCCGCTACTTTTATTGGGCGAGTGTTTTAAGGATTTCTCTCAGCTCTACCGTTTCTTGGATTTCAAAATTTGGCGTTATATCTGTTGAGTTACTTGCGCCTGTCGCATTTACCCACACACTCAAAATGCCCATATTGTTAGCGCCTGCTATATCTGCTGGTAAAGAGTCGCCAATGTGTAGGGCTTCTTCTGGTTTTACTTCGACCAAGTCGAGCGCTTTTTGGAAAATGCTCGCAGCGGGCTTCTCTTCAGGCTCTTCTCCCCCCACAATAATATGGTCCACCCAGTCGCTCATCTGTGTCGCGCTGAGTTTAGGGTGTTGAGAAAAAATCGGGCCGTTAGTGATCACGACGAGTTTATAATGCTGACGAAGGTCGCTGAGCATTTCTTTTACACCAGGGAAGAAAGTGAACGCGCCCATACGTGCAGAGTCAAAGTAGTCTTGAGCTTGTTGAGCCTCTTCGGCATTAATGCTGACTCCGTGCTCCGCCAATATGTTTTGGATCAGGCCACAACGGAACGCGTTTTCATCAGGTAGCAGAGCCACAAGGTGAGGGAATTCCGCATTCAGCTTCTTGTACACACCCTGTAAGTAGCGCTGTAAGAAAGCTTGTGGTTCGGTAACTTGCGGGTAGGTCTTATGAATCCAAGTCGTAAACTTTTGTCCTGCAACTTTATCGGCTTGTGACGTCGCACATAAAGTCTCGTCCATATCAAAAAAAATCGCTTTAAGCACAGGGGCTCCTTTCATTTACAGCTTGGCTCTAACATTGATTATCTATTATCCCACTCTCAATTGTGCCGTAAAGGGTTAAAATCGACGTGCTTCACCTACACTGGGAGAGTGATGGTAACCGCACTTTCTTTTGTTTAGTCAACAAACCGCTTAAGCGGCGCATAATCGTCGTCGACAGAGGATTTGTGTGGTTTTGCTGTTGTGTTCACGTTTTAGCCTATCTTTTCTCTTTCTAAGTTTGGCTTTTTATATTTGCCGACTATTTTATTAATAGTTTTTTATGTTGAAAAATTGCTTTTCGCATACGATATTGTTTGTTAAATGTTAACAATCACATATGAATAATGTGGGTAATGGTTCTGGTTGGCCCATGCTTATTTTTAGAGCATTTTTCTAGTTTTATTGGTGCATGGCGCACAAAAATAGTGTGATATGAAAATGGTTAAATACTTGTTAATGCATTTTTATTCGCTCATTGTGCGTTTATTTAATGTTTTCTCGGCGGAATATACTTTAATTGTTGCTTTTTTGTGTGATTTTTGCCAAATTGTTTCCGCATTAAGATTTCAGAGTATTATTCTGAATTTGAACGGATTCATTCAGGTGATGAATGGTGCCTTTGGCGCGATTCGATACCACAGACAAGGCAGTAGAGGTCTGAAATGTCACTATTAGAAGTGAAAAACCTTCGTATTGAATACCCATCCCGACACGGCGTTCACGCTGCCGTGAAGTCACTTTCTTTTCATATTGAACGTGGTGAAATCGTGGGTGTTGTTGGCGAATCAGGTGCGGGTAAATCCACCGTTGGTAACGCCGTTATTGATTTGCTTAGCCCTCCAGGTCGCGTTGCTAGCGGCGATGTTTTCCTGGATGGAGAAAAAATTTCTGGTTTATCACCAGAAGCGATGCGTAAGGTTCGCGGATCGAAGATTGGTTTTATTTTCCAAGATCCAATGACCTCACTTAACCCACTTTTTACGGTTGAGCAGCAGCTGAAAGAGACGATCCACGCCAACATGAAAGTCTCTGATGAAGAGGCGTATCAGCGTGCGCTTTCTCTGATGCAGCAAGTTGGCATCCCGCAGCCAGAAAACCGCTTGAAACAATACCCACACCAATTCTCTGGTGGTATGCGTCAGCGTGTCGTCATTGCGATTGCTTTGGCTGGTGAGCCAGATCTGATCATCGCCGATGAGCCAACTACGGCGTTAGACGTTTCTATCCAAGACCAAATCCTCAACTTGATCCGAGAATTGTGTATCAAGAACAATGTCGGCTGTATGCTGGTTACTCACGATATGGGTGTGGTCTCCAACGTCACTGACCGCGTCGCGGTAATGTATCGTGGTGACTTGGTGGAGTTTGGACCAACAGCCAAAGTGTTGGGCGATCCTGATCACTCCTATACTCGCAGTCTAATTTCAGCCGTTCCACGTTCAGACAGAAAGCTCGATCGCTTCCCTTTGGTCAGCTACATCGAAGAAGCGGCAGAAATGGAGCCACTCGACATCAAGAATCACTGGCTAGGACAAAGCCAGGATGAGCGCGAGTACACAGGCCCGCTTTTGGACGTGAAGAACGTTAATCTGCGCTTTGTCACCAAAGACTCTTTATTTGAAAGCCGTCGCGAATACGTGCAGGCATCCAATAATGTGAGCTTTGAAGTGCATGAAGGCGAAACCTTTGGTTTGGTGGGTGAGTCTGGCTCTGGTAAATCAACCATTGCGCGAGTTATTGCTGGTTTATACCAACCTAACTCTGGTCAGGTGAAGTTTGAGGGTATTGACCTGACAGCTTTAACCTCTGAGAAAGAACGCCGCCCAATGCGTCGTCAAATGCAGATGGTGTTCCAAAACCCGTATACCTCAATGAACCCTCGTATGAAGGTATTCGATATTATTGCTGAGCCAATCCGTTTTCATAAACTGACGAAAAACGAGTCGGAAACTCGCCAAATCGTGAATGACCTTCTCGATCATGTTGGTTTGGGTCGAATGGCTGGGCTTAAGTACCCTCATGAATTCTCCGGTGGTCAGCGTCAGCGTATTTCTATTGCGCGTGCGTTGGCGACTCGTCCTCGACTTTTGATTTGTGATGAACCGACATCGGCACTGGACGTATCGGTACAGGCACAAATTCTAAACTTGCTGAAAGATCTGCAAAGTGAGCTGAACTTGACTATGTTGTTTATCAGCCACGATTTACCTGTTATTCGTCAGATGTGTGACCGAGTAGGTGTGATGCAAATGGGTACACTTTTAGAAGTGGCACCAACAGAACAGTTATTTACGGCACCCCAACACGAATACAGCAAAAAATTGATTTCTCTGATGCCTGAATTTACAGGCTTGCGAGAAGAGATCGAGACGGCATAAACCAAGCACCTCGCTTGGCTAACCTTTAGTCATAACAAAGACGCAAACACAACAACAAGGGATCCGTATCCCCGCATGAAGGAGTTATGCAAATGAAAACCATGAAAAGCAAATTAGCAGTGGCGCTAATGGCGGCGGGCCTAAGCTTTAATGCACTGGCAGCAGATATCAAAGTTGGCTACGCAGCTGACCCAGTATCGCTTGACCCACATGAGCAGCTATCAGGTGGCACACTGCAAATGTCACACATGGTATTTGATCCGTTAGTTCGCTTTACTCAAAAAATGGATTTCGAACCTCGTCTAGCAGAGAGCTGGGAGCGCATTAACGACACTACCGTTCGTTTTAAATTGCGTGAAGGTGTGAAATTCCACTCTGGTAATACCCTAACGGCTGACGACGTTGTATGGACGTTTGAGCGTCTACAAAGTTCTCCTGATTTTAAAAACATTTTCGACCCGTACGAGAAAATCGTCAAAGTGGACGACAACACGTTCGATCTTGTAACCAAAGGTCCTTACCCACTAGTGCTGCAAACTGCAACGTACATTTTCCCTATGGACAGCAAGTTCTACACGGGTAAAACCGCAGACGGCAAAGACAAGTCTGAGCTAGTGAAGCACGGTAACTCATTTGCATCGACTAACGTATCTGGCACGGGTCCATTCATTGTGACTTCACGTGAACAGGGCGTAAAAGTGGAATTTGAACGCTTTAAAGATTACTGGGACAAAGAGTCGAAAGGTAACGTTGATAAGCTAACGCTTGTTCCAATCAAAGAAGACGCGACTCGTGTAGCTGCGCTACTTTCTGGCGGCGTTGACATGATTCACCCGGTAGCACCAAACGATCACAAACGTGTGAAAGACGCAGACGGCATCGACCTAGTCACGCTACCAGGTACTCGTATCATCACGTTCCAACTAAACCAAAACAGCAACGAAGCACTGAAAGACGTTCGTGTTCGCCAAGCGATTGTTCACGCAATCAACAACGAAGGCATCGTTAAGAAAATCATGAAAGGCTTCGCTACTGCAGCTGGTCAGCAGAGTCCAACTGGTTACGTTGGTCACGATGACAAGCTAGTACCTCGCTACGATCTGAAGAAAGCAAAACAACTGATGAAAGAAGCGGGTTACGAGAACGGCCTGACGCTAACTATGATTGCGCCAAACAACCGCTACGTAAACGATGCGAAAGTAGCGCAAGCGGCGGCGGCAATGTTGTCTAAGATTGGCATCAAGGTTGATCTGAAAACTATGCCAAAAGCGCAATACTGGCCTGAGTTTGATAAGTGTGCGGCAGACATGCTGATGATTGGTTGGCACTCGGATACAGAGGACTCGGCAAACTTCAACGAGTTCCTAACCATGACTCGTAACGAAGAAACCGGTCGTGGTCAGTACAACTGTGGTCACTACTCAAACCCAGAAATGGACAAAGTGGTTGAAGCTGCAAACGTAGAGACGGACCCTGCGAAACGTGCAGCAATGCTGAAAGGTGTCGAAGCGACGCTATACAACGATGCTGCATTCGTACCGCTACACTGGCAAAGTGAAGCATGGGGCGCGAAGTCTAACGTGAAAGCCGCAGATATCGTGAACCCAATGGTAATGCCTTACTTTGGCGACCTAGTTGTCGAGTAATCATACTTAGTCATGACAGAGAGGGGCGCCAGTCCTTCTCTGTTTTCGACACTTGGCTCGGTTTTGTTTCAGTCGGATTGAGCCAGTTTTACAGACTGAATTTTCTCTCTAAGTTTAGAGATCTATGGATAGTTAAGGGGCAAGGAATGTTTTCGTTTCTGGTCAAGCGCCTGTTTCAGGCACTGATAGTGATGTTTGTGATCAGTTTGGTGGCGTTTGCCATTCAGGACAACCTGGGTGATCCGCTGCGTGAGCTTGTAGGTCAGTCGGTTTCGGAATCGGAGCGCCAAGCGCTACGCGACGAATTGGGCCTGAACGATCCCTTTATCACAAAGTACACGCGCTTTGTGGGTAATGCACTGCAAGGTGATTTGGGTACATCATACTTTTTCAAGCGACCTGCGGTTGAGGTGATCCTCGATAAGCTGGTGGCAACATTAGAGCTCGTGTTTGGCGCGACGCTCATCATTATCGTTTTCTCTATACCACTCGGGGTGTATTCCGCGATTCACCCGAAGAGTGTCTTTACCAAATTTGTTATGGCGATGAGTAGTGTCGGCATCTCGATTCCGGTGTTCCTAACCGCAATCATGCTGATGTACGTCTTCTCCATCGAACTCGGCTGGCTGCCTTCCTACGGGCGAGGTGAAACCGCTAACGTGCTCGGTTGGGAATCTGGCTTCTTTACCATCGATGGTATTAAGCACCTTATCCTGCCGTGTATTGCGCTAGCGTCTATCATGCTGCCGTTGTTCATCCGTCTGGTACGTTCAGAAATGCTGGAAGTACTGAGCTCGGAATACATTAAGTTCGCGAAAGCAAAAGGTTTGAACTTACAAAAGATTTACTACCAACATGCACTTAAGAACACCATGCTGCCAGTATTGACGGTAGGTGGCGTGCAGATTGGTACCATGGTGGCTTACACCATCCTAACCGAAACCGTATTCCAGTGGCCGGGTACAGGCTTTCTTTTCCTAGAGGCAATCAACCGTGTCGATACACCGTTGATCACAGCTTACGTTATCTTTGTTGGTCTGATTTTCGTGGTAACCAATACCATCGTTGATTTGCTGTACGGCATCATCAACCCAACTGTGAACTTAACTGGAAAAGGAGCTTAATCATGAGCCAATCAAATGTAACACCAGCTCCTGAAGCCGCTCCATCTGCATGGCAGCGTTTTAAAGAGTCGGACTTTTTGTATTACTTCAAGCGCGACAAAGTGGCGATGGCAAGTTTTACGGTCTTTATGATGTTCTTAGTGTTGGCATTAGCTGCGCCAATTCTAGCTCCGACTGACCCGTATGATCTGACGTCTATCGACATCATGGATTCAGAGCTACCACCGTCTTGGATGGAAGAGGGCGATGAGCGTTTTGTTCTTGGTACGGATGAGCAAGGCCGTGATATTTTATCGACCATTCTTTACGGTTCTCGTTTGTCTTTGACGATCGGCTTTTTAGCCGTCGGTCTTCAGTTGATTCTGGGTATCATCATTGGTTTGTCGGCGGGTTATTTCGGTGGTCGTATCGATAGCTTCTTGATGCGCTTTGCGGATGTTCAACTATCGTTCTCAACCATGATGGTGGCGATCATCGTATCGGCCATTTTCAAAGCCAGCTTTGGCAGCGATTTTTACAGCCAATACGCGGTGGTGATGCTGGTGGTGATCATCGGTGTGGCTGAATGGCCGCAATACGCACGTACCATTCGTGCTTCAGTACTGGCTGAGAAGAAGAAAGAATACGTAGAAGCGGCACGCGTGATGGGCTTTAAAGCGCCACGCATCATGTTCCGTCACATCCTGCCAAACTGTCTATCACCAATCTTGGTTATCTCGACGGTACAGGTAGCGAATGCGATCATGTCGGAAGCGGCACTGTCATTCCTAGGTTTGGGTCTTCCTGTTGATCAGCCGTCACTAGGTGCGCTGATCAGCATCGGCTTTAACTACATCTTCTCAGGTGCGTGGTGGATTACTGCCTTCCCAGGCATCGTGTTGGTTACACTGGTTCTGGTTATCAACTTATTGGGTGACTGGTTACGAGATGTATTCAACCCGAAACTGTACAAAGGTTAAGAATTTTCCCGCCAAGCGTTGTAAATTCGCTTAATTCCTTCCTAAACTGAGAGCCGGATGCAAATTCCGGCTCTTTTTTTGCTAGTTATTCTTTGTTCACATTTTTTTGGCGCTTTGCCGCCATAATGACCTTACCCACTAATTTAGAGTGAAGTGTATGGAAATGAAGAAGGCACAACACCCATCTCGTATCTTCCAAGCAAGCCTAGCTTTCGGCTTGTTGCTGGTATGCGCCCAGTTTTCTAGCCCAGTATCGGCGGAGGAGTTCCTTTGCCAAGCTACTCAAGCCAGCGAGAAAGAACTGCCGATGCTTGAGAAAACGTGCCCAATTGGTAACGGAGTATGGGGAAAGAAAGTGCCGCAAGGAGGCAACTACCTCTACTGGATTCAATGCGGATTACTACCAAAGCCAATGTCACTCGCGAAAGCAAAGCCGCTTTACAGCAAGATTACGACTGACGTGTGGATGAAGCCGGAGTCCAAAGGTTATCGCTGTTTGATTGGGCCTTACAAAGATCTGTCTGATGCGAGAGGGGATTTGCGAGGAGTCAAAACCTTGTCGAATTACAAAGAGGCGTTCATCCGCGTGGTTGGAAAAGAGAATAAACAGTCTACGACACCATCTAAACCCGCTGTGCCGTCGAAATCAGCCGCATCTTCGGTTAAGCCAACACCGACGGTGACCCCGAAATCCGCGCCAGTTCCTGCCGTGCGAGCTGATACCGACGCCTTTACAGCGCCGGCAGAGAAGTCAAAGACCAAGGCAAAAAATACACGTGATAATTCTTCTTCCAAGCCTGTTGCTAAGACCAAAGCGAAGCCAGTTGTGACCGGGAATGATGACATTGAAGTTCGGTTGAGAACCTCCTTACAAGGCAAAACGTACGTGGTGCCATATTTACTCGATCACCACAATCAGTTTTACATGGAATACGGCAAGCCGTGGAATCGTCTCAACTACGAAAACTCGCAAAAAGTATGTCAGCAACTGGGTATGAGCTTAGCCAGCCCTGCAGAATTCAAAGTGTTGAGGGCGTCTGGTGTGATGGAAAAAAATCAATGGCCACTGCAACTGCCGTATTGGGGCAAAGATAAGAAAGGTTTGTTCGCAGATCGTGAGCCAAACCAGCTCACCGGAACCTCATTATTGAACGTAGTGTGCGTGAAATAACGACTCAAATATTGCGGTCAAAAGATAGAAGAAAGCCCCGAGTTCGGGGCTTTTTTGCGGTCTCAAATATTATCGCTATTTGAGTGGCGTTTCTTTGTGACAGTTAGAGCAGATATACACTTCTTTTATGCCGACCAAGCGTTCCCAAAGCGTTCTGCGTCTTCTACGCAAATGCACGCTATCGCAGCAAGGGTTAACGATGGTTGCTTTAGTCATCATCGCCAGGCTCCAAAATCGGGAGTGAACTCGCGATGCTTGTCATGGCTTCTTTGTTGTGAGAGTACAGACCATATTCCGGCGCGGATTCATGACCGTTTTGCTCTTTACTCCAACGAATACCGATGTAGAAGTCACCAAAATCACGGTTGATGTAACGATGACGAGTTTTGTAATCTGACTCTGAGCCTGTTTCTTTTAGAATCAGCAGCTCACGGCCTTCATCATTCTGGATTTCCCAATTACCTGGCGTTTGGAATCCTGTTGGCATGAACGACGTGTAGTTGTAAGTATCAGCGTCGTATTCGTACGTACCTGATGAGTATTTCAGGACTTTGTCGTCGCCCGAGCCTTTACTTTCTACCATCAAGTCATGCTCTACCGTGCTGTGTTTGATGTGTTCTGCAACCGAAAGTGATTCTGCGAATGGTGTATTGCTTGAATCCATCCAGAACAGCTCATCATCTGAGATTTTAACGATCATCTGAGTGCCGTTATGCTCGGTTGTGTGCTGGTACAGCATTTCATACTCTTCGCCGTAGCTGTTGTATAGCTTGCCGTCTTTCAGCTCGACGTCTTCACAGTCTTTATTGTGGTATTCCGCGTAACCAGTTTGTTGGTCCAGATCGGCAAGAATAGCGTAGGCATCGTGTTCCCATGTGTTTTCTAGGAAGTCGCTGATGCTCGCTTTGTACTCTTGATTCATCTCATCATGGTTTGAGCCCCAGCAGAATAGTAGGCCTTCAGAGTCTTGCATCAACATGGCATAGCCAATTTCACCGTCTTTTTGTGCAAAGCTACCCATTTTCCACTCTTGGCCGTTGAAGTGCTCTTGAGTGAAGCCCAAAGTCGGCACTACTGGTGGTGGCGTGACGCCTTCGATAACCGTTGGCATGCTGAGCGCAATCTGTACCGCGGTATGGCCATCTGTTGCGCTAATCGCAAGTGCTGCACCAGCTTCGCTCGCTTTTGTCGGTGTGCCTTTAATGGTGACAATCGCATTACCATCCTCAGATACTGTTAGACCTTCAATGTCCACATAGTCCGCTGAGTAGTCGGTGATATGACCGTCTTTATCTTGGAACAAGCTAGAAATATCGAGCGTTTGTTCAAATACTTCACCTTGTTGTAGGTACCAACCATCAACGATGGACTGTAGACGCGCTTGTTCTGTTTCTACAACCATTGGTGGTAAGTTTGCCGATTCGATTTCGAACTTAAATACGGTGCTTACCGTACCCAAAACCTTACCTGAAGAATCAATGTCTTGCGCCGTTAGGACGATCTCAAAATCACCAGCTTTTTCTACGATAGCAGTCGGATATAGAACAATCAGGTTGCCAGTTTGTACAACTTCAATGCCTGTACCTGCTAAGTTGTGCGTCAGTTTGGTTGTCACAAGGTTTTGGTCTTTGTCTGTGAAAAGACCTTCGATGTTTAGTTCAACGCCATCAAAGCCTGCGCCTTGTACGATTTTTGGTAACTGACCAAGCTTATCTTCAGCCGCCTCTTCGATGGTTTCGTTTACGGTCAGCTTGTTATTGATTGCCGTTTCAGGTGCTAAGCTGTCGCTATTTGGGGTCGCGTCAGTGATGATTGGGCGTAGGCTTGCATCATTGATGTTTTCGCCGGATGCGATAAGACGATCGACTTCTTGGTTTGCCGCTTGAGCAAATTCAGTGGCCTTTTTCTCGTAGTTAGCTGGGTTTTGCGCTTTTGAGTCGGTCAGAATCTGAGCGGTTTTATGTAGTTCGGCGTTTTTTGTCGCACCTTCAACAAAATCACTGTACAGATCAATTGGTGCTTCTTCTGAGCCTCCTAGCGCTTGGTTTACCTTGGCTTTTGCGTCTTCTTCACTAATGGATGGATCTTTTGCCATTTCAATCGCAACAAGGTCTGTGATAGGTGAAATCACGTTTGACGATGTTGGTGCACGGAACACGATTTCGTGGGCCATGGCTTGGCCTGGATGATCCATATCAACCGTGTATTTGCCAGCGTACTCTTTAGCATCCAAAGCGATAAGCTGTTTCTGCTTTGCACCGTTTGGTGTAATGGTCTGCAGTGCTAGAGTGTTTTCTGGTTTTGCATCCAATTTAAGCTGACCTTTCTCATCGGTCAGACCAAGGAATGTTTCTTGAGTGTCCCATTGGCCGTTGTTGTTCGTATCTTCAAAAACAACTGCATGTTTGAAGTAGCCGTCAAAGCCAGTGATCACAACACCGTTGTTAGCACTGTTTGAACCACCATCTGAACCGCCACAGCCAGTAAGAGCGATAGCCACTGACGCTGCTAATAAACTCACCTTATTCATTATTCATTTGTCCTTGTTTCGTTTCCGAATGAGAAAGTCGCTTTTTTATTGTTTTTATCTTTCAATCTCACTAGTGAGATTGAAGAGAGTGGTGTCTTTTTAATGACTATTGAGCCTAGGTTCAAGACACGAAAAACCGCACAAAACCCGTAAAATTTATTTCTATTTTTTGTCTATGATGGAAAATTGATAATTTGATCACGGTTCCAGTTTTATTTTGGGGATGATTGTTTTGTCAAAATAACCACCTGTAAAAAAAGGTTTATTGGGTGTCGCTAAGGACAGGGGCGTGATAAATCATGTTGATCTTAAATTCCTCAACGCGATCAGCAAATTGAGGGTGAGGTTTAAGCACATAACTGTAGACTTCGCCTGGAATGAATATGTCGTAATCTGTGTATTCAAGGTTGTAAAACATAAATGTTCGTTGCCAGTAATCATCTGGCCATTCAGCACAATGTATTGGAGTTACGCCGTCAAAATCCATTGAGCTAGAGATAATATCGGCAAACTCTCCTCGCCCCGCTACGATAGAGCTGTACCAGTAAAATAAATAATCATGACAAAATAGGTCATGTTGGTTTGATTTCATATTGAGATCAGAGTCCAGCTTGTGCACTGGTTCGTTACCCTGAACACTTCTATCAAATATGTAGTTGCTAGCAGTCCCGTTTATGTAACCCCCTCCTGAAATGGGAAAGAGGTAGTCAAACAACGTTCCTTGATATTCGTACTCACCAGTGTGGACATTGATGCGTTTTTCCATCGATTGCTTGTTTTTTTGCATGGTGTAGCTTTCGAATTGTTTGCCATCAAACACGGTGGTGAAATAGTTCTGAGTCTCTTTATGAACCTGAGATGCGTATACCTTTTTGGTGGTCCAAATTTGGCGTACGCCGTGGACATAAACAATCAACGAGTCATCACTGATTTTATACTCACCCACCTTTTTTAAGTCTCCCTTTTCAGGACACTGGTGTTTGTTGTTTGAGGCGGCATAACGTACCTCGTCATCCTCAAACTGAAACGCTTCGCAATACACCACTTCATACGCGTACGCGGTACCGCCAAGATTTTGCGTCGTCTCCAAGCGATAGACAATGTCGCCAATTAACGGGTGTTCCGTGTCATTGTGACCTGGAGTGACAACAGGCAACTCAAAACGTGTTGTGACCCACGCATGGTCGCTGTCGCCGTGGTAATCATCACGCGCCGCTACCGCCAGGTATGTGGTGGTTTTAATGTTCTCTGGTGCACCTAGCACCATCATTTGCCCTTGGTTTAGCACCCTTAATCCATTGGCGTTTTCGAGCCAAATCCGAGTGGTGAGGAGATCACCATCCGGGTCTTCAAACAGTTGGTTAAGATTGAGCGAATAGCTAATCGGAGAGTTTTGGTTGAGCTCCCAAGCATAAATAATGGTTTGTAGCTGTTGTTCCACCGTGAGGTTGATGATGGGTTTATTGTTCTCTGAAGGATCCTCTTTTGAGCGGCTGTCTTCATAACC
This sequence comes from Vibrio sp. Y42_MX_L11, assembly GCF_024181785.1. NCBI lineage: Bacteria > Pseudomonadati > Pseudomonadota > Gammaproteobacteria > Vibrionales > Vibrionaceae > Vibrio > Vibrio sp. Y42_MX_L11. The sequence goes on from NZ_JAMZAP010000008.1 coordinate 23,979, forward strand.
CAATGACGAGTCGTAAAAAGAGCCGTCTTCTGTAGTATGAAATGGATTCGTAACTGGCCCTGGTTGTCCTAAAATGGCAGAGTTGAAGGCGTCATCACCGTCTTTTTTGTGGGCGTTCTCCAACGCAGAACCTGTCAACGCTTGCTTTACTTCAACTAAAGATGTGCGCTCATATTGACGATGTGTTCGCGTGGTTGATTGGCTCGTGCTGTCTGATGAGTCCGCCGCGGATGCCAAGCTGGATTCGTCTGACATGCAGTATACGCCGAGCAAACCAACGCAGATGGCGCCGATTATCCAAAACTTTTTGCTTATCATTACGCGTGCGCCATTCGTGATTGCAACCAACTGCGAGAGAATTTTAGGTCTTTCTCTATTAAGCTAGCGCTGCACTCGAGTAGTTCACTGATTTCTTGGTTTTTCATTCCCATTAAATACTTGAGTTTGAGTGCACTTGATTGGCGTGGGTAACGGCTACTAAAGTTATCCAGAGCTTTATCCATGATGATCAATTGTTCGAAGCGATCTTCTTCATCTCTCATCAACGTAATGTGTTGGCGCTTTTGCGCTTGGTGTGAGCGTGCGTTATCGATCAAGATTTGACGCATCACTTTGGCGGCCATCAAAAAGAAATCACGTTTTGTTTCAATTTCACTCATGTCGCAGTTGGACATCTTCAGGTAAGCATCATGAATTAATGCCGTGGTGCTGTTGACGCTATCGGCCAATACCTTGTTGTCGGTGCCGTACTTTTCCGCGTTTCGTTCACGCTCGTGTTGGGCGATCTTACGTAACTGCAAATACGCAAATTGGTAAAGCTCACTCTCGGCTTGTTTATCACCAGATTGCCATTGTTGAATGATTTGTGTCAGTGCTACTGCTGTTGCCATGGTTATACATCCTCGCTCACTTTGACAAATTCAGAAATGGTGTGGGTTTCAATGCGATCAGAGCCGTCTCGGTTGCGGAGAACATCTTGTTGATAGCGATATAAAATGCCTTGTTCCCAAGTTGCGCCAGCGGGCAAATATTCCCACGTGGTGTAATTGATTTCGGCTGGGGTCGTTGACCAACGTACCATGACATTCATTTGCGCAAGCTCGGCTTTGGGTTCGTCATTGTTGACCCACCACATGTCCGCATACTCTTGGGTGACATCTTGGGTGTATAGGCTTGCGTCGGTTGGACAGGTGTCTGCATTGTGCGGCAGTCGCATGACTTGTTGGTGGCGCATCAATAGGCACGATTGTGTCATGGACTGCTGGTGGTATTGGGTCTGCTGCCATACCCCGAGGTAGTCGATGTCGTGTTCGTTCGTGTTGGGGTAGGTAAACCACAGCATTTCTGTACGATTGTGGTGGTGGATGTTTTTTTTACGCCCAAGGCCTTGTACTTTTTCCATCAGTAGCTCAGTACTTGGATCAAAGTTGAGTGCAACGGAGCGGTATTTCCAGTCGCCTTCATCATCAAAGTCTTCGAGAGAGAAACCATTCAAGTCGTTGCGGGTACACCCAGTGATTGAGCAACCGACGATATTAAACCAATCCGCAAATTTGCTTATCGGCTCGACAATGTCTTCCGTGATAGGGCGCTTCATCGAGAGGAAACAGCCTTGAAAATGGTCGCCAACGCTTGGGTGCTCAATCAATGAATCTTTGGTGATGGTGAATCGAGTTTCACCAAACGGAGGGCGATATTTAGGATGATGTTGATAACGTAAATCGTAAGCACAAGCGCGGCCTTGCCAATCTTTCTTTTTGATCACGATGTTTTTGAACGTCATGCCGCGAGGTTCGAAGATGATCTCATCTGAGGCAAAGTTTTTCTCAATGTACAGCTGGCTTTCGTTTAGGTGCTCAATTGCCTCATCGACAGACACCCAGTCGAGATTGAGGTGACGTTTGGCGTCATCCAGATAATTGAGGTCAAGGCCCTTGAGCTGGTTTTGAAAGCGAGCATCAGACAACACGCGGTTGGCTAAGACAATTTCCTTACGATTCTCAGGCGTACTGTCGAGAGAGAGCAGCAGGCGCGTCATATTGATGCTGCGACTGGGTTTGGTTGTTGCCATCGTCGGTGTAAGCACTTCTTGGCTCGATAAGGTTGTCAGCAGATAACCTTTATCATCGTTGCCAAGGAAGAAACTAATCACATCACCAGGTTGGTAGTGAAATGCCCCTTGCTGAGTGACGCCAGTGATATTGGAACTGGTTTTGTAATACAAGCCAGTCACTGGCGCATCGATAAAGTAGCCTTGCTTCACGGTTGAAGTGGGCGGGTGTGAAGTGGCAGCAGAAGTGTCTGCTGCTAACGTGGAGGTAGCCGTCAATGCAGACAGCCAAAATACCACTGAACGTGTATACATCTTGTTTTAAGCCTTATTGGTTGGTGCTGTCCTCAGACGCACAATTTGGCTGACAACTCATTGGAGTAGTTAGGTGCTTCTTTGGCACCGGTGTCATCATCGCCAACAACATTTTTTGTTTTATATGTTTGGGGATATCTGGATTAGAGAGTATCCGTCTTCGTGTTAACTCCATCATGGAGCTCACCGAGAGGTGTTCGACATTCTGCCCCTTCGCGTGGAAGATAAGGCGAGTCATTTCGTACATCATATCTTCTGCAATCTTCTTCTCTTGTTGCAGTTGGATATTCTTTTGCATCATGGCGCTGCCAAATAGCACACCTGATAGCACGATGATGCCTGACAATGCAGAAGCAAGAGGGCGCCGTTGCACCAAGCGAAAGGCGCTATACAAAGGCCAGTGTTTTTTCTGCTCGATAGGGCGACGTTCGATAATTCGCTCGATATCAATGCGTAGCGCTCGCACATCTGGGTATCGCACTTGGGTGGCTGGACGCGTCGCCCGTCTTATCACCCAATACACATCAGACCAAACCGCTGGTGACGGAAACATCAAAGCGAGGATTTTGCCCAATGAATAAACATCGCTTTGCTCTGTCAGTACTTGTCCTGCCTGCTGCTCAGGGCTGGCAAAATTTTGGCTAAACGCAATCAGTGCCGAGGGTGCTCCCTCTCGGGTGGAGTGCGCTTTTTGAGTCAAGTTGAAGTCGAGCAGTTTGGGTCGTTTGCTACGATCGATCAGTATATTTTCTGGTTTTAGATCGGCATGCAAAACATGATGCTGGTGGGCGTGCTCCATCGCCTGACAAATCTGCTTAAACAGCAGCAGTTTTTCCGTCTTTTCCAGCTTATTTTCTGACAGGTATTCATCTAAGGTTTGACCAAATACCCGCTCCATCACGATGTAAACTGAATCTTGATGAAGACCGCCATCAAACACTTTCGCTATGTACGGATGGTTTAGACGCGCGAGCAGTTGTGCCTCATCGAAGAGTGCACGTTGTCCCAGCACATTACTCAAATTGCTTTGAATAAACTTGATAGCTAAATCTTGCTCGAACGTTTCATCTGCCCGTAGAGCGGCGTAAACGACACCCATGCCACCGCGACCCAACTCATGAGTTAGGCGATACTTACTGATGACTTCTCCGCTTAGATCGACGTCTCGGTTCGTAGCCTGGTGAGCACCAAAGTAAAGTAACTGCGTTAGTTGTTCTTCAGGTGTCTCGTGGGCTAAAAGAGGAACGAGTTGTTGATACAGCTCAGGTTGACTTTGTTGCAATGCTTGGAGGTATTGCTGCTTTTGGGAGTCGTCCAGATCAAGCAAGTGATAGTAAATCTGGGTTTCGCTAGAGCCTAACTGCACTGTGCCTAATGTCTTATTCTTTTAGGTACGGCATTTTATAAGAACTTTGATATAAATGTCATTTATTTATTCGGCTTTGACTCACAATGTATGAAACGCAATTTGGTGGCTAATAGAATAATAACGTCATGATTTTGCGAATTATTTTCACTGAGCTTGTCGGCAGAGAGTCTATTCGTCATAATGTTACTTGTAACATTACTGATAAATCACATATTTATGGCTCAACAGAATAAGAAAACTCGCACGACATTGCAGGATGTCGCAGACCAAGTTGGTGTCACGAAGATGACGGTTTCACGTTATATGCGTAACCCTGAATCGGTGGCAGAAAAGACTCGGGCCAAGATTGCGACTGCGATTGAAGAGATGGGATACATCGAAAACCGCGCCCCCGCTATGTTGTCAAAGTCGTCCAGTAAAGCCATTGGTATTTTACTGCCCTCATTGTCCAACCAAATTTTTGCTTCCTTTGTTCAGGGCATCGAGATGGTGACCAAAGCCAATGGCTATGAGACGCTTTTAGCGCATTTTAGCTACGATGAGCTTGAAGAAGAACGCAAGATCGCGTCATTACTCTCTTATCAGGTCGATGGACTTATTCTAACTGAAAGCCATCACACGCCGCGTACATTGCAAATGATAAAAAATGCAGGGATCCCTGTGGTGGAAACCATGGAGTTGCCTCCAGAGCCGATTGATATGGCGGTTGGGCTAGATCATGAAGATGCCTCGTACACGGCGGTTAAGCAGATGCTAGATTCAGGTAAGCGTACAATCGTTTATTTTGGGGCGCGTTTGGATACGCGAACCAAGCTGCGTATGCAAGGTTATGATCGCGCGATGACGGAAGCAGGGCTAGAACCTAAGCACGTATTAACGGGTGATCACTCTAGCTTCTCTTTAGCGCATGATTTGCTTGAACGCGCGCTAGAAACTCACCCAACGCTTGATGGCGTATTTTGTACCAACGATGACATCGCGATAGGGACCATGCTGAGCGCGCAACAACGTGGCATTCAAGTTCCGCAGCAGTTGGCGGTTGTGGGCTATAACGCGTTGGATATCGGTCAAACCATCAGCCCCAAACTGACTAGCGTCGATACGCCGCGTTTCAAAATCGGTGAAAAGAGCGCAGAGCTTTTGATCGCGCGTCTGAAAGGTGAAGCGCAAGAAGAAAAAGTGGTTGATATGGGGTATCAAATTACCTCCGGAGAGAGTGTTTAACTCGCAGTTAACTGCTCTCTGTATTCGCTCATCAATGGTATTGGCAGGTTAGGGTATGGCACATCAGCTGGATGCATTGGATCTCAACTTAATGCGTTTATTAAAGGCCGTGGTGGAAAACCGCAGCATCAAGCTGGCCGCGATGCAGCTGGGCATTTCTCAACCGAGTGCCAGTCGCGGCGTAATGAAGCTTAAGCAAGTGTTTGATGACCCGCTGTTTGTGCGTAAAGCGCATGGGGTTGAGCCGTCACCGATGGCGATACGTCTCGCCGCCGAGTTCGACAACATAATTGCACCACTGGAAAAAGTGGTGCAAGAGTTTGAAGTGTTCGATCCACTGCAATACCAAGGGCAGATCGCGATTGTGACCGACCCTTATTTGATGGATGAGCAAGGGCAGCGATTGCTAACTGGCTGTCATCGAGCCTTTCCCAAAGCGCACTTTGCCTTTTCCAGTTGGAACAGTTACTCGCACGATGAAATGCTAGAGGGCGAGCACGATTACTGCATTCTTGACCAAGAGACCGAGCTGTCGAAAGACATTTATATGCGTCCGTTGTTTGTTGAAAAACGGGTGATTTTGGCACGTAAAAACCACCCGACTTTATCGAAAGTCAGTAATGATTGGGACACGGTGTCCAAACTGCCTCTGGTGTCTCTGCCTGCGCCCGCTTCGTATAAACCACTTTGTACCGTGGAGTCCGAATATCGTCGTATGGGCTATGAGCCTGTGGTGTTACTTAAATCCTATAATTTGCGTGTGGCGTGCCAAATGTTGCAAGAAACCGACGCGATTATGTATGCCAGCCAAAGCTCAGCAGTATTGATGCCGGAGCTGGACTCTTACGCTATGCCTTTGGTCAACCGTGAGTTTAGTCAGTTTGTCGTCTCTGGCGGTTTCTTACAAACCAATCGCAACCATCCTTTGCACCGACACTTACATAAAGTGGTACGCCAAACCCTGAAGACGCCATTAATTTTCGCACAGTGATGACTGGTTATTGTCTCGCGTCACCGAGATTCTCTGCATAAGATAACCATGAAGAAAATGTGTGATTACATAGGCAACTCGATCCTATAGATATTCAAAAATGAATATCTCAATTACCTGTCTCTTTTTCCTACCCAGCGCTAACCTTATCTCAAATAGTCAGGAGAAGTGGCTCATTTTTATCTTTTTAACTTTTTGAATGTCGATACAGGTACGCGACATTCACCATTCTCCGTTATGCATTTTTTTAATTTCTGATGGAGGATTAATCATGCTAGTTGCACGTCTATTTTTATTGCTCGCCATCGTTGCCGAAGTGGCTGGCACCAGCACAATGTCTCTTATCGGACAAGGGCACGGGTGGTGGGGCTACATCGTAATGTATGTGCTGATCGCAATCTCTTACTACTTTCTCGCGTTTGCCGCGAAGAAAATATCGATCGGTGTGGCATACGCTGTCTGGGAAGGGTTGGGTATCTCGTTGATCACGGTCGTTTCAATCGTGTTGTTTGATTCTGACTTAAATACCCAAGAGCTGCTTGGTTTGATGTTAGCTGTCATCGGCATCGTTTGTGTGACTTTAGGTGAGTCACACGGTCAATCTAACACCAAGAAAAACGCCGATAAATCGGCAAAAGAACGTTCATTTTCTACAAGTGTAAGGTGTGAATCATGAGTCAATTTTTTACGATGTCATTTGGATTTGTCGTGATGGCTGCCTTGGTCGACATCGTGGCCAATATGGCGCTCACACGTTCTCACGGCTTTAAATACAAAGGCTGGGGCATTACCGCGATTGTGTTGGTACTGGCTGCGTTCACGCTGTTGGCGCAAGCGGTGAAAGAGATCGACTTAGCCATTGCTTATGCCTCTTGGGGCGCGATTGGTATCTTGGGTACCGCAGTGGGTGGTGCCTTGCTGTTTAAGCAGAAACTCAAGCCAATCGGCTGGTTTGGTATCTTTGTGGTGATTGCTGCGGTCGTGGTGATGAAAACCGCTTAATGCAATCCTCTGAGCCCCAGATATCTTCATTCGGAACAGCGAGGGACGAGCGTGATTCAGAACCTACCAACAAAAAGTGCTGTGACAGAGTTGTTTTCTCTAGCTTTACAGCACCTTGATAGTAGATTCCTGATTTCGCCTAGGCTCGTCGGAATGACGGATTTATTCGTTTTTTAGAAAGAACCGAGGCCAATTCCAAAGCTTGCCATTCTGAACAGCGAGTGACAAGCGTGATTCAGAATCTACCGACAACAAAGTGCTGTGGCAGAGGGATTTTCTCTGGCTTCACAGCATTTTGCTATTAGATTCCTGATCTCGCTTAGGCTCGTCGGAATAACGGACTAATTCGTTTATTGAAAAAGAACAGTGACCAATCCCAAAGCTCGTCATTCTGAACAGCGAGGGACGAGCGTGATTCAGAACCTACCAACAAAAAGTGCTGTGGCAGAGGTGTTTTCTCTGGCTTCACAGCACGTTGATAGTAGATTCCTGATCTCGCTTAGGCTCGTCGGAATGACGGATTCATTAGTTTATTGAAAAAGAAAAATGACCAATCCCACATCTCGTCATTCTGAACAGCGAGGGACGAGCGTGATTCAGAATCTACCAACAAAAAAGTGCTGTGGCAGAGGTGTTTTCTCTGGCTTCACAGCACGTTGATATTAAATTCCTGATCTTGCTTAGGCTTGTCGAAATGACGCGGTCTTTCTTCTCGCCTTAAACAATGAAGCTTGCGCCTTCTTCTGCGCTAGAGACGTTTTGGCGGATCACGCTAAACAAGCCTCGTCCCCATGTTTGTTGGGTAGATTCGGTGTCGAAATGAATCAAATCGCGACCAGTGGTGTCACTTAAGTTGTTCAATTCGCCCGTTTGGCAATCCAGACGAATCAAATCGCCGTTGCGCACCAAACCAATCGCGCCGCCACGAATGGCTTCTGGAGAAACATGGATCGCAGACGGAATTTTACCTGACGCGCCAGATAAACGACCGTCAGTAACCAACGCCACTTTAAAGCCCGCTTTTTGCACGTTACCTAAAATTGGCATCAGCTTGTGCAGTTCAGGCATGCCGTTTGCCGCTGGGCCGTTGTGTGTGACCACAACGATGCAATCTTTGTTCAGCTCACCTCGTTTGTACGCGGCTTCCACTTCGTGTTGGCATTGGAATACGATCGCTGGTGCAACAATCACGCGTTGCTCTTCTTTCACCGCTGAAACTTTCACCACGGCTTTGCCCAAGTTGCCAGTCAATACGCGAGTGCCACCAGTATTTTGGAAAGTGGCGTCTGGTTTGGCGATCACGTCACCGTCTTGGCTGCCTTGGCACGGTGTCCAAGTCAGTTGGCCATCGACAAGGCTCGGCAGCGTCATTTGGTCTTCAAATTCACCAAACACGGGTTTCACATCGCGATGCAAAAGCTCGGATTCGTTCAAGCGGTGCAATAACGCAGGCACGCCACCCGCGTCTTGGAACGCGTTCATATCGGCTGGGCCGTTCGGGTAAACGCGAGCTAACAAAGGAACCACATCCGACAGATCGCTGATGTCTTGCCACGTGAGCAAGATGCCCGCAGCACGCGCCACGGCGATCATATGAATGGTGTGATTGGTGCTGCCACCCGATGCCAACAGCGCAATAATACCGTTGATCAGGCTCTTTTCGGTGACGACTTCAGACAATGGACGGAAGTTTGCAGAACCCGCCGTCATTGAGGCAATTTTCAGAGCGGCGTGATCGGTTAACGCTTTACGCAGTTGGGTATGGGGATGGGTGAATGCCGAACCTGGCAGCATCAAGCCCATGGCTTCGAACACCAACTGGTTGGTGTTGGCGGTGCCGTAAAACGTACACGTACCCGCAGAGTGGTAAGCGCGACACTCCATATCCAGCAGAGCGTCTTTGCCGACTTCACCCGCTGCGTATTTTTGGCGCACGTCGACTTTCTCTTCGTTGCTGATGCCTGTTGCCATCAGACCCGCTGGTACAAACGCAGTCGGTAGATGCGCGTAAGACAGCGCGCCCATCAGTTGCCCCGGGGCGATTTTGTCACAGATACCAAGCAGTAATGTGGCATCAAAGACATTGTGACTCAAAGACAACGCCGTTGATTGCGCAATTAAGTCACGCGAAAACAGCGACATATCCATGCCTGCTTGACCTTGAGTCACCCCATCGCACATCGCTGGCACACAACCTGCGACTTGCGCTGTATGGCCGTAGTCCGCCAGCACTTGTTTGATTTGCGCTGGGTAGTCTTGGTACGGCTGGTGGGCGCTCAACATGTCGTTGTAGGCGCTGATCAGCGCGACATTGGCATGAGTAAAATCGAGAATATTTTTCTTTTCAGAAGAGCAAGAAGCGGCGACTGCATGGGCTAAGTTACCACAAGATAAGCCAATACGGCCTTTGCCCGCTTCGGCTTGCACTTCGGTGCGAGCAAGAAACGCAGCGCGCGCTTCACGGCTGCGCTCGGTCAAACGTTGTGTGACCTTAAGAACAACAGAGTGAGTCATTACGCCACCTCGATCGCTTGCATTTTGGTTAGCTCAGCGGCAGAGCGTTCCACCACGTCGCTGATGTCTCCGTCGATACTGACGATCAGAGTTTGAGGCTCGTTGTCTGGGCGCTCTAGCGTCTCGAATTGGCTCTTCACCATGTTTTCTTTCATGAAGTGGCCTTTGCGCATACGCATGCGATTAAGGATCAACTCCATATCGCCATCAAGGAACAGGAAGGTCACGTTGTCGTTGCCTTCGCGGATCTGATCGCGGTAAATCTTTTTCAGTGCTGAACAGACAATAATGCCGTGCTCGTTTTTGCTTTCTAGGCTGTACGCCGCATCACGAATGCGTTCTAGCCATGGCTTGCGATCATCATCGTTCAGAGGCTGGCCCGATGCCATTTTCTGAATGTTCGCTCGTGGATGAAGATCATCACCATCAATGAATTTACGTCCTAGCTTTTTCGCTAGATGCTCACCAATTGTGCTTTTACCACTAGCACAAACGCCCATAACGATGACACTACTACCAGCCATAACTTATCCTCATAACCAAATTTGCGCGTGATCTCAATTTTTGAATTCACTTTAAAATATGGGTTTATCTTATTCATGTTATCGGTAACATGTTACCGGTAACTGAAATAAATGTGAACCATAACACAAACAATAATTCTTAAAGGTGAACCTATGGAGCAATTAACCCAAGCCCCAGATCCTACGTTCCTACTGACGATTGCAGGCCTTGCCATTGCAGCGTTACTCGTTCTGATCATTAAACTGAAAGTCCATGCTTTTGCTTCCCTTACTATGGTGAGTTTAGGCACAGCAATCGCCACTGGCGTTCCTTCTGAGAAAGTCGTATCGACCATGATGGGCGGCTTCGGCGGCACACTGGCTTCCGTGGCATTACTGGTTGGTCTTGGTGCGATGATCGGTAAAATTCTTGAAGTGACTGGCGGTGCGAAAGTGCTGGCAGACACTTTGATTGGTCGCTTTGGTAAAGAGCGCGCACCATTTGCTTTGGGCGTCGCTTCATTACTGTTTGGCTTCCCAATCTTCTTCGATGCTGGCCTTGTAGTGATGATGCCAATCATCCTAAGTGTGGCGGCTCGTTTTGGTGGCTCACCAATTAAATACGCGTTGCCTGCTGCCGGTGCTTTTGCGGTTATGCACGCGTTTGTTCCACCACACCCAGGTCCGGTTGCAGCGGCAGAATTCCTTGGCGCAAACATCGGTCTGCTATTGGTGGTGGGTATTTTGGTTGCTATTCCCACTTGGTACCTTGGCGCTTACCTATTTGGCTTGTACGCGGGCAAAAAATTCGATATCCCACTATCTAAAGCCTTCTTTAATGGCGAAGCGATGGTGGATGAGCGCAACGCACCAAAATTTGGCACGGTTATGACCATCCTTGTGCTGCCAGTCCTGCTAATCTGTTTGGATACGGTATTGAACACACTGGCGGTTGCAGGTTTGATTGATGGCAAAACGGCACTAGTTGAGTTCCTACGTATGCTAGGTAAAACCCCAGTCGCGTTGCTGATTACTTTGATTGTCTGTCTGGCTGTGTTTGCCAAAGACTACGGCATGGCAAAACTAGAAAAATTATGTGGTGAGTCATTGGCTCCAATCTGTGGTGTTATCCTAGTAACGGGCGCAGGTGGCATGTTTGGCGGCGTACTGCGCTCAAGTGGTATCGGTGATGCACTGGCTGACGTTCTTACAGACACAGGTATGCCTGTGATTGTGGCGGCGTTTGTGATTTCAACCTGTTTGCGTGTTGCTCAAGGCTCGGCAACTGTAGCGCTAACCACTACGGCGGCTCTTATCGCGCCAGTTGTGGCTGCATCAACAGGTTTGAGTGAACTAGACCTTTGCTTTATCGTAATCGCGATTGCGGGTGGTGCAACGGTACTGTCTCACTTCAATGACTCTGGTTTCTGGTTGGTCTCTCGTCTGCTTGAGATGGATGAGAAAACCACATTAAAAACTTGGACGGTAATGGAAACGTTACTTGGCGGTATCGCGTTTATTATCGTCGCAACATTAAGCTTTATTCTTTAGAGGTTCCCCATGACAACACTTGAACAACGATTAAGAGAAATCAAAATCGTCCCAGTTATCGCAATCAACGACGTAGCACACGCTCTGCCACTGGCAAAAGTGTTGGTAGAAAACGGTTTACCATGTGCGGAAGTGACATTCCGCACCGAAGCGGCGGCGGAGTCGATTCGCATCATGCGTGAAGCGTACCCAGAACTGTTGATTGGCGCGGGCACCGTTCTGACCACAGAACAAGTGGATATCGCAATCGAAGCGGGCGTGGACTTTATCGTTAGCCCAGGCTTCAACCCAACCACAGTGAAATACTGTCAGCAACGTGGTGTGACTATCGTACCGGGTGTAAACAACCCAAGCTTGGTTGAGCAAGCGATGGAAATGGGTCTGCGTACGTTGAAGTTCTTCCCTGCTGAGCCATCAGGCGGCGTAAACATGCTGAAAGCACTGACGGCGGTTTACCCAGTTGAATTCATGCCAACAGGTGGCGTAAGCCCATCCAACGTGGAAGATTACCTAGCGCTGAAATCGGTTGTAGCTTGTGGCGGTACGTGGATGGTGCCAACCGCAATGATGGACAACGGCGATTGGGAAGGCATTGCTGAATTGGTTCGCGCAGTTAAGTAAAACGCACAAACGGCTCCGAAATGCCCCCGAACGTTGGGAAACGTGATACGAAAAAGGGTCATCAAGTAACTTGATGACCCTTTTTCTTTTTGGGATGAAACGGCTTTAGAAGTGATGCTTCATAAAGCGCTTAATAAAGCGAATGAAATCGGCTTCGGCTAGCTTCGCGCACTTCAATGTTTGGGCGTGAGACAATTCTACATCTCCCAAGCCTTCTGCCATGTTGGTGATCGCACATACTGCCAATACGGGTAAGCCGCAATGCGCCGCAGAAATCACTTCTGGCACGACCGACATGCCCACGACATCACCACCGATGATTTGCATCATGCGGATTTCGGCTGCGGTCTCAAAGTTGGGGCCTGTGTAAGAGACAAACACACCTTCATTCAGGTGAATACCATTGGCTTTGCCGACTTCAAACGCTTCTGCACGTAGGTCTTTGTCGTACGCATTGGCGAGGCTGAAGAACCTCGGGCCGTACTCTTCATCATTCGGACCGATCATTGGCGATTCAGGCATGGTATTAATGTGATCATGAAATACCACCAGAGAACCGACATCAATGCGTTCAGGGCGAAGTGAGCCTGCTGCGTTGGTGACGAGCAAAAACTCACAGCCCAGCTTTTTAAAGGTGCGCACGGGCGTGGTCATGACCTTCATTGAGCCGTGTTCGTAGTAGTGACCGCGACCTTTCATGCACACTACGTCTACGCCGCCCATGGTACCAAGTACCAACTCACCAGAGTGGCCTTGCACGGTGCTAACCGGAAAGCCTTCGAGCTCTTCGTATGGAATGACCACTTTGTCTTGTAGTTCGTCTGCCAATACGCCTAAGCCAGAGCCTAAAATAAACGCCGCTTTAGGTTGGAAGTTTGGTTTGCGTTCGCGAATGGTTTGTAGTGCGCCGATTACTGGATCGTGATTCATGTTAGTCACCTTCTGGTTGTGTGTTGATTCCATTGTGTGACTTTCTGCGCTGGTTATCTTTGCTTTATTCGTTACTATCATCCTTAAAAAGAGGATGATGAAATTCGCTAGGACTCAATGCATGAAGTCAGAACCATTTGAGCGCGTGACGCTGAAGATGCTGCGTTACTTTTACGAGGTCGCACAAACCAAGCATTTCACTAAGGCGGCTGAGAATCTCAATATCACCAATTCGCCGTTGAGCAATCGCATCAAAGAGTTGGAAGAGGTGCTTAACGTCAAACTGTTTGAGCGTGATTCAAGAAACGTCATGCTGACGGAGGCCGGACGATTGTTGGAGTCCAAATGCCAACTGATTTTTCAGACCTTGGATGTCTCGCTCAATCAAGTGCAGCAAGTGGGCTTGAACCAGAGAAACATTTTGCGAGTTGGTGTGGTAAGTAGCGCATTTTGGGGCGGATTTGATCGTCTGTTACAGCGCTTCCATGCTGAGCATGACACTTATCACGCCGACATTTTTGACCTCAACCCAGAGACGCAAAAGAAGCACCTGAGCGAGAAGAAAATCGATGTGGGCATTGTGCGTTTTGCTGATGCACTCAACATTTATCCGTATCAGTCGGTATCTTTGGGCAAAGATGTGTTTGTGGTGGCGGTGTCGGAGCAACATGAGTTAGCCAGCAAATCTTTGCTGCGGCTCCAAGATTTAAAGACGTGTGAGTTTGCGTTTATGAGTTTGGCGAATTCAGCCTCGGCAAACTTCATCATCAATGCCTGTCTGCAAGAAGGCTTTTCACCCCATATTGGCAAACAAGTGGTGGAGCCAAGCACCTTGCTGGCGTATGTAGCAAACAGCAATACCGTGACGTTGGTGCCGTCGACGTTTTCTCAGCATCATTGGCATGGGATTCGTTTTATCAAGCTGAAAGAATCACTGCGTGCAGACTTATGCCTGATTCATGACGGTAAGCAGGAGAGTGCTATCAAAGCCGAGTTTATTCGCACGTTATTGGAGAATGCGAGTTAAGCATGGGCTAACAAAAAAAGGTCACCCTAAGGTGACCTTTTCAAATGATTCGCTGAAATCAGCAATGCGATTTCAGCGCAATTAACGCATCGTTACGAACTCTTCTGAGCCCGTCGGGTGGATAGCCACAACAGAGTCGAAGTCTGCTTTGGTTGCGCCCATCTTCATTGCTACGCCGAAGCCTTGGATCATTTCATCTACCGTGAAACCGATGCCGTGCAGACCAACAACCGTTTCTTCTTCGCCCGCACATACAAGCTTCATCTTACATGGTTGACGGTGCTTAGTAACAGCGGTGTACATCGCCGTAAAGCCAGACGTGTAAACTTTGATGTTGTCTTTGCCGTACTTCTCTTCTGCTTCTTGCGTTGTAAGACCGATAGTGCCGATTGGTGGGTGGCTAAATACCACAGTTGGTACCAAATCGTAGTCCATCTTCGCGTTTGGTTTGTTGTTGAACAAACGCTCAGAAAGTTGACGACCCGCTTTAACTGCTACTGGCGTTAGCTCGATACCGCCTTCCATGATGTCACCCACACAGTAGATGCCTTTCACGTTGGTTTCTTGGTATTCGTCTACCTTAATGTAGCCTTTTTCGTTCGTTGCCACGCCGGTTGACGCTAGGTTGATTGCGTCTGTCGCTGGGTGACGACCGATTGCCCAAATCAGTTGGTCAACGTTTTGGCTTTCACCGTTTTCTAGGTGCAGAGTTAGGCTGCCATCGGCTTCTTTTACCACTTCTTTTGGTACAGAGTGGGTGTGCAGTTTTGGACCTTCTGCGTCCATCACTTCAACCAACGTATCGATGATCATTGGATCGAAGCTACGTAGTGGTGACTCTTTACGTACGAACAGGTGCGTTTCTGTACCTAGCGCGTGCAGTACGCCAGCAATTTCAACTGCGATGTAGCCTGCGCCCACAACCGCAACGCGTTTTGGTTGCTCTGCTAGGTCGAAGAAGCCGTTTGAATCGATGCCGTATTCAGCGCCTGGAATGTTTGGAATAGTAGGACGACCACCCACCGCGATCAGGATGTGATCTGCTGTGTAGTGTTCACCGTTTACTTCGACAGTTTTTTCGTCAACAAACTTAGCAAAGCCTTTAATCACGTTTACTTTATTGTTGCCAAGAACGCGATCGTAAGATTGGTGAATACGACCAATGTACGCCTGACGGCTCTCAACCAGCTTGCTCCAGTCGAAACCTTTCACGTCGATATCAAAACCGTAATCTTCTGCGTACAGGTTCATTGCTTCTGCGATTTGCGCGCCATGCCACATTACTTTTTTCGGTACACAACCTACGTTGACACAGGTACCGCCAAGGTCTTGAGCTTCGATTAGCGCAACTTTCGCGCCGTACATCGCCGCACGGTTTGCAGATGCGATGCCGCCACTGCCGCCACCGATACAGATATAGTCAAAATGAGTCGCCATTACTTTCTCCAAGAGCTTATAAATTTTATCTGGTACATAGATAGATTGGGATGACCTTGCCCGAACTCAATGCCACCGTTATCCCACTATCATAAATCGAATTCGACTAATTCCTAAATGGGAAAAAGCGACAATACTTATGACAAATAGCGATGAGAGGCACAAAAAGAAGAATAAGCACGACTGGAGGGAGAAGGTGAGAGCATAAAAAAGCGCAACGAGAATATCGTTGCGCTTGAAGATATCGGTACTGAAGTGCTTACTCTGGCACAATCCAGTCCACTTTCCAGTGGCCAGTTGCTGGTGCGATCGCGTCTTGCAGGAATGGCAGAATCTCTTTCATCTGGCTTTCCAGTTTCCATGGCGGGTTAATCACAATCATGCCGGATGCCGTCATGCCGCGCTCGTTGGTATCTGGTGCAACACCTAACTCGATTTGCAGAATTTTACGAATACCGAGTGCTTCCAAACCTTCGATCATATCTTCGATGTCGTGACGGTTTACCACTGGGTACCAAATCGCGTAGATACCGGTTGCCCAACGTTTATGGCTCTGATGAATCGCTCGCACCACATCGCGGTACTCTTTCGCGAGTTCGTATGGTGGGTCAATCAGCACCAAACCACGACGTTCTTGTGGCGGTAAGCTTGCTTTGAGGCGTTGGAACCCGTCCTCTTTGAAGATGCTCACTTGGCGATCACGATGGAATTCTTGCTCTAACAATGGGTGATCGGCCGGGTGCAACTCGGTCAGCACCATGCGATCTTGTGGGCGGATTTGCGCGCGCGCCACACGTGGTGAGCCTGGGTAGTAACGCAGCTTCTCGCCGTTGTTGAGCACTTTAATGGCATCGATGTAGCTTTTGATGTCTTCAGGAATGCTTGGGTTATCCCAAATACGTGCGATGCCTTGTTTGTATTCGCCCGTTTTTTCAGACCATTCGTGAGTCAGATCGTAACGGCCTACACCCGAGTGGGTATCGTGATAAACGAATGGCTTATCTTTTTGTTTCAGCGCATCAAGAATGAGGCTTTGAACGATGTGTTTGACCACGTCGGCATGGTTGCCAGCGTGGAAGCTGTGGCGGTAACTTAACAAATTAAACTCTCGAAACACTCTTTGGCTGAGTGTGGTCTGTGATTTTCACTCTATGGCGGTATTATACTCAAGTAACTTAAAGATGTAGAACTTCCAATCAAATCTGTTCCTCTGATAAGGGGACGCTATTGAAATTTCTTTAAGTCACCCACACTTACTATTGGTAATCGAATTGAACTAGGTAAGTTTCTCGCACTCAAAAGGGTGTGAAATCTCATTTAGGTATAACAAGACTCAAGGACAGAGTAGCGCTGGTTGACTATAAGATGGTCATCGCGGCATAGAGAAAGGGAACGGAGCTCCCCCAATCCATGTTGCTGGCTCGTCTGTACATTGAGTTGGCCTATCTACACAAAATAGACAGGCAATCACAGAGTCAAAACACAAAAGGAATTATTCATGTCTAATCCTCTTCTGACGTTTACGGACCTACCTCCGTTTTCTCAAATTAAACCAGAACACATCAAGCCTGCCGTTGAGCAAGCGATTGCTGACTGCCGAGCAAAAATCGATGAAGTTCTACAAGACAACGCTCACCCAACTTGGGACAGTGTGATTGCGCCAATTGAAGAAGCGGATGATCGCTTAAGCCGCATCTGGTCGCCAGTGGGTCACATGAACTCGGTAGTGAACAGCGAAGAGCTACGTGAAGCTTACGAAAGTTGCCTACCAATTTTGTCAGAGTACGGCACTTGGGTTGGTCAGCATAAAGGGTTGTACGAAGCGTACAAAACCATCAAAGCGAGCGAAGAATTTGCAACGTTAACTCGTGCCCAGCAGAAAACCATCACTGATGCACTGCGTGATTTCGAGTTATCAGGCATTGGTTTGCCATCCGATGAGCAGCACCGTTACGGCGAGATCAGCAAACGTATGTCTGAGCTGAGCTCTAAATTCTCTAACAATGTGCTGGATGCCACCATGGGTTGGACCAAGCACATCACAGACGAGAAAGACCTAGCAGGTATGCCAGAATCGGCGCTGGCAGCAGCGAAAGCTGCCGCAGAAGCAAAAGAGTTAGATGGTTACCTCATTACGCTAGATATCCCATCTTACCTACCTGTCATGACGTACTGCGATAACCAAGAGTTGCGTAAAGAAGTGTACGAAGCGTACGTGACGCGCGCTTCTGATCGAGGTCCAAACGCAGGCAAATGGGATAACTCAGAAATCATTACTGAGCAGCTAAAACTGCGCCATGAAATTTCACGTATGCTAGGTTTCAATACTTACAGTGAAAAGTCGTTAGCAACAAAGATGGCTGAAACGCCGGATCAAGTGCTGGGCTTCCTGAATGACCTAGCGACACGAGCGAAACCGCAAGGTGAACGTGAAGTCGAAGAGTTACGTCAGTTTGCGAAAAGTGAGTTTGGTGTTGAAGAGCTGAACGTTTGGGATATCGCTTACTACAGCGAGAAACAAAAGCAGCACCTGTTCCAAATTTCGGATGAAGAACTGCGCCCATACTTCCCAGAGTCAAAAGTCGTGAGCGGTCTGTTTGAAGTGCTAAACCGCGTGTTTGGCATGACCGTTACTGAGCGCGAAGGCGTAGACACTTGGCATGAGTCCGTGCGCTTTTTCGATATCTTTGATGCTGAAGGCACACTCCGTGGCAGTTTCTACCTAGATCTCTACGCTCGTGAACACAAACGTGGCGGCGCGTGGATGGATGATTGTCGTGGTCGTCGCGTTACGCTATCTGGCGAGCTGCAAACGCCGGTTGCGTATCTAACGTGTAACTTCAACCGTCCAGTGGGCGACAAACCAGCACTGTTCACGCACGATGAAGTCGTGACGCTATTCCATGAGTTTGGTCATGGAATCCACCACATGTTGACGCAAGTTGATACAGGTGCTGTTTCAGGTATTAATGGCGTGCCTTGGGATGCGGTTGAGCTACCAAGTCAGTTCCTAGAAAACTGGTGTTGGGAAGAGGATGCGCTGGCGTTCATTTCTGGTCACTATGAGACAGGTGAGCCGCTACCTAAAGCGATGCTAGACAAAATGCTCGCAGCGAAAAACTTCCAATCTGCGATGGGTATTTTGCGTCAGCTAGAATTCGGCTTGTTCGACTTCACGCTTCACACCGAATATGACCCTGAAGTGGGTGCGCGTGTACTGGAAACTCTGGCGAAAGTGAAAGAGAAAGTCGCGGTAGTTCCTGCGGTTGAGTGGGCGCGTTTCTCACACAGCTTCGGCCATATTTTTGCTGGTGGCTACAGTGCGGGTTACTACAGCTACCTGTGGGCTGAAGTGCTGTCGTCAGACGCGTATTCTCGCTTTGAAGAAGAAGGCATCTTCAACAAAGAGACGGGTCTAAGCTTCCTGAACAACATCCTAGAAATGGGGGGCAGTGAAGAGCCAATGGAGCTGTTTAAGCGCTTCCGTGGCCGCGAGCCACAAATCGATGCACTGTTGCGCCATTCGGGTATTGCGGCGTAAATTGAGCAAAAAACATCAAGGCCAACCGTTCGGTTGGCCTTTTTTGTACAGTTTTTATAAAAAATTTTACGGATTTACGTTTCGGTTGATCGGGTTCTGCAACGATATCAATGTCTCCGTGGACTGAACCTCATCAATGGCTTGCAGCTTGTCGATCAGTACAAATTGCAGCTCTTCAATCGATTTGCACATCAATTTGACGAATATGTTATACGCGCCCGTGGTGTAGTAAGCTTCAACGACTTCGTCGAGCGCGTTGAGTTTTTCTAACGCGGAGTGGTAATCACGAGCTGCATTGAGGTTAATACCAATAAAGCAGCACACATCGTAGCCAAGCTTTTTAGTATTGATGATCACCTCCGTTCCTTCGATGATGTCAGCCGACTTCATCTTCTCGATACGCACATGGATAGTGGCAGGGCTGACATCGAACTGCTTTGCCATTTCTGCGTAGGGCGTTCTGGCGTCAGCCATTAGTGTTTTTAATATTGCGCGGTCAAGGTCGTCGAGTTTCGGCAGGCTCGCATTCATACTATGATTTCCGTTAGGGATAGAGTTTTACCTCCCTTTTATACTCATAGCGGATAGGATTCACAAGGTTTGGCAGGAGTAACTGCGGGTTAACTCCGAGCTATGGAGATAATGTGCAGCGTTTTCTGGTTATTGCCGCGCTATGTTGGAGCGCGTTTGCTACGGCCTCAGATCCGAAGGTGTTGGTCGTGCACTCCTATCATCAGGTTTTTTTCTGGACGGACTCCATACAGCGAGGCATCGAGCAACAGCTGGGCGATCGAGCGCTGGACATGCGTGTGCTCTATCTAGACTCGAAACGTAACCAGAGTGAGCAGTTTTTTGCACAACTAAAATCCTTATATCTTACGAAATTACGCAAAGAGCGATTCGATGCCATTTTAGTGAGCGATAACAATGCGCTTGAACTCATGCAGCGTTTAGCCCCAATCATCAAAGACACCCCAGTTATATTTAACGGCATTAATAACTACCATCCTTCTTTACATCGTTCTCTGAATGCAACCGGAGTCATGGAAGATGTCGATTTGGAAGCGAATCTCGCTCTTATTGAGCGCTTACATCCGAACTACACACAAGTTCTCATCGTCAGTGACCACTCGGTGACCGGTGAGGTGTTGCGTTATCAAATCGACAATTTTGTCCTCAAGTTCCCGCAATATCGAGACAAAATCGTACAACTTGTCCCAGACAGCATCATCGATCTAAAACAACAAGTCGCAAAACTGAGTTCCGATAAAGTCGTCTTGTTCTGGACCTATTACCGAGATAAACAAGGTATGGTTGGCAGCGAGCGTGACTGGGTTGGTGTCAACAAAGTCTCAAACGCGCCGCTGTTTATGGTGCATGACATTGGTTTGGGTCATGGCGCAGTTGGAGGGGTTATTCAAAGTGGTTATCGGCATGGTATTGAGAGTGCAGAGATGCTTGAATTCGTTTTGGATAACCCTGATCAGCCTCTGCCTGCCGTGAAAAAAAGTGATTCTGAAATAAAGCTCGATTACCAAGCGGTAGCGCGTTGGGGATTGGGGGCTGAACAAGAGGTTTCTGCGGTATTTTTTAATAAGCCAATGAAGCTTTCTGAACGTTTTGCCAAGGAAATTCGCCTGTTTGGTAGTCTGTTTGTGGTGATGTCGGTGGTCATTTTGCTGATGGGTTATTATTTACAGCGGATGCGTCGCAGTGAGAGCGCTGCGCGAGAAAGCCAGGCTATTCTAGAATCGATTTTCGATCAGAGCATGCAGTATATGGGCATTTTGGATGCCAACGGTGTGCTTAAATCGGGCAACGATCACCTTCAATCCTTACTTTATCACCAAGGACTGCGTTTAGACCGACCACTTTGGTTTCATCCCAACTGGAGTGAGAAAGCCCAAGCGCTGCTAGAGGAGTATTTCCATGCGCCTCACCATCAAGTGTCGACGTTTGAAGCTGAAATTTGGAGTAAAGAACACGGCGCCTTGGTGTTAGAAGTTTCGCTCAAGCCTTTTTCTCAGCAAGTAGGGAATCATAAGCAATACTTGTTTGAAGCGCGCGATATTACCAGTCGTAAATTGATGGAGGACAAGCTCTACCAACGTGAGTCAACCCTACGCAACTATTATGAGCAGCAGCCCGTGATGATGGTGACGCTTGATAGTAATAACCGAATTCAAGAAGTGAATCGATTTGCTCAACTACTTCTTGGCTACAAACCGATGGACATGCTCGGACATCGCCTGAGGGAGTTCTATTTTGATGACAAAGTGCTGTTCCCTCGCCAAGTGTTATTGCAACCCAACCAGCAAGTGCATGGTGTTTGGCGACGTGAAGTCGAGTATCGTCATGCAAATGGTCATCGTGTTTGGGTGCGCGAGAATATTCGTCCGCTGAGTGAATCTGAGCAACTGCTGATTGTGGGCGAAGATATTACCGAAACCAAACTGCTCTCCGAGAAATTGGAATACCAAGCTCGCTATGACTTACTGACGGGGACTTACAACAGAAACCATTTTGAACTAGAGCTTAAGACCGCACTGTGCGAAGTGGACAGCCATCGTCGAGTCCACGCCATGTTGTACCTCGACTTAGATCAACTAAAAGTCCTCAATGATACGGTTGGGCATGATGCAGGTGATGCGGCGATTCAATTCTGCGCAAGTATGCTGGAAGGCGTTCTGCCGTACAATTCCATCTTGGCTCGAATGGGAAGCGATGAGTTTGCGGTGTTACTCAAAGACTGTGACGAATATGGCGCCATCAATATTGCCAAACTGATCATCTCGACACTAAGCGAACACCTCTTTATTTGGGAAGACACACGCCTGTTCATCAGTTGCTCAATTGGTATCCGTATCATCGATCATACCGCTGATACGCCACAAATGGTGCACGCTCAAGCAGACTCTGCTTGTCACGCCGCTAAAGAGCAAGGCCGTAACCGCTATAATCTATTCAGCTTAGATAACGAAGAGTTGCAGCGTCGTCAGATGGAAATGCAGAGCGTCAATTTGGTGCATGAGGCATTGTCGAATCAACGTTTAGAACTGTTTGCTCAACCGATAAAAAGCTTACAAAAGCACGAGACTCAAATGTATTTTGAGATTTTGGTGCGTATTCGCAATGGGTACGGTGATTATGTTTCTCCTGCGCTGTTTATCCCTGCTTCCGAGCGCTACAACATTGCCCATTGGATTGATAAGCAGGTTATTACTCAAACACTAGAGTGGTTTGAACAGCGTCCTGAGGTGGTTGAACAGCTTGGTCGCTGTTCGATAAACCTTTCAGGTCAATCTATGGGGAATCAAGAGTTTATTGACTTCTTATTGGAGCGATTGGAAAGTTCGACTCTGCCGTGTGAAAAAATCTGCTTAGAAATCACCGAGACAGCGGCGATGAGCAATCTGGATCAAGCCATTGAGTTGTTTACCAAGCTAAAGTCTTTGGGTTGCATGATTGCATTGGATGATTTCGGATCTGGATTGTCTTCATTTGGTTACTTAAAGAAACTTCCTGTCGATATCGTGAAAATTGATGGTCTTTTCGTGCAAGATATCAACGTAAATGAAATGGACCGCGTGATGGTTCGTTCAATCAATGACTTGGCGAAGCAACTAGGCAAAGTGACGGTGGCGGAGTTTGTCGAAAATGACCAGGTCATGCAGCATTTGATAGACCTCGGTGTGGACTACGGCCAAGGCTACGGTATTGGCCATCCTAAGCCGCTTTCTGAGCTAGTGGAGCAACTGATGGCTGTATAACCTCTGCGTAGCAAGCTCAACCTAGCATTAATAGGTAACTTAGGTATACACTCAGCGCCAGTTACCTCGATTTTTATTGGAGCCTCCTTTTGCAACTGCAATTGATCTGTGAAAACCCGTCTCAACAATCTCATCTTGATGAACTCGCTGCGCGTTGGCAGCTCTCACACACTGACGATAGCGATTTTGCTTTGGTGCTAACCACCGAGCGTTTGGAGCTACGTAAAGTGGATGAGCCAAAGCTGGGTGCAATCTTTGTGGATTTGATTGGTGGTGCGGTCGGTCATCGTCGCAAGTTCGGTGGTGGTAAAGGCCAGGCAATTGCGAAAGCTGCGGGGTTGAACAAAGGGGCAACGCCAACCGTGTTAGACGGCACGGCAGGTCTTGGTCGTGATGCGTTTGTGCTCGCCTCGCTAGGTTGTAAAGTGCAGATGGTCGAGCGTCATCCAGTCGTAGCGGCTTTGTTAGATGATGGCTTGGATCGAGCGAAACAAGACCCAGAAATCGGCACCTGGGTATCTGAGCGCATGTCGCTAATCCATGCTTCTAGCCATGATGCGCTGGAACAATTGGCGCAAGATAAAGACTTTGTCCAGCCAGATGTGGTGTATCTTGACCCGATGTATCCGCACCCAGAAAATAAAAAGAAGTCGGCGCTCGTGAAAAAAGAAATGCGCGTTTTCCAATCGTTGGTTGGCGCTGATTTGGACGCCGATGGCCTACTAGGACCAGCCATGGCGTTAGCCACAAAGCGTGTAGTAGTTAAGCGCCCGGACTACGCGAATTGGCTGAACGAGCAAAAGCCAAGCATGGCGATTGAAACCAAAAAGAATCGTTTCGACGTCTACGTCAAAGCCTCGATGGCATAACCTCCTGACTCGCAAAAACTTCTCGTCACAGCATTGAACCAAGTGCTGTGACGCTGCCATTCTTTCCTGAACACTATTGATAGTTTTCTCTTGCTAATTCCCTTCCCTGACTGTATATCTAACTAAGAATTATTATTATTTCACTTGTTGTGATGCGGTCGATAACTGGGAAGCTGGAGTAGTAGAATGGCTAAACGTTTATGTAAAATGAGTCGCAAACAGATCGCGGCAGAACTTGGTGATATCCATCGTTTAGTTGTCGCACCAAAATTCGTTTGTCGTTCTTGCGCACGCTCTTCATCGGCCAAAGATACCCTTTGTAAGCCAGCCGCAATTCCTCCACAAAAATGCCAAGACAAGCCATTGAGTGAGCAACAAGCATGTGGCTTATTGGTTGAAGCTCTGCCAGCACAAGCGATTCCAGTGACCACTAAACAAAGCAACGAAAAAGCCGCGATTGTGAGGCGTGTTGTTGAGCGTGTGAAAGAGAAAAAACAAGCCGAAAAATCTCCGGAGCCAGTAAGAGCCGACGCACCAGTATGGTTTGATTTAGCGGATAAAAAATCGCTCAAGAAAGCGAAAAAAACACTGAAAAAGCACTATAAGCAGCAAAAGAAGTTGCTAAAAGTGGCGAAAAAACAACAAAAGTTACTTAAGCGTCAGCGCAAGCTTGAAGCGCGCAATGCGAAACTAGAAGTGTTGCTGCCAACTCCACCTAATGCTTTGATGAACGCAATCTCACAAGCCAAAGTGCATTAATCAAACAAAAAACGCTCTCCAGTCGGAGAGCGTTTTTTATTGTCGAAATGTTTATAGGATTAGCTGCGTTACTTATTGGCGTAACTCATCTCTACGCGCTTTTTCACCCAGGTTTCGTTAATCCATAGGGATAGCATGATGATCGCACCGCCAATGGCGAGTCGCATGACATCAACATCGCGGTTCCAAATCACAATGTTTACAATCAAGCCCGCCGGAACCAATGCATTGTTCATTACTGCCAGTGCCCCTGCGTTCACCATAGTCGCGCCTTTGTTCCAAGCAAAGTAACCAAAACCAGAAGCAATCAACCCAAGGTATGTCAGAATGCCCCATTGCGTTGTAGTGGTTGGTAGTTTGTCGAGGTTACCCATGAGCGCGAAAGCCACGGTTGCTACACAAAGTGCACCTAAGTAGAAGTAGCCAAACACGGTGTGTTGTGGCAAATCGACGGGCTCACTCTCCATGATATATTTGTAGCCCACCTGACCGATGGCAAAGCAGAGGTTTGCTCCTTGTACGACCAAAAAGCCCAGTAGGAAATCTTCATTAATGCCTGCAAATTTAATCCAGGCGGCACCAAATACGGCTATTGCAGCGGTAACTAAGTACCAAGGTGAAAAGCGACCTTTCAAGAAGTCATAGATTAGCGTGACGTAAATGGGTGTGAATACAGTGAACAGCAATACTTCTGGCACGGAAAGGAGCAAAAAAGATTGGTAGTAGAAGCAATACATCAAACCGAGCTGGAAGCCACCGACAGTCATCAGTTTCGCGATTAGGGATTTGCTAACGCCACGGAATTTCAAAAAGGGAATGAAAACCAGGCTCGCCAGTGCCACGCGCATGAACACCGAGAACCAAGAATCAACCTGACCGGCGAGGTAAACGCCGATCAGGCTAAATGAGAATGCCCAAAGTAGGGTAACTGCGGATAGATAAGCCATGGATGAGAATCTTTATCAACAACAAATGTGCCCGCAGTCTAACCAAGTTTTATCGCTGCGCCAATCAGTCTTTTAGCGGTACGACCAGCATATCGACTGGTGAGCAGTTAATCAGCTGTCGAGTCGAAGATAGAATCTTGCTCCAGAAATCTTGGTGATGACCACAAACCACCAAATCGATACTGTAGTCTTGAATGGTATCGCACAGCTCATTACTCAAATCGCCACTACCGACTAAAGTATGGGCAATTGGGTATTGCGCATATTCAGCGAAGTTTGCCAATTGTGTGCGCGATGCTTCCATTGCTTGATGTTGCGCTTCTGCCATATTGATATCGATAAGCCCGGTGTAGAGTTCTGCGTAGTTCACGTCGATGTGAATAAAAGAGACTTTCGCATCCAGAGGTTTAGCCAGTGATACGGCTTTCTTAATCAACACTTTACTGTCGTCTGAAAGGTCGACTGCCACAAGTATGTGTTTGTAACTCATATTGCTATCTCCTTGTAAGGTCATAGTTTTAGATTAGCACCAACCCCAAAAAAAATTTGCTGAAGTGATCTCATATCGGTGCCGTAGGTACAAAGTCTTGTCTCAGTAATCATGTTATAGTGGCGTTATACCCAAGTGACTTTGATATGCTGAAATAAGCGTAGTGTTACTGACTAGAGTTGAAGTGAAACTTCGCCGTGTCTGCCAGACCAAGCTATTCTCGCAGCGTCATTTATTTCGAGGTTACTTGGGTATATTGCATGCACAATAATAGGAGTTAACATGCTGTCTCAAACTATGGTCGAACAATTGAATGAGCAAATTAACCTAGAATTTTTCTCATCCAATCTATACTTACAAATGAGTGCTTGGTGTGAAGACAAAGGTTTTGAAGGTGCGGCTGAATTTTTACGCGCTCACGCCGTAGAAGAAATGGAGCACATGCAACGCCTATTCACTTACGTGAGTGAAACTGGCTCAATGCCAATCTTAGGCGCTATTGATGCGCCAAAGCATGACTTTGCGAGCCTAGGTGACGTTTTCCGCGAGACATTTGAACATGAGCAAATGATAACGGAAAAAATCAACAAACTGGCGCACGTTGCATTTACTAGCCAAGACTACTCAACGTTTAACTTCCTACAGTGGTACGTGTCAGAACAGCACGAAGAAGAGAAGTTGTTTAAAGGGATTTTAGATAAGATCGAACTGGTAGGTGAAGACGGTAAAGCGTTGTTCTTCATCGACAAAGATCTAGCACAAATGGCGAAAGAAGGTTCATCTTCAATCATGGATGCTCCAGCTGCGTAAACGCGTTTTGGGACGTTGTAAGTAGCGGGTAAAGACGAAGTGTTGGTCGTCTTTTTCTCTTGAGCATTGTTGAAGATGTAGGGAGGAAAAGATGATCAGTGGAGACACAATCTTATTTGCGCTAATGGTGGTAACTGGAGTTAATATGGTCCGGTATCTCACCGCTCTTCGTTCTCTAATTTATATCATGCGTGAAGCGCATCCGCTGTTATATCAGCAAGTTGATGGTAATGGTTTTTTTACCACTCATGGAAATGTCACCAAGCAGGTGAGGTTGTATCACTACATTAAAAGTAAAGAATATCATCATCACCACGATGAAATTTTTACTGGTAAGTGTGAAAGAGTGCGTGAATTGTTTGTTCTATCGACTGCGTTGCTCGGCGTGACGCTACTTGCTGCCTTCATTCTCTAAGAGTCGATGATCTAGATAGTTGTTCTGTCTGAGATTTTACGTACATACAGAGCGCTTAGAGTTTAAGCGCTTTTCCCTTTCGGTATTTGTCGGTAGAATGTCGCGCCTAGAAAGCAAGGATGTGCAATGTGCACATCCTTTTTTATTTTGATTCGATACCAATCAGTCTAAGAGCTACCGATGAGTAAGAAATTTGATGTTGTTGTAATTGGCGCAGGCGCAGCAGGTTTAATGTGTGCTGCAGAAGCAGGCAAGCGAGGCCGCCGTGTTTTGGTGCTCGATCATGCTAAAAAGCCAGGACGTAAAATCCTTATCTCGGGCGGTGGTCGTTGTAACTTCACTAACTACGACGTTTCAGCTAATCACTATTTGTGTCAAAACCCGCACTTTGTTAAGTCGGCGCTCTCCCAATACACTAACTGGGATTTCATCTCGATGGTGTGTAAACATGGCATTGAGTTCGAAGAGCGTGATCACGGCCAGTTGTTTTGTGTCGATGCATTTACGGCCAAAGATATCGTGAAGATGTTGTTAGCTGAGTGTGACATGCCGAACATCGAGCAGCGTTACCAATGCGATGTTCATTCGATTGAAAAAATTGATGAAGGCTTTCGTTTGCATGCTGGTACTGAGATTGTCGAATGTGAGTCTTTAGTTATCGCAACAGGTGGCTTGTCGATGCCAAAACTGGGAGCGACACCATTTGGTTATAAAGTCGCGGAACAATTTGGTCTTCGAGTTATCCCAACCACGGCAGGTCTTGTACCATTTACTCTGCATAAAGAAGACAAAGAAGACTTTGCTGAGTTATCTGGTATCGCGGTACCTGCGGAAATTACGGCTGAAGATGGCACCATGTTCAAAGAAGCCCTGTTGTTCACACATCGTGGTTTATCTGGTCCAGCAGTGTTACAGATTTCTTCATTCTGGCGGGCCGGACAAAAGGTGTTGATCAATCTTGTGCCAAACGATGATGTTGCTGAGTTATTAGAACGCAGTCGTGAGAAGCATCCAAATCAGTCACTCAAGAATACGCTTGCCAAAGTGCTGCCTAAGCGTCTGGTTGAAGTCTTAATTGAACGTAAAGAGCTAGTCGATAAACCGCTAAAACAGTTCAATCAAAAGGAGCTTGCGGCGATTGTGGAGCGTCTAGAGCATTGGGATATCGCCCCGAATGGCACCGAAGGCTACCGAACTGCGGAAGTGACACTCGGCGGTGTCGATACTGATCACTTATCCTCGAAAACCATGGAATGCAAAGACATTAAAGGGCTTTATTTTATTGGTGAAGTGATGGATGTGACTGGTTGGCTAGGGGGCTACAATTTTCAGTGGTGCTGGTCGAGCGGCTTTGTTGCGGGGCAGTGGGTTTAATCAAACACCAAACGCAGCCTAACTGCATAAAAGATAAGATACAAAAAGAGCACTGAATAAAAGTCAGTGCTTTTTTTGTATTCCCATAGCGAGTTACTCGTCTTGATACTTTTCGAGTTTGTTATAGAGCGTTTTCACGCTAATGCCTAACTCCTGCGCTGATTCCGTTTTATTGCCTTGATTCTCTTCAAGGGTATTGAGAATGGCGGCTTTTTCTAGCTCTTCTAGTGAAACGCCCGCCGGAACAAGGTCTTCGATGCTGGTGCCTGTTTCCAATGGTGGTGTGTCGAAGATCAGGTGTTCATCTCGGATGGTGTCATCAGCCAAAATAAATGCACGCTCGATCGTGTGTTTGAGCTCACGGACATTACCTGGCCAGTCGTGTGCAGCGATTTTTTGGATCGCAGAGTCAAGAATCGTTTTGGTTTTTGCCTCATTGGCGTTGCGGTGTGCAATAAAGTGCTTGGCCAGACCGACGATATCACCGCCTCGTTCTCGCAGTGGCGGTATCGTTAATGGGAAATGCGATAACCGGAAAAACAGATCTTCACGCAGGAACTGCTCCTCAATGGCGATTTTAGGATCACGGTTTGTAGCAGCAATGATGCGAGTATTAGCGATATGAACCGTATTACTGCCAACTGGGCGATACTCTCCGGTTTCTAGTACCCGCAATAGCTTCACTTGATGCTCGATAGGCATCTCGGTGATTTCATCTAAAAATAGGGTGCCGCCCTCTGCCTGCTTAAATACACCTTGGTGAGTTTTATTTGCTCCGGTAAAAGCGCCTTTCTCATGGCCAAACAGTTCACTATCAACCAATTCAGGGCTAATGGCACCACAGTTAATCGCTATAAAGGGCTGTTGTTTACGCTCACTCGCTAAGTGGATGGTCTGCGCCACCAGTTCTTTGCCTGATCCACTTTCACCGACAATAAGGACGTTGGCTTCGGTTTTAGCAACGCGCCTGATCATACGATAGAGCTGATGCATCGGAGAGGAAGAGCCGACCAAAAGACCAAATTGGTCAAGATCGCTGGTGGACACTTTACGCCCTTGATCTTGTTTGTGTTGATAGTACTGGCTGACTTCGCTCAGGGTGTCCGTCAGAATGGCAATATCAACGGGCTTTCTGTAGTGAAAAATAGCACCCAAGTTCATCAGCTTATCCAAGTTCTCGTTTGGAGCGCCTGAGCTAATGATGATCAAGTCCATATCGTAGATGTCTTCGATATTAGAAAGACGTTGATAATCTGCACTAGTAAAGTGGGCGACTTCAACAATCGCAACTTCCGGTTTGAGTTGTAGGAAATCTTCAATCCATTGGTCTGCGGCATCGATGTCATGCAGACGAAATTTGTTCAGTTCCTGGCAAGAAGCGATGGCATTTTTAAGTGATGGATCTTGTATTCTTAGAAACAGGCTTGGCATCGACATAGAAATGTCCTCTTTACTATGACAGAAACAATGTACGTGGATTATTCTCACTTCACAAGACAAAATATTGTCAGCATAGATTTAAGGATTTGTTCGGTATTTTTATGTTGTTAGCCCCTTTTTGATATATATCGGTGAGAGCCATCAGTAGATATTTCCTTTTGTTCAGATTTTTATTTTTAAAATAATAATTTTGCTATTAATTGATTCTGGAGAAATAGCCTTTCTGTTTTATCAGGTTATTTCGGCACAAGTGACGGAGGCTTTATCACCGATTAAAAATTACATTCTTTACGTGTAAATAATTCATGCTTATACTTTATTGCTCATCTCTTTTTTACCTCTTTCCTTTATTAGTCACTTAAAAACAATGAGTTATAAAGTTGGCACATGGTTTGCTCCTAGGGAAGTGCAACGTCAATAAAGGAGAATTACCATGAATAACATCGCAGCTAAAATTGTACTTACGTCAGTTCTTGCTACTTCATCTACAGCAGTCTTAGCGAGTGATAAATGGGAAAAAGAATCCATGGACGCTTGGCTAGATGGTAAAGCTGAAACCACACTACTGCTAAACAGCAATCTCAACTCTTTTGATATCAATACCGATGTTGAGAATCAGGTCGTTACCCTTTCTGGTTCGGTAAACAATGATCTTGAAAAATCACTTGCCGAAGAGCTTGTTACTGGTCTTGATGGTGTGAAAAAAGTAAACAACGAATTGTCAGTAGTGAATGAAGGCAAGAAAGAAACTGATTCAGAAGCTTTAGCTACACTGACCGATTCTAAAATCACGACTATAGTTAAAACGCGCCTACTAATGGATACCAATGTGAGTGGCACGGATATTGATGTAACGACAGAACACAAAACGGTAACGTTGGCAGGTAAAGTTAATTCAGATGCGGAGCATGATCTTGCAATTTCAATTGCAAATAACACCAATGACGTAAATAAGGTGATTGATAAGCTAGAAGTGGTTCAATAATAGCGAGCCGAGTGATTTAACCCACTTTTATTAGGAGGTAACACTATGGTTCGTTGGATGTTTATTTTTCTGGCACTGGCACTAATTTCTGCACTATTAGGCTTTACCGGTATTGCAGGAGCTGCTGCCTCTATCGCGCAAGTGATATTTTACCTATTCCTATTGTCATTAATTGTATCAATAGTGATTGTTCTGCTGGGAAGAAAAAACGTAAATAGATAGGAGATTCCATGCGACTTACGTCATTTATTTACCGTATCGCCGCAGTATTCGGTTTGGTGTTTGCGTTGGCAGCTTGTAGTGAAGAAGGGCCAATGGAACAGGCCGGCAAAAAGATAGATGAAGCTGCCGAAGAAACCCAAAATGCGATTGAAGATGAATGTGAAAACATTAAAGAAAACCTAAACGCTGAAGACCAAGACTGTTAGCCGAATCAGGTTAGGTTTTTACGCATAGCTATGTAAGAGAGGGGCGGTCAATCACCGCCCTTCCTTTTGTCCCAATTGTTTACAATCAGATAAGGAGTCAAAGATGAAAAACATATTTGATGTACTGAAAGAGAGTCATGAAAAGCAACGCCTTTTACTCGATGCTCTGATGGAAACGTCTGGAGATTCCCCCGCTCGTGAAGAGTTTTATCACAACCTTAAAGAGGAACTCGAACAGCACGCAGCGGCAGAAGAGCGATTTTTCTACGCGCCTTTAATAGATAGCGATAAGACCATTGATCTCACTCGCCATGGCATCGCAGAGCATCATGAAATTGATAAAGTGATTGCACAGCTTGATGCAACCGATATGAGCTCGCCAGCGTGGCTCAACCTAATGAAAACCTTGCGTCACAAAGTGTTGCACCATCTTGAGGAAGAAGAGCAGCGTTTCTTCCAGTTAGCCGGTAAGGTAATGACCGATAAGCAGAAAATGAAACTAGCGGATGGTTATGTTGAAGAGATGGCAAGCTAGGTAGAGTGTTGGACCTTTTCGTGCCATTTCGGCACGGGAAGGCACTCAATCAAGGCGTTTACTCAAGTTCATGTATCCAAGCTCAATCCCCCGCGTATTCTAAATTCCACTAAAAAGTGCACTCGCTGAAGGCAAGGAGAGCGAATGTTTATCATCAAATATTATATTCTTGGCGCTCTGATCAGTTTATTGGCCGCTATCTATGCGCCTCAAATTATTGTTAGTCTGCTGTTCTTGTGGATATCTCTTTCTTTAGCGTTGGTCAGCGTAGCCTACGTATTCGACATTCCCTCTATTTTTAGAAAAAACCAAGATGGCAAGATTGTCAGATGGATTCGCTGGGCATTCATCCCATTTTTATTGGGGGCTAGAGCGTATAACTCCTGGGAAAGACGGCGTGATACAGTACCTCCAATCCAAAAAGTCAGCGACAATTTATACCTATCTCGCCGTTTGTTTCAGAGTGACTTAGATTTTCTCGAATCCAATGAAATCTCTTGTATTGTCGATGTCACCGCAGAATTTGCAGGCCTTGAAAGCGCGATGACCGACAAGCAGTTTCATTACCTGTCGATTCCGGTACTCGACCACAAAGCCCCAACGCTAGAGCGCCTTCGCCATGCGATTAACTGGATTGATACTCAAATCTCGTGCTCGCGGGCAGTGGTTGTGCATTGTGCGTTAGGGCGTGGTCGTTCAGTGTTTGTTGTGGCGGCGTATTTACTGAGCAAAGACCCGTCACTGACGGTTGAATCCGTGATGAAAAAAATCAATGACGTACGCAGTACCGCGAGATTGAATAAATTACAGATTAGAACGTTACGAGCGATCAGTGAAAAAGGCGTACTGGGGCTGGATCAATCCACTTGGATGGTGGTTAACCCTGTTTCAGGTGGCGGTAAATGGGAGGAAAACGAACAGCACTTGATTCGTGAGCTAACCAAAAAATATCGCTTGAGTATTCATCAAACCACCACAAACCTCAGCGCCGAGCAGCTAACACAACAGGCAAAAGAAAGTGGAGCTAAGCAAATCATCGTAGCTGGTGGCGATGGCACAGTAACAGAGGTGGCGAGCCAATTGGTGGATACCGACCTCAAACTCGGTATTGTTCCGCTCGGAACTGCCAATGCGTTATGTCATGTGCTCTATGGCGTTGGCGCAAAATTCTCACCGGTCGAAAAAGCGTGTGAAGCGTTGCTTGGCGGACACTACCAACGTATTGATACTGCGGACTGTAATCAGCGGCTTATTTTGTTGGTCTTAGGTATTGGGCTAGAACAGAAGATGATCGAGCACGCTCAGCGAGAAGAGAAAAATGTTTTTGGACAACTCGCTTACCTCACCGGCTTTTTTAATGCTGTAGTGGCGGAAGAAACGCAAGCTTTAACCGTTTCGTTAGACGCTCCAACTGAAGATGGAAAATATGACAATAATACACAAACGCTTGAAGTCCATAGTTTTGTCGTTGCGAATATCGCTCCATTTAGTACGTTGCTTGCCCAAGGTGGTGATGCGCCGCAGCCTGATGATGGCAAGCTGCATATCACATATTTAGATAACACCGAGTCTTTAGGCGGACGTCTTATCGCCTTGTCGGATCTGACATTAACGAGCGTAGGTGCACAGGAAGAATCGACACATTTTCAATACGCGACGGCTCAGAGCGTCACTATTTCTGCGAATAAACCGATTGAGTATGTGATTGATGGTGAACTGTATTCTGATGAGCAACTGGCAATCAAGCTGCGTCCAAAGTCATTGAACGTATTTGTTCCAAGCCAGAGACGTAAATCAGCTTCGCTTTAACACTGTAATCCGCGGATAACGCGCCATTTGCTTCGTATTCTACATGGCGCTTTTTCTGTGCTGTTTGATGATTTGGTGTGCGTCGTAAAAAGGCTATTAAGGTCGCTGCGTAGATGCAGCGGCTTTTGTCTATCTGCACCTTTTTATTAGGTTGATTGGGGATGAGGGTTAAACAAAGTGAAGAAAGAAGGGCGAGTATAATTACTCACCCTGAGGTAAGTGCTTTTCAATTTCATCGTTTTCAACTTGTAAAGCAGCTAACCAATAAGAAACAAGTGCGGTTAAGTTGGTGTCGTCAATGGCTCTAAGCAGGGCTTTTAAATCATCTAACAGTAATTTATTCATAAAATGCATTTCTTTGTAATTACCTAGCTCGGCAACGCCGTATTCGGTGGCATTTTCTGCAATGAATTGTTCACCATCTTGGTCGAAAAACAGCTTCGCCATCTTTTTGATCATCACTTTTTCTATTTTCACGAATCGATATGCCGCTCTTGCGAGTGTCATATGTGATTGCGGGTTAACGAGAGGCAAACACGTTTGGCGATGGTGTGTCATTTTTACGAGTAGCTCCCTTACTCGATTGTTATCCAATGTCATAGTGACCTCTTTATTTATGACTATTGTCGTGGGACATTTCTCGTGATGGTTATGTTAATGCGCCTGTGGGCTTGTCAGAAATGGCCAAAGCAAGTTGGCCATTTCTTTGATCAATACCGAGCTTTATTGCAAAGGCGACCACCAAGTTTTAGCTAATAAGGCTGATGCTGCTGAGTTTTTCTTTGCAGCTTTTTATATCGCTACGAACTTTCAGCAGAACCGAGTTATCCGCCTGCTCTGGGTGGGAAGTAATCAAATTCTCAATCTCTTTGAGTACCTTGCTTTCGACACCTTCAAGCTGTTCTAAATACATAGACTCTTTGTCAGAGGACACTTCCTTCATCACGTCGCTGTAGACCTCACGCGCCTTGATGGTGTAGGAAACCGGAGTGTCGTCGGCAGATTCTTCATTGTTACTTGCTAGAGAGTAGGGAGTGAGCTCAATGACTGCACGCTCACGTACTCTGAGCAGTTCTACCAACACATTATTCAAAGAAGTGTTGTCGATGTTCTCGATGGCCTTGTTGTAAATTTCATTTCCGCTTTCGATAAGCTCAATGATTGAGGCGATGTTTTCATTTTTCATATGCCACTCCTTATTTACTGGTGATAGGGGTGTTTGAGCGTATGGAATACAAACACGATGTTCATCTTCAATTGCAGGTTGTATGCCAATGAGTTTTAAGTCTTATTAATCAGTGACTTAATGTCTTGTTTTGCAATAAATTGCTAACAGTCGGTAAGGCGCTAAGAAAAAATTACAAGAATGGCGGGGAAAGCCTGGAAAGAATTACACGTACAGATACGGCTTTTTATCGAAATAAAAATAAAATCAATAAAAAACAACAACTTAAAATTCTGGCATGGATATGGCTTTGTAGGGAGTAAGTGAGGTCAAACATTGTTTCACTTGATTCACTATTCAACTCATTAATGGAGGCTAGTTATGGCTACTACAAAAGAAAGCACAGTAAAACCTCAAGAGCAGTTAGAAGAAGCATATCACTTAGCGGAACAAGCCACGACGGAAGCCGTTGGCGCGATGAAAGATCAAGCCAAAGAGAAGCTGGATGTCGGTGCACAGCAAGTTCAGCAGGCGACTAAGTCGGCAGAAAATGTAATCAAGGAGCGCCCATTGCTGAGCATAGGCTGTGCCTTCCTTGCTGGTTGGGCGGTTTCGAAGCTGATCAAATAATAGTGGTCACCAAGGATTAAGCCACACAACAGAAAGGCGAGGCTTCACATGAATAACTCAGGGCAAGTTACCAATCAGCAATCAGGCTCGGCGGCTTCAGACAGCGGCCGAGCCCCTGATGGGGCAGAAGAACAGGATATCCAACAAACCATTAATGGTTTGAGCAGCATTCTTGCGCAATTGGACCAACTGACGAAATCGCTAAAAGTATGGTCAGGTTCAACGTTGGATTTGTTCCTCTTGGAGATGAAAGTTAACGTGTCCGCAGTGCGTCAGATTTTGCTGTGTACCGTTGTTTTTACTCTATTGTCGGTATTGTTCGTATTCAGTTTGTGCCTTGCCTCTGGGGTGGTGGCTTATCAGTTAACTGCCAACGTGTATGTTGCCGTGGGTGTATTTATCACATCATTAGGCTTGGCATTATTTGCTTTAGCCTGGTGGCAGAAGCGTTTAGTTGGATTTCTTGGATTCAAAAATACGACAGAACAATTACAGGAGGGGTGGGATGCGCTCGCTACAAAAGCTCAATCGAGCCATGCGGATCAAGCGGATGGAAGGTAAAGCGTCTCTAGAGCAATGCTGTTTGTCGATGGAAATGTTCACGTTTACCACCAAGAAGTTTGTGAGAGAAAACCCTTGGACGACATTAGGCATTAGTGCTGTCGTTGCCGTTACCGCAGCAAAAGCAGGTCGATTGTCTCGACTGACTTCTTCTATTTCGTCAATGGGGCTATTGGTTAGCAGCGTGTCTGATATTACCGATTCGCTCACAAAGCCGGTCGCGGCAGCTTCTCTGGATGAGTCAGATGCGGAGCAAAATGGAGGAAATGCAGCAACACAAGTAAGCAACGCTGCGACGACAGAGGGCGAACCACTCTAATAGCGGATTTCACCGCAAAATTTTCTTACCGATTCTGAGCTTATTATGACAGCGAAATTGAACATTCCTGCCAACACTGCGATTGGTGCAACGCTTCTCGTCCTGTTACTCGTCCCAGGGCTGTATTTTGCCAAGCCAATATTGTTACCTATTGTGCTTAGCACCTTTATTTCTCTGCTGTGCTTAGCACCTTTATTTCTCTGCTGTGCAGCCCTTTCATTAATTATCTTGAAGACAAAGGTTTACCACGTGCTATTACCGTCGTGTTGACGCTGTCATTCCTCGTTGGCGCCTCAATTATTGGTCTTGCCGCCATGTCGGAGCCCGCCAAGCAATGGTGGTCTGAGCTGCCCAGTATCGTGAAAAATGTGTCGCAAGAAGTAAGCGAAGTTACTAAAGCTTCGGCTGATCACCTTAATACTCCATTGAATATCGCCAATGATATGAGTATGGATGAGGTCGGGAACAACACCGTCTTTTCTTTGGTAAAAACGCTCGCGACCACTACGCCGACGATTTTGACACAAGCGATGATCGTGCTGTTTATGGTTTACTTTATGCTCAATCATGGACGAAGCTTATTTCGAAAGTCAGTGTCTTACTTACATGGGTTCGCCAAACAGCGCCAAGCGATTGAGTTGGTCAAAGCGCTACAGAAAGACCTATCTCGATACATTGGCACCATCACTTTAGTGAATGCTGGGCTGGGGTTGAGTGTCGGGGCCGTGTTTTTTGTTCTAGGCCTTGAAGATCCATTTCTATGGGGCGCATTTGCAGGCGTGATGAATTTTGCGCCGTACCTCGGCCCTGTCATATCCATGGTGAGCTTTGGCTTTGTTGCTTATCTTCAGTTGGAGTCGGTCAGTTTTATGCTGACGGTGGTGTCTATCTATTTACTGCTCAATTTGATTGAAAGTCAGTTTGTTACACCAACACTATTGGGGAAAAGGTTTAACTTAAACCCGTTAGTGATTTTTGTTTGGCTTGTTTTTTGGGGCTGGCTTTGGGGCGGAATGGGACTATTGATCGGTGTGCCGTTGCTGGTTTGTATCAATATTTTGGTTGATCGTCTAGAGCTATGCCAATCAACCCAAAATCAAGCAAAGCAAATCACCTCCGCGGACGTGGCACCGCGAGAGTGACTTGAGGGTCAAGCTGGTTCAACGAAACAGTTTTCCAGCGCTCACTGGCTGACTAAATAAATATCCCTGACCATAAATACAGCCTTTTTCGAATAAGTAATCGGCTTGTTCCCGAGTTTCTATCCCTTCCGCGACGACTTTCAACGACAGCGTTTTTCCCATGGCAATAATGGCATTCACAATCGCGTTGCTGTCGCTATTACTTGGGACATCACTGACAAATGAGCGGTCAATTTTCAGTTTGTTGATTGGCAAACCTTTCAAGTAAGACAAAGACGAATAGCCAGTTCCAAAGTCATCCAGAGAAATCTCAATACCCAGTTCTCGTAATTGATTTAACGATGCAATGGCTTGTTGAGGGTCGATCAGTAAAAAGCTCTCTGTGATCTCCAAATCTAACCGTTGGGCAGGGTATCCGGTGTTATCGAGGATAGTACTTAATCGCTGAATGAAATTTGACTGCTGAAGCTGCAACGCAGAAACATTTACGGCGATTTTGCCAAACTCGATGCCTTGGTCCAGCCAAGCATTACCTTGCAAACAAGCTTGTTGTAACACCCACTCACCAATGCTTTGAATCAGCCCTGTTTTTTCTGCAATTGGAATAAAGTCTGCTGGTGGTACAAGGCCAAACTCTGGATGCTGCCAGCGTAATAAAGCTTCCACGCCGACAATCGAATTTTGTTCCAAGTTGTATTGCGGTTGGAATTCTAACCGGAGTTGTTGTTTTTCTATTGCTTGATGCAAAGCGGATTGAATGCGTACATGGGATACGGATTTATCGGTCAAATCCGGTGAGTAAAACGCGTAGCCGTTGCGTCCATTTTTCTTCGCTAAGTACATCGCGGTGTCTGCGTTTTTCAGTAAGGTTTCACTGTCTTGACCGTCTCTTGGGTACAAGGCAATACCAATACTGGTCGAGACACGAAGTGAGTCGTGGTTTGCCAAGTCGAATGGTTGCTGGAATACGCCTAGAATATCGCCGACGGTTTCCAATAAGGCAACATCACTATGGATGTCTGGCAAAATAATCACAAATTCATCGCCGCCAATGCGAGCCACATGCGCATTGAGGTGAAGAACATCTTGCAGACGAATCGCTAACTTAGACAGCAATTGGTCACCACAGAAGTGGCCCATGCTATCGTTGATGTGTTTGAAATGGTCGATATCTAAGAATAGGGTGGCAAACGTCTGCTGGTTTTTGTGTCCGGTTTCGATGTGTTGTTCGAGTAAGCTGAGTAAATGGGTGCGATTAGGTAGATTGGTTAATGGATCGTAAAAAGCCATGCGCTGCAGCTTTTCTTCGTGTGCCTTACGCACAGAGATATCTTCAAACACACAAATGTAGTTAATAAGGTGGTTTTTATCGTCCATTACGGCGCTAATGGTCGCTAGTTGCGGATAAATGCTGCCATCTTTCTTTCTGTTGATGAATTCGCCTTTCCATTGGCCTTTGTTTTCGAGTTGATGCCACAACTGTTGATAGAAACCTTGATCATGATGGCCTGAGCGCAGAATTCGTGGGTTTTTTCCTATCACCTCTTCAGAGCGGTAACCTGTAATTTGGGTAAAAGCCGTGTTTACATCAATGATGTTGGCATTGCGGTCTGTAATGACCATGCCTTCTTGCGAATTGTTGAAAATTTGGGACGCTAAGGAGAGCTGCGTTTCTACCATTTTTCGGCGGGTGATGTTACGTGTCATCCCCAGAATGCCGATTAAGTTTCCCGCATGATCACGGACAGGAGACTTAATGGTTTCTAGCCAAGTGGGGTTATTGTTTTCATCAATTTGACGGCATTCTTCAACAATATTTTGCGTGCCCGTGGCTACCACCAATTTATCGGCATCAATGAATTTTTCCGCACGTTCATGGCTAAACAGAGCAAAATCGTCTTTGCCAATGATTTCACTGTTGGTTTTTTGCCACGCATTTTCTACGCTTCGATTGGTCATCGAATAAAGACCATCCATGCCTTTTATCCATACGTGGTCTTCAAGGCAGTCGATAAACTCTTGTAGTGTTGGTGTTGGCTTTATTTCCGCGCTTTGATGTCGCGTTTGTTCTTGCTGCCAGTGCAAGTTGATATCAAAGCTGATCCGCCCCGCCATTGCGCTTAGCCATGCCGAAACAACCGTTGATTGATCATTAGGGTGAGTCAGTGTCAGTACGGCAAGCAATTCGCCATTAGGTAGCCAAATCGGTCCAATGCTCAAGGTTTGCTCTTCAAAGGGGGTATGGCTAACTGTAAAATCTGTCGGCGTAAAGTGATCGACAACTTGCGTTATCACATCGATGATAGCACGATGATTTTGGGTTGAGGTGGACACCTCAGTCGATAGCCACTGCTGAGTATCGCTCAGAGTATAAAGCTGTCCCTGAGCTTGAGTTACATCACAGCATTGTCGCAGAACGTGTTGCCAGTCTGCCATCAAAGGCGAAGGAATAGCGAAGCGAAACATAATTAATAACGAGTCCTAAATCGCCCAAAGGTAATTATATTAGAATCTAGCGTAAGCTATTGGGCTTTGTGAGTATCGTATCCAACGCGTAGCTAAATCCTAGCAGCGTAAAGTGCTTTCTATCATTAAAATGTTATCTATATCTCTTTTTTATCCAACTTATTGCATCGTTTTTTAGGGCTTTTGATAGGTGATTAAGAAGCGTTTACCGCTTTGGTTTTCTTGCCCCATGAGACTTGCTGAATGACTAAGCCACTGATGATCAATACCAGGCCAATCAAGGTTGAAGGGTGAATTTCTTCGCCGATGATGGTAGCTAACAACATGAGTGAGATAAATGGAGAAGCAAAGATCAGATTACTGATACGCGCGGTGTTTTGCGTTGATTTGAGTGCGCTCAGCCACAAAACGAAAGTGATCCCCATTTCAAACAGTCCGACATACGTCACCGCTGCCCAGCCTTTAGCTGAGATTGCCTGCCAGTCAGCACCTTCATAAAGACTTAAACCAATGGCGAATGGAATAGCGACCAAAAAGCCGAGCAGAACGCCAACCACAGGGTCGGCCTTATTTTTGGTATTTAAAATCCAGTAACCGGCCCACAGCAGCGTTGATAGCAGCGCAAGACCAACACCCAACGGGCTCTCAAATTCCATGCCTAAAAGATTGCCTTGTGTGGCAATCACTATCACGCCGACATAACTAAAACCGCAAGCCAGCCAGTCCTTACCACGGATCTTTTGTCCTAAGAAAACAGCGGCCATTAGCGTTAAGGTGATGGCCCAGCTGTAGTTGATCGCTTGAGCCTGAGATGCGGGCAGCAAGTCATATGCTTTGAACAGAATAACGTAATACGCCAAAGGGTTAATCAACCCAAGCAGTAGGTAATACCAAGGGTTTGAGAAAAATGTAGCACTTAACTGGCCCAATTTACCTTGCACACCACAGATTACTGTTAGCGCAATCGCAGAGACGATGCTGGCAATGCATAGCATTTGAATAGGCGTAAATTCTGCCAACGTGAGTTTAAATGCGGTTGCAACGGTAGACCAAAGTAATACTGCTGAGAGCCCAAATCCTAGGGCGCGACGCTCGTTCATGATGCCTCTGCGTGATGATGTGCCGCTCGGTTTGGATAATTTGAGCGGAAGAAAGAATATTATAGGAAGGCCTAGTGTATGCGAGGATTTTTCATCCAACAAACTGGACATTTATCCAGTGTCTAAATACCATTGTTATAGATACAAAACACAGGCTAACTCGCTATTATGCAATGGATTCTTGAGTACCAATCTCTCATTCTCTCTTCTCTTTGTGCTGCCACGCTTAGTGGTGTCGCTGCCGGTTGGTGGGTGAAACAGCGTTTTATCACCCAAACTCAGCTTCTCGAGCAACAACTTGTTTCAGAAAAACAGCTTCATCAACAGCAACTTGAACAGGTCAAGCAAAGCCTTGCCGATGCTCAGCAAGAGTTGGATGAATTAGATGATGAGCGCGATAAAGCCGCGTTTGAAGTACGCCAAACACATGGAAAGCTGATGGCAGCAATGGAAAAACTGCGTTACTTCGAGGCTGTAAAGCAAGAGCGCCAGCAATACTTTGATGAGCTTGGCCAAATGCGTGAACACAAATCACGTCTAGAAACGCAGCTGCGTGAACAGCAAGCTCGCCATGAGCAAATTAACCAAGCTAATGCCGAAAAACTGCAAATTTTAGAACAAGCAGAAGCACGCTTGAAACAACAATTTGAGCACTTGGCCAATCAACTGTTTGAAGAAAAAACCGCGAAGGTCGATTTGCAAAACCGTCAGAGTTTAGAAGGCTTGTTGTCACCGCTTAGAGAACAGTTAGAAGGGTTCAAAAAGCACGTTAATGACAGCTTTAGTCAAGAAGCTAAAGAGCGCCATACCTTAGTGCATGAGCTGAAAAACCTGCAACGTTTGAACGAGCAAATGACGCGCGAAGCGGTTAATTTGACCCAAGCGTTGAAAGGGGACAACAAACAGCAAGGTAACTGGGGCGAAGTGGTGCTCGCTAGGGTACTTGCCGAATCTGGCTTGCGTGAAGGGCACGAATATCAGACTCAGGTGAACTTACAAAATGAGGCAGGCAAGCGTTACCAACCTGATGTCATTGTTCATCTCCCACAGAACAAACAAGTGGTTGTAGATTCCAAAATGGCGTTGGTTGCCTATGAGCGCTACTTCAACGCCGAAACTGATGCTGAGCGCGATCAGGCTTTGAATGCGCACTTAGCTGCTCTACGTGCACATATCAAAGGGTTAAGCATGAAGGACTACCACAAACTCAAAGGTATTCAGAGTTTGGACTATGTACTTATGTTTATTCCGGTTGAGCCGGCGTTCCAAGTCGCGATTCAAGCCGATCCGAGCTTGATTAAAGACGCGATGGAGCAAAACATCATTTTGGTGAGCCCAACAACGTTGCTGGTGGCACTGCGCACCATTGATAATCTATGGCGCAATGAACGCCAAAATGAAAACGCTAAAATGATTGCGCAGCGTGCGACAAAACTCTACGACAAATTACGATTGTTTGTAGACGACATGGAGGGGCTCGGCGGTGCGCTGGATAAGGCGAATCAAAGCTATCAAGGTGCGATGAACAAGCTTGCCACAGGGCGCGGAAATGTGATTCGCCAAGCCGAAAGCTTTAAACACTTGGGAGTTGAAATTAAACGACCGATTTCTTCCGACCTCGCGCAGTTAGCGCAGAGTGATGCATTTTCAGAAAATGACCCGTTAGTAGAAAGACATCCGGCTGAGGATAAAGTAAACTAATCGCCCGCAGTGCAGTGGGCGATTTTATTTGTCAACAAACGCCCCGTAGAGGAAAGCGCTGCCTAAGAGGAATTAGAATGACGGACACAAGTTTGCAATCCAATACAGCGTTAGAGAATGAAACCACTCACTTTGGTTTCTCTACAGTGGCAAAAGACGAAAAAGTGACTAAGGTTGCCGAAGTATTCCACTCCGTGGCAACAAAATACGACATCATGAATGACCTGATGTCAGGTGGTATTCACCGCCTTTGGAAGCGCTTCACTATCGATTGTAGTGGCGCTCGCCCTGGCCAGCGTATTCTTGACCTAGGTGGTGGTACGGGGGATTTGACGGCGAAATTCTCGCGCATTGTTGGCGATGAAGGCCATGTCATCCTTGCCGATATCAATAACTCAATGCTTAACGTTGGTCGCGATAAACTGCGTGATAACGGTATTGTGGGTAACGTGCATTACGTTCAAGCCAACGCAGAAGAACTGCCGTTCCCAGATGATTATTTTGATGTCATCACCATCAGTTTTTGTTTGCGTAATGTGA
The DNA here is from genome assembly GCF_024181785.1 of Vibrio sp. Y42_MX_L11. Classification (NCBI taxonomy): domain Bacteria; kingdom Pseudomonadati; phylum Pseudomonadota; class Gammaproteobacteria; order Vibrionales; family Vibrionaceae; genus Vibrio; species Vibrio sp. Y42_MX_L11. The sequence goes on from NZ_JAMZAP010000008.1 coordinate 67,309, forward strand.
CTGACAAAGACAAAGCGCTTCGTTCAATGTTCCGCGTACTGAAGCCAGGCGGCCGCCTATTGGTGTTGGAATTTTCAAAACCAGTGCTAGAGCCGTTATCTAAAGTATACGATGCATATTCATTCCACTTGTTGCCGAGAATCGGTGAGCTAGTTGCGAATGACTCAGAGAGTTACCGCTACCTAGCGGAGTCAATCCGTATGCATCCAGACCAAGAAACGCTGGAAGGCATGATGCAAGACGCAGGTTTTGAAAACACCAAATACTACAACTTAACTGGTGGTATTGTGGCTTTGCATCGCGGTTATAAATTCTAAGGGTTAACGGCATGCCATTTGAACCACTTATCACCGCTGTGATTGAAACGTCACTGAATACACTGATCAAAGACGACCCTGCATTGGGCCGTCGTTTAGCGCGTCTAAAAGGTCAAGTTATTCAAGTTCACCTGAAAGAGATCAATAAAACACTGACATTCGTTTTTAGTCAGCAAATTGATGTGCTCGGTCATTACGAAGGGCAGCCTAACTGCTATCTATCGCTCAACTTGAGTGTGTTACCAGAGCTGCGCGATCAGGCCAACATCACTCGTCTTATTAAGCAAGATAAACTTGAACTCGAAGGCGATATTCAATTGGCGCAGAAATTCTCTCAGTTGATGGTGGATTGCAAACCAGATGTTGAAGAGTGGTTGTCTCGCGTGACTGGCGATGTCGCCGCACATACCTTTGTGCAAGGTTCAAAAAACATCGGCAACTTTCTTGCGTCTCAAGCAGAAAAACACCAGCGTCATCTTGCGCAAGTAGTGACTGAAGAATGGAAACTGGCTCCCGCTCCGTTAGAAGTGGCCTATTTCTGCGACCAAGTTGATGAGGTTCGCAGCCAGGCTTCTCGCATTGAAGCTCGTTTAACGGCTTTGCTGAATAAGCTGGATGCAGATAAGCCTGCATTGGAGAAACCATGACGCCAGCAGAACTAAAGCGCTTATACCACATCGCCAAAGTACAACTGGAATACGGCTTAGATGAGCTGCTTCCCGATCATCAACTGACCAAAGCTCCGCTTTTACTGCGCAAAAGCTTGTTTTGGATTAAGAACAAGCACCCAGAAAAACCACTCGGTGAACGTCTGCGTTTAGCACTGCAAGAGCTGGGGCCGGTTTGGATTAAGTTCGGTCAGATGATGTCGACGCGCCGTGACTTATTTCCTCCGCATATCGCTGATCCCCTAGCTTTACTTCAAGACCAAGTCGCGCCATTTGATGGTGAGCTAGCAAAAAAGCAGATGGAGCAAGCATTAGGTGGTCCGTTAGAAAAATGGTTTACCGAGTTTGATATCAAACCACTGGCGTCTGCGTCGATTGCTCAAGTACATACTGCGCGCATAAAAGACACTAACCAAGAAGTGGTATTAAAGGTTATCCGCCCAGATATTCGCCCAGTCATTGATTCAGATCTAAAACTGATGCACCGAATGGCGCGTATAGTCGCCGGAGCGATGCCTGAAGCACGTCGTTTAAAACCAGTTGAAGTCGTGCGTGAGTACGAGAAAACCCTGCTTGATGAACTCGACTTGCGACGTGAGGCGGCGAATGCCATTCAGTTGCGCCGCAACTTTGAGGGCAGCGAAGAATTGTATGTTCCTGAAGTTTTTCCCGACTTCAGTAATGAAACTGTCATGGTTTCTGAGCGAATATATGGCATTCAAGTCTCTGATATTGAAGGCTTGAAAGCAAATGGCACCAATATGAAATTGCTCGCGGAACGCGGTGTGAGTGTGTTCTTCACTCAGGTGTTCCGAGACAGCTTTTTCCATGCCGATATGCATCCGGGTAATGTGTTCGTCAAACCCGAACATCCAGAGAACCCAATGTGGATAGGGCTAGATTGCGGAATCGTTGGTACACTTAATAGCGAAGACAAGCGTTATCTGGCGGAAAACTTCCTGGCGTTTTTCAATCGTGACTACCGCCGAGTGGCGGAGTTACATGTGGATTCAGGGTGGGTGCCTGCGGATACCAATGTCGATGAGTTTGAGTTCGCGATTCGCATTGTGTGTGAGCCTATTTTTGCTAAGCCATTGTGCGAAATCTCCTTTGGTCATGTGTTGTTGAATTTGTTCAACACGGCACGTCGATTCAATATGGAGGTTCAGCCACAGCTTGTACTGTTGCAAAAAACGCTGTTGTACGTGGAAGGGCTTGGTAGGCAGCTATATCCTCAACTTGATTTGTGGGAGACCGCAAAACCATTCCTGGAGGAATGGATGATGAATCAAGTTGGGCCGCAAGCTCTAGTGAATGCGATTAAAGACCGCGCACCATTTTGGGCAGAGAAATTACCTGAACTGCCAGAGCTACTTTACGATAGCCTGAAACAAGGTAAAGCGATGAATCAACGTATGGATCAGCTTTATCAAGGGTATCGCCAGAGCAAGCGCCAGCAGGCGACAGGAAAGTTTTTGTTTGGCGTTGGCGCGACTTTAGTCGTATGCTCGGCAATATTGGTGAACGATGCTTTTGAGCAGCTTTCGTTGGCCTGCGGTATCGCAGGTGTCACATTTTGGCTGCTTAGTTGGCGAGCTTATCGTCAATAGACGTTAAACTCTTGAAATATTTTTGTTTGTTTAAAGACCCGAGGTAAAGAGAATGGGTGGTATCAGTGTTTGGCAACTTCTAATCATTGCTGTAATTGTTGTATTGCTATTCGGAACAAAGAAACTACGCGGTATCGGTGGCGATCTGGGTGGTGCCGTTAAGGGCTTCAAAAAAGCGATGAGCGAAGATGAACCTGCGAAAAATGACAAAGACGCAGACTTCGAACCAAAAAGTCTAGAAGAGCAGCAGAAAAAAGAAGCTGCTCCTGAAACGAAAAAAGACAAAGAGCAGGCGTAAAACGTGTTTGATATCGGTTTTTGGGAACTGGTATTAATATCTGTTGTTGGTCTGGTCGTTCTTGGGCCGGAGCGTTTGCCTCATGCTATTCGCAGCGTGTCTCGCTTTATCGGTGCCGCTAAGAGTATGGCAAATAGCGTCAAAGACGAATTGTCACACGAGCTGAAAGTCCAAGAGCTGCAAGAAAACTTGCGCAAAGCAGAACAAATGGGGATGGATGATTTGTCCCCTGAGTTGAAATCTTCAGTTGAAGAGTTGAAGAAGGCAGCGCAATCTGTAAATCGTCCTTACGCAAAGAACACCGATTCAGAGGCTGAGCCTGTAAAAACAGAGCCAGCAGCAGAAAAGGTAGAGAAAGCGCAAGAGAGCAAGGTTACAGCGGCAGATAAGAAAGCCGAATAGTCTCATTAGGAGGAGCTACTAGTGATTGGTAGCTCCTTTTTGATCTGGTTTTTAATAAGAGGTTTGCCATGTCTACCGTCGAGCAGACACAACCTTTAATTAGTCATTTGTTGGAGCTTCGCAACCGACTACTGCGCTCAATCCTCGCAGTGTTGGTCGTGTTTGTCGGACTAATTTATTTCTCTAACCACATTTACGAGTTTGTTTCCGCACCTTTAGTAGAACGTCTACCTGAAGGCGCGACCATGATTGCTACGGATGTAGCATCACCTTTTTTTACGCCACTTAAGCTGACGTTAATTGCTTCGGTATTTATTGCGGTGCCGTTTATCTTGTATCAAGTGTGGGCATTTGTAGCGCCAGGTTTGTACAAGCATGAACGTCGATTGATCATGCCACTGCTGTTCTCTAGTTCGCTATTGTTCTACTGTGGAGTGGCATTTGCCTACTTCGTGGTATTTCCATTGGTGTTTGGCTTCTTTACCGCCATCTCTCTTGGTGGAGTAGAGTTTGCAACTGATATCTCGAGTTATCTCGACTTTGTGCTGGCGCTATTTATGGCGTTTGGTATCGCATTTGAGGTGCCTGTTGCGATTATTTTGTTGTGTTGGACTGGGGCCACTACACCAGAAGATTTAAGACAGAAACGTCCTTATATTATAGTGACTGCGTTTGTCGTAGGTATGGTGTTAACGCCACCAGACATGATCTCGCAAACCTTACTCGCTATTCCGATGTGTTTACTGTTTGAAGTCGGTTTGTTCTTCGCGCGTTTTTATACTCGTCGAAGCGAAGAAGTAGAAGCGGAAACCGAAGAATAAGGCTAATCTAGATGTGAAAAGCGGCTCAATTGAGCCGCTTTTTTTGCGGTTGGTTTTTTCTTGGGCTAATTACTTAACTTTCATGACGTAACCACATTTTGTGCATACGTATACTTCCTTGATGCCCAGCAGCTTTTGAAAAAAACTGCGCGGTACGCGTTGTAAGTAAGCACCATGTGTACACACTTCAACTTCCATATTCATGCTGTCTTACATTTGTGCTAATTAATGGGCGTAAATCAGTATAGAAAAATAATGTGTCGAGTTGTCGACAGTTTTGCAAAGCGGACGAAGTAAAGTGACGATATGAGAAGTAAGTAGAGTTGCTAGTTAATTATTATGTTTATCAATAATTTTGTATGGATTGTTCTACTATTTCAACGGGTTGAATCGTTCATTCAATAGTTTAGGTGATAAAAAAGCGACGTTGATTTCGTCGCTTTTTCAATTCTCGTGAATTAAATATTAAACAGCTTTTTGGCATTCTCAGTCGTTATGGCATCGATGGTTGCGATGTCGACATCACGCAAGTCGGCAACACGTTGTGCAACGAGAGAAGTGTAGGCTGGTTCATTACGTTTACCACGGTGTGGCACCGGCGCTAAATATGGACAGTCGGTTTCTAAAATGACCCACTGCATATCCAAATGTGGAATGACTTTATCCATCCCGCCATTCTTAAAGGTTGATACGCCACCCAAGCCTAAGTGGAAGCCTAGCTCATTGATTGCTTGTGCTTCTTCTAAGCTGCCTCCAAAACAGTGGAATACACCACGCAGACGACCATCTTGCTCTTGTCGTAGCAAAGTGAGTGTTTCTTCAATCGAATCACGAGTGTGGATAACGACCGGTAAATCCATCTCTTTTGCCCAGTTAAGTTGAGCTACGAACGCCATTTCTTGCTCAGCACGATAGGTTTTGTCCCAATACAGGTCGATACCGATTTCGCCCACCGCAATAAACTGGTGTTTCTCAAACCAGCCGCGGATGATCTCCAACGTTTGCTCAACGTTGTTATCCACATAGCAAGGGTGCAGCCCCATCATTGAGTGGCATACGTCAGGATATGCCGCTTCGGTTTTTAGCATGGGCTCAATTGAGTCCAGATCGATGTTTGGCAACAGGATTTTATTAATGCCTTGCGTTAAGGCGCGTTGTACTACTTCATCGCGGTCGTTATCAAATTCGCTAGCATAGATGTGCGCGTGGGTATCGATCATCGTTACTCTCTGTGCTTCATGGTTGGTTTCGTATTCGAAGTATACTTGAGTGTGAGTGCTGGGTCATTTTCAGTTTTTTTCATTACCTTTTTCCAGATTGTCACTCGCAACATGCATCAAGAGTGATATGATTTTGTTCACCAGATGATTTGATCATCATAACCGTCCAGACAAGGAGAAAATGGTGTCTGTATCAATTCAAGGTCCATTCCCTGCACGCCGTATGCGTCGTTTACGTAAGCACGATTTTAGTCGTCGTTTGATGGCTGAGAACCAACTTTCTGTTAATGATCTGATTTACCCAATGTTCATTCTTATGGGTAAAGATCGTCGTGAGAGCGTGGAGTCCATGCCGGGTGTAGAGCGTTTGTCGATTGATTTAATGCTAGAAGAAGCACAATACCTTGCAAATCTAGGCGTTCCAGCAATCGCGCTTTTCCCTGTCGTAAACCAAGACGCTAAAAGCTTATGTGCTACTGAAGCCTACAACCCAGAAGGTTTGGTTCAGCGAGCAGTACGAGCACTTAAAGAACACATTCCTCAAATTGGTGTAATCACAGACGTGGCACTCGACCCATTCACGACACATGGCCAAGACGGCATCATCGATGAAGATGGCTACGTAATGAATGATGAAACCACAGAAGTATTGGTTAAGCAGGCTTTGTCTCATGCAGAAGCGGGTGCTGACGTAGTCGCGCCTTCAGACATGATGGATGGCCGAATTGGTAAGATCCGCGAAGCATTAGAAAACGCGGGCTACATTCATACTCAAATCATGGCTTACTCGGCTAAGTACGCATCGAACTACTACGGACCATTCCGTGATGCGGTTGGCTCTTCTTCAAATCTAAAAGGCGGCAACAAGAAAAACTACCAAATGGACCCAGCAAACATTGATGAAGCGATTCACGAAGTGGCGCTAGACATCAATGAAGGTGCGGACATGGTGATGGTTAAACCTGGTATGCCATACTTAGATGTAGTTCGCCGAGTAAAAACTGAACTTCAAGTACCGACATTTGCTTATCAAGTCTCTGGCGAGTACGCGATGCATAAAGCGGCGATCATGAATGGCTGGCTCAAAGAGCGTGAAATTGTGATGGAATCACTATTGTGCTTCAAACGTGCAGGTGCAGATGGCATCTTAACGTACTTTGCGAAAGACGTTGCTGAGTGGTTGGCAGAAGAGAATGCACAAACTGCTCAACACCTAAATCGTACTCCGGAAGCGACAGAAGAGTAATTATCGCTCAGTGAGAAATACCAGACCAACAAGAGTTGTTCGTCTGTATATACCCAAGTAACCTCAGGCGGATTACAACAGTAACAATCCAAGGTGCTTGGGTATTTTTATTTTGGAGAAGAGAATAATGACAATGCTGATTCGTGAAGGCACATTGGAAGAAGCACTTCAAGTTGTGGCGCGTGTTACCGAGTTTTCGAAAGGAGAAACGGTAGACTCCATGACTCAACGTTTAGAAGAGAAAAACAGTTTAATCCTCGTTGCAGAAAAAAATGGCACGATTGTCGGCTTCAAAATAGGTTACGAATTAGAGGATGGTGTTTTCTATAGCTGGTTAGGTGGTGTTGTCCCTGAAGCTCGAAATGAAGGCGTGGCACAACTGCTTTTGGAAGCTCAAGAGGATTGGGTGGCAGAACAAGGCTACAACACATTAAAAGTGAAATCTCGAAACCAGTTTCCGGCTATGCTTCGCTTGTTGTTGAGAAATGGCTATATAATTGAAAAGTTTGAAGAAAAAGTAAATCTTCGAGAATCTCGAGTGCATTTCATTAAAGCAATGTGAAAATAAATGAGATTTTTTCTCATTTAACTGTTGACTACGAAATGAGAATCATTATTATTAAACCTGTCTTAGGGAATGAGGAAAGTTCACAAGGACGTTGAGTGACTTATTAACAGAAGTTAATTAACTGAAAGTTGAGAAGTGATGAAACATTTTTCCGAGAACTTGCACGAATTCTTTTTGACACGACATTGCTCACATTGCTTCCAGTGTAATTTATAGCTTCTTGGTTAAGCTGCTCTATTTACAGAATTTGCTTTACCACTTCTGCTAGGCGACCCCATTCGGGTCGCTTTTTTCTTTTCTACGATTTCTATTTGACGTCACTATTAATATCTTTTCCACATGCGATGATCATTTTAGGATCGTTGATCTTCTCGCCGTTATGCGAATTTGTTGTTATTAATCAATGGTTTGGGTTGGTGCTTTCTTGTGTTTTTTGTTATTGGATAACCAGTGGATAATTTCTATAAACAGAGTTATCCACAGGAGGTGGTGTTTTCGTGAATAAAGTCGGAAAAATTTACGCGACCTAGATCGAGCGAACAAGATAGATTCAGATCAGCAGTCATGGCATCCTAGGCAGATCTCTCAAGTACTGAATTGGATACAGACAATTATGGCAAGTATTCCTGAAAATCCGTTGATCCTTATCGACGGCTCTTCTTACCTATATCGCGCTTTTCACGCCTACCCGGGCACCATGAGCAATGGTGAAATTCCAACTAATGCCGTTTACGGCGTCGTGAACATGTTACGCAGCATGATGCGTCAGTTTGCGTCTGAGCGCATCGCGGTGGTTTTCGATGCAAAGGGAAAAACCTTTCGTGATGATATGTATGCAGAATACAAAGCGAATCGTCCGCCAATGCCGGATGACCTGCGTTGTCAAATTGAACCATTACACAATGTTATTCGTGCAATGGGTTTGCCGCTGATCTGTGTTCCTGGCGTCGAGGCGGATGACGTCATCGGTACGTTAGCATACCAAGCATCACAAAAGGGCATGCCTGTATTGATCAGTACTGGTGATAAAGACATGGCGCAGCTAGTGGATGATAACATTACCTTGATCAACACCATGACGAACGTCGTAATGGATCGTGAAGGTGTGGTTGAAAAGTTTGGCATTCCACCTGAATTGATCATCGACTACTTAGCACTGATGGGCGATAAAGTAGATAACATTCCTGGTGTACCGGGTGTCGGTGATAAAACAGCGACCGCACTACTGCAAGGTATTGGTGGCCTGACGAAGTTGTATGAAAACCTCGATGATATTGCAGGGCTTGGTTTCCGTGGTTCTAAAACCATGGCGAAAAAGCTCATCGACAACAAAGAAAATGCCATGCTTTCGTATGAGCTCGCGACCATCAAATTGGATGTTGAGCTTGAGGAAACGCCAGAATCATTGCTGAAAGCGGAACCAAATAAAGACGAATTAGTGAAGCTGTATGGCCAACTGACGTTTAAATCTTGGTTGAATGAACTACTTGAAGGCGGTTCTGGATCTGTGGAGGCCGTAGAGCTTGCAGGATCTTCACAAGCTTCTTCTTCTCAAGCCGAGATGGAAACTTCTGCGGTAACAATCGATCGCAGCCAATATGAAACAATTCTGGATAAAGAAACCTTCAATGCTTGGCTAGATAAACTTCAAACGGCTGAGCTGTTTGCATTTGATACGGAGACCGATAACCTAGATTACATGCTAGCGAATCTAGTTGGTTTGTCATTCGCTGTCGATGAAGGTATTGCGGCTTATGTGCCAGTTGCACATGACTATTTAGATGCGCCTGAACAGCTTGATCGTGATTGGGTACTAGAACAGCTGAAGCCAATTCTTGAAGATGCAGCGAAAGCAAAAGTCGGTCAAAACTTAAAGTATGATGCGTCTGTACTCGCTCGTTACGACATTGAGCTAAAAGGTATCAAGCACGACACGATGTTGGAATCGTATATCTACAACAGTGTCGGCGGTAAACACGATATGGACAGCTTGGCGCTTCGCTTCCTACAGCACAGCTGCATTTCTTTTGAGCAAATTGCAGGTAAAGGCAAAAATCAGCTTACGTTTAACCAAATCGAACTGGAACAAGCATCGCCATACGCGGCAGAAGATGCGGATGTGACCCTTCGTCTGCACAATCGCTTGTTTGCTAATATCGAGCAGGATGAAAGCCTGAAGACAGTTTACGAAGAGATTGAAATGCCGTTGGTGCCAGTTCTTTCGCGCATTGAACGCACTGGGGTCTTTATTGATGAAATGAAGCTGAGTGCGCAGTCGGTCGAGATTACCGCTCGCCTTGATGAGCTTGAAAAGAAAGCGTACGAAATTGCTGAGCAAGAGTTTAATATGAACTCGCCAAAGCAATTACAAGCCATCCTATTTGAAAAAATGGGTTTACCGGTTGTGAAGAAAACGCCATCAGGCACACCATCGACGAATGAAGAAGTTCTGCAAGAACTCGCGCTAGACTACCCGCTACCAAAACTGATTTTGGAATACCGTGGTTTGGCGAAGCTAAAATCAACTTACACCGACAAACTGCCGAAGATGATCAACCCATCGACGGGACGTGTGCATACTTCTTACCACCAAGCAGTGACTGCAACGGGTCGTCTATCTTCTACTGATCCGAACTTACAGAACATTCCAATTCGTAACGAAGCTGGCCGTCGTATTCGTCAAGCGTTTGTCGCGCCATCAGGGCATAAAATCTTAGCGGTCGACTACTCGCAAATCGAACTACGCATCATGGCGCACCTTTCTGGCGACCAAGCGTTGTTGGATGCATTCCGTGATGGCAAAGATATCCACGCGGCAACCGCAGCAGAAATCATGGGTGTTTCTATTGAAGACGTTTCAAGTGAGCAACGTCGTCGTGCGAAAGCGGTTAATTTCGGTCTTATTTACGGCATGAGTGCGTTTGGTTTGGCGAAGCAATTAGGCATTCCTCGTGGTGAGGCTCAAGCGTACATGGATACATACTTTGAACGTTACCCAGGCGTGATGCAGTACATGGAAGACACACGCAGCACGGCAGCAGATAAAGGGTATGTTGAAACGATTTTTGGTCGACGTTTGCATTTACCAGAAATCAAATCGCGCAACGGGATGCGTCGTAAAGCTGCTGAACGTGCGGCAATCAACGCACCAATGCAAGGTACGGCTGCGGACATCATTAAGAAAGCGATGCTGTTGGTTGATCAGTGGATTCAGGAAGAAGGCAATGGTCGTGTGAAGTTATTAATGCAAGTACACGATGAATTGGTCTTTGAAGTTGAAGAGTCATCATTGTCCGAAATTGAAAGTAAAGTACAGAAATTGATGGAATCTGCAGCAGAGCTAAAAGTACCGTTGGTTGCAGAAGCAGGTCATGGTGATAACTGGGATCAAGCTCATTAGTCATTTTTAGACCAAAATAACCAATTAATTATGAGCCAGCGCACAAACGCTGGCTTTTTTTTGAGATTAAAAAAGCTAGCGCAAAGTTAACTTTGATGTTGCTTAATAAAAGTTTCATGAAAAAAAACTACAAAAATTCTTTGCAATTCTGACCAATTGTTGTACATTAATACTCGTAGGGTACAGAGGTAAGATGTTCTATCTTTCAGACCTTTTGTTTCACGTTATTGGATTAGGCTGATTCAGCCGCCCCAGTCAGTTTTTGACTGGGGCGTTTTTTATTGGGCGAAAGAAAATTATTCTTTTGTATCAGTAGCTTAAAGTAAGCCTTCAAAAACCTTCTTTTTTGACCTTTCTAAGTCACTGCAAAATCTCGATTTTTCCTTCAAATTTATTGCGTTATTCATCCTGTAAATTTACGCCAGTCACACTATTATTTTTTCTTGAAAGAAACTAAGTTACATCTTTTTGAAGATTTGCTTGGCTTAACTGTCTGAATTGTAACGCTATTGGGTGTTTTTGGAGTGAATGTTTGGTGATACACAGGAAACAAGAGCGCTTTTTAACCTATTGAAATCGAATCTCAGTTCAGCAATGCTTCGTCACATAACAATAATTACCAATTTTTCTCTCCCGTTATCCCTGCCAGGAAGGCGGGGATTTTTATTGCCTGTTATTTAGTTCAGATAAACAAAAGCCCCACCAAATGGCAGGGCCGTGTCGAAGAAATTTAACAAATATTGTTAATTATTCTTCATCGCTCGCTGGTATCTCTTGTTCGTCTTCTTCTATCAGGTGTGCTAGTGCTGGTGCAAACCAGGTATCCAGTTTTGCACGTAGCTGATCGACACCTAATCCTTTCAGTGAAGAGAACACATCAACAGAAACGTCACCACCGAAAGTTTCTACTTGCTTACGAACTTTCAGTAGAGTTTGTTTGCGTGCACCACTTTTTAGTTTATCTGCTTTGGTTAGCAAAACTTGCACAGGAATGTGGCTATCGATGGCCCAGAAAATCATTTGTTGGTCGAGATCTTTCATTGGATGACGAATGTCCATTAGAACCACTAAGCCTTTTAGGCACTCGCGTTTCTGTAGGTATTCACCCAAAGATTTCTGCCATTTGTTTTTCATCTCTACCGGTACTTGAGCAAAACCGTATCCAGGTAGATCGACAATGTGACAACCTTCTTCTACTTTGAAAAGGTTGATTAATTGCGTACGACCAGGTGTCTTTGATGTCTTGGCTAAGCTTTTTTGATTAGTTAGACGGTTAAGTGCACTCGATTTACCAGCGTTTGAGCGTCCTGCAAACGCAATTTCGACACCTTCGTCTTCCGGCAGGTGACGAATATCGGGTGCGCTGGTGATGAAATGCGTATTTTGGTAATGAATTTTTACGCTCACTGTTAACTCCATCTCGACTTTGTGTAGTCGATTGATTACTTTTTTGTGAAAATGTGTAAAATAACCGTGCTCGGCATAAGGTCGCCTATTGTACCATGAGTGTACGCGGTATGTTCACATTCCGTGGTACTGGAAGCTTGATAATTATAATGGAATGTCATGAAGAAATTAGCGCTAATTTTGAGTCTTTTAGCCAGTTGCTCAGTATGGGCCCAAGGTAATATTGAGGCTGGTAAAGCAAAATCACAAACCTGTGTCGCCTGTCACGGAGCAGATGGCAACAGTGCAATAACAACGTACCCGAAACTCGCAGGCCAACACGCTAAGTATCTTGAGAAGCAGTTAAAAGAACTTAAGCTAGGCATGACAAGTGGTGGTAAACAAGGTCGTTACGATCCTGTAATGAGTGGTATGGCAATGCCACTGAGCGATGAAGATATCGCAGACCTATCTGCTTACTACGCTTCGCTACCAGTTTCAGAAAACTCAACACCTGAAGATGTAGTAGCAAAAGGCAAAACGCTTTATACCGCTGGTGATGCCGAGCGTGGCCTAACCGCATGTATTGCATGTCATGGTCCTCGTGGCAATGGTACTGAGCTTTCAGGTTTCCCGAAAATTTCTGGTCAGCATGCTGACTACATCAAAGCTCAGCTAGAAAAATTCCGTGATGGCGACCGTGGTAATGATATGAATGCCATGATGCGCGACATCGCGAAGAAAATGACAGACGAAGATATCGAAGTGCTGTCTAAATACGTTGGCGGTCTGCACTAATATACCTAAATCGCTCAAGATCCTGCATCTTGAGCTGGTTGGGTAGATGTCCCTACATCGTTCGAGCAACTTGTACAAAAATGCCCTAGTGAATCCACTAGGGCATTTTTGTTCGTGACAGATATCACAGTCGAGTTTGGATGCGAAAGCGATAGTTGGCTCGGCAGTTTGTGAGACATTTGCCATACTTGATGTTGGCTTTTTCTTGTTAGTGTTTTTAAGTTTTTGATTAAATGATAATTTTGATTTTTTAGAAAAATAGGCGGATTTTTTTTCAACCCATTACTTGTGAGCATAACGGGATGGCGTAAAGTAGAAGTCGTTCACAGGGGGTGAATGTAAGGATTTAAGACTACGGTTTAGGTCTCCAAGGATGTAGCTCGGATGCTTGGTGATTTAGAAAGGGATTTAGATAGGTAGGGAGCCTATCAGATAAGGATGGTCATCTCGTCTGACGGTTAAGACAGTGAAACGGATCAGGCACAGGAAGTTGCTCAGTAGACAGGAAGTAAACGGATAGCCAAAACTCATCAGGAAGATGAAAAACAACTCTTTTTGGCAGGGAAAGCTCTAAAAACAAAGGGATCATTGGTGCACCAAATGTGTGCAACACAGTTTCGCCAATTGATGGCACTTAGAAAGCGACAGTCTGACTGTCGCTTTTTTTATATCCGTTGACTTGCTCAGCCGTAACTTGAATTGAGATTACTGCACTTATTTAGCTTTATAGGTTGTAAACAAAGTTTTTTAACAAAAATTGCTGAAAAAATACTCAACAACACTCCAATCCGAGTTCACTTTCTGGTATGTTTCGCATCCCTGTTTGAGGAAGTCAGCATGCATACCTGTCCTTTATGCCAAAATCAGCGCACTCACCATTATTTTGAAGATAAGCGTCGTGAATATCTTCAATGTGAGCAGTGCAGCTTGGTATTCGTAAATCCAGACCAACGTTTGGATGCGGAAAGCGAAAAAGCTCACTATGATTTGCATGAGAACAACCCCGATGATTTGGGTTACCGACGCTTTTTGTCGCGTATTGCTGACCCGATCACAGAGCGAATTTCTCCACAATCAAATGGTATCGACTTTGGTTGTGGTCCTGGCCCAACGCTCTCCTTGATGCTGGAAGAGGCGGGGCACAACATGGCGTTGTACGATCTCTACTACCACCCTGATACGTCGGTTTTAGAAAAAACGTACGACTTCATGACAGCAACAGAGGTGATAGAGCACCTCTACCACCCAGATTTGGTGTGGAAGCAATGGTTGAATTTAGTTAAGCCAGGGGGCTGGATAGGCCTGATGACGAAAATGGTCATCGACGTGGAGGCTTTCAAATCATGGCATTATAAGAACGATCTCACTCACGTAGTGTTCTTTAGTCGTGACACGTTCCAGTTCCTAGCAGAGCGGGATAAGCTCGAACTCGAATTTATTGGTAATGATGTAATTTTACTGAGGAAACCCCAGTAATGAGCCGTAGTAAAAAATCTAGAAAACCGGGTGCCGCTGGTGCACCTGAGTTTGTTGTAACTCGTAACCGTACAGAATCTGATGTGGAAGGCCGCTTACGCAAGCGTGCTAAAAAGCGTAAAGGTCTGAAAACGGGTAACCGTAACTCAGAAGTTAACGAGCAGAAAAAGCAAGCTGCTGCACAAAATCGCGACCCGCGCTTAGGCAGCAAAAAGAAAATACCTCTGATTGTTGAACCTGCGAAGAAAATGACGAAGCAAGAGCGTCGTTTGTCGGCAGAGCAAGAACTAGAGATGCTAGAAAATGACGCGCAATTGAACGTGTTGCTAGACCGTATTGAAGCGGGTGAAAACCTGGGCACAGGTCTACAGAAATTCGTCGATGAGAAACTCGATCGCATTGAGAAGCTAATGGACCAACTAGGTTTGTTGGAACCTGAAGAAGAGGAAGACTTCACTGCACCTGCTGAGAAAAGCACGCGCAACGATGATGACTTGCTGGCAGATTTCGACGACATTAATTTCGACGACTATAAAGGATAATTAAGCTATGAATGTAACCTTATTAGCTATTGCTGGTGTTGTGATTATCATCGCACTCGCTTCTTATGCAGGTTACCTTCTGCTTCAATTGAAAAAGCAAAAGGAATTGCAGCTGAAGCATCAAAAATTGGCGATAGACAAACGTAACGCCAACATTTTTGAGAATGTGCATACCTTGTGTCAGGCGGGCATTCAAGGGCAGTGCGATTTATCTGAAATCAGTATCCGTGTGTATAACATCATGGATTATGTACAAGGTGAAGACCGCGTTGATTTCGATAAAACGTACCCTGCGATTTCTGAGCTTTACCACATAGTGAAAGATATGGCGCGTGGCGAAGAACGCCAACAACTTGCCAAGAAAGAGCGTATGCAACAGAACTTGACGCGTCATAAAGCGGAAAGCCGCCTCACTGATGCGATTATTGAGGAGCTCAAAGTGTTGCAGAAAAACGTCCAGCCACTGAATAATCAAATCAATATTCAGATGATTTAAGCGCGACCCCCAATAGTCTCCTTATGGCTAATGGGGGTATCGTGATCACGCTAGCACTTCTTTAGTTTTATACTTAAAAAGCCAGTCGGCGTTGCCACGCTTGTCATCGTCGTATGGCAAAATAGCGGCTCTGAATATCGGGTGACGGCTTTCGTTGCCCTAGCATTTAACGGAAAGTACCACCATGTCGAATCAACACACTGAATCGAAACAGCAAATAGTCTGGGATCAAGCGGTATTGGATAAGTACAACTATTCCGGGCCTCGTTATACGTCGTACCCAACGGCGCTGGAGTTTCATGAAGCGTTCACCATTTCTGATTATGATATGGCATGCACTCAATACCCAGAACGCCCATTATCGCTGTACGTACACATTCCGTTCTGTCACAAGCTTTGTTACTACTGTGGATGTAATAAAGTCATTACGCGCCACTCGCACAAAGCGGATGAATACCTCGACGTGCTTGAACACGAAATTCGTCAACGTGCTGCATTACTTGTTGGTCGCACCGTGACGCAATTGCATTTTGGTGGTGGTACACCGACGTTTCTCTCTGAAAAGCAAATCACGCGTGTAATGAGCCTGCTACGCCAAGAGTTTACTTTTAGTAGCGATGCTGAAATCAGTATCGAGGTTGACCCGCGTGAAATCGAGCTGATCATGCTGGATCATCTGCGTAGTGAAGGCTTCAATCGCTTGAGCATCGGTGTTCAGGACTTCAACAAAGAAGTGCAAAAACTGGTGAATCGTGAGCAAGATGAAGAGTTCATCGTTGCGATGGTTGCGCGCGCAAAAGAGTTAGGCTTTCGTTCGACGAACCTAGATTTGATTTACGGTTTACCGAAGCAGACCAAAGAATCTTTTGCCAAGACTCTAGAACAAGTGCTAGAGATGCAGCCGGGCCGTCTATCCGTGTTTAACTACGCGCACATGCCACAGCTATTTGCAGCGCAGCGTAAGATTAAAGACGAAGACCTGCCAAAGGCAGAAGAGAAGATGGCGATTCTGCAAGACACCATCGCGACACTGACCGGTGCTGGCTACCAATTTATCGGTATGGACCACTTTGCTTTGCCGGACGATGAACTTGCTGTTGCCCAGCGCGAAGGTATTTTGCATCGCAATTTCCAAGGCTACACCACACAAGGTGAATGTGACTTGGTTGGCTTTGGTGTTTCTGCAATCTCGATGATCGGCGATGCGTACGCGCAAAACCAGAAAGAGCTGAAGAAATACTACGCTCAAGTCAACGAACTTCGTCACGCTCTATGGAAAGGGGTCTCTCTGGACTCCGATGATTTGCTCCGTCGCGAAGTGATTAAGCAGCTGATTTGTAACTTCAAGTTAGACAAGAAAGCCATTGAGTCTGAGTTTAAAGTGAGGTTTGAACAGTACTTTAAAGAAGATTTGCAGCTACTTCAGACCTTTATTAACGATGAGCTGGTGGAAGTGGATGATAATGAAATTCGTGTGACGCTGCGAGGTCGTTTGTTGATCCGTAATATTTGTATGAGCTTCGATAAATACCTACGAGCAAAGGCACGTCAGCAACAGTTCTCTCGTGTTATTTAATCAGAGATACAGATTCAAGATATAAAAAATGCCAGCAGATGCTGGCATTTTTTTATGTTTTCGCTGGATTTAAGCGCGATCTTTTACTTTTTCTCTCAGTTCCGATTTTTCTGCTTCTGAAAGGAACGCAATCTCAAGGCCATTGATTTGCGCTTGGCGAATCTGGTCTTGGCTCAGGCCAGCGGCTGGTGCCGCTACTTCGTATTCGTATGGCAGTTCGATGCCTTCAACCGCTGGATCGTCAGTGTTCAAACACGCAAGAACGCCATGCTCTAGGAACTGCTTGAGAGGGTGGTTTTCTAGCGTTTCTACCGTACTTGTTTGGTAGTTTGACGTCAGGCAAGATTCAATACCAATGCGGTTTTCTGTTAGGTAATCCATCAGTTTTGGATCGTGAATCGCTTTTACGCCGTGACCGATACGAGTTGCGCCCAGCTCATTGATTGCTTGCCACATGCTCTCTGCACCTGCTGCTTCACCAGCATGGACCGTTACCCCAAGGCCAGCATCGCGTACTTGCTTGAAGTGAGACACAAAGCGATCACCCGGTTGGCCTAGCTCGTCACCCGCAAGGTCAACGGCAACGATGTGATCTTTCTGGCTCAGAATGCCGTCCAGTTCTTGTTGACATGCGTCAGTACCAAATGTACGACTCATGATACCGATCAGGTTGGCTTTCACGCCAAAATCGCGCATACCCGCTTGCACACCGTCCACGACGGCTTCAACAACCCCCGCTACTGGCAGTTTGTGTTTCATCGCCATGTAGTAAGGAGAGAAACGCAGCTCAGCGTAATCGATTTGTGCATTTAGCGCGTCTTCTACGTTTTCGTACGCGACACGACGACACGCATCTAGGTCGCCCAGTACCGCAACACCCCAGTCGAGCTTAGAAAGGAAAGCAACAAGAGAGGGTTCCGCTTCGACAATTTGAACGTGAGGAGTGAGAGACTCAATATCGTACGCTGGTAGGGCAATGCCAAACTTTTGGCCTAGCTCAAGAATCGTTTTAGTACGAATGTTACCGTCGAGGTGACGGTGCAAATCAGTAAGAGGAAGGTTCTTCGTTATCATTTTGTCGATCCGGATAGTTATGAACTGGAACAGGGCCCAAACATCATCTGTGACAATACATGGGTAAGATTTGCAGTTAAGTATAAATAACAGTTGGGTAGATTGTCAGTAGAGGATGACTAGGAAATCAACGATTCTCGCTCTTTTCTACTTCATGTTCACCAAATGTGTTGGCCATTCTTCTAGTGGCATAGGGCGGCTGTAGTAGAAGCCTTGCACCTGATTACAGCCTAAAGAGCGCAGTAATTGTGCTTGATTGCTATCCTCGACACCTTCCGCGACGACATTAGTTTTGAGACCTGCTGTGATATTGATGACGGCAGCGACGACTGAACTGTTTAAGTTTTCTTGTGTGAGTTGATTAATGAAGGTGCGATCAATCTTCAAGCAGGTAAACGGCAGAGAGTGGAGGTAACCCAGTGATGAGTAGCCGGTGCCAAAGTCATCTATCGCGATACCAATACCCATTTCACGCAGTTTAGTCATATTTTCTAGTGTGGTCGGTGCGCTATCAATGATACGTGATTCTGTGATCTCTAGTGTGAGGTTACTTGCTGGTAATTTCGTGATATCCAATACGCTTGTCACCGTATCAACAAAACTTGGGCAAGATAGTTGATTAACGGAGATATTCACATGCAGTTGGAAGTCCGACGGCCACTGTTTGCTTTCGATCGCTTGGTAAGTGTCGCGACAAGCTTGTAACAGAATCTGTTGGCCGATGGCTTTGATCATGCCGCTTTCTTCCGCGATTGGGATAAAATCTAATGGTGACACCATACCTGAGTCGCTATGCCAACGCGCAAGTGCTTCGGCGCCACACACTGTGCCACTGTCGAGATCCACAATCGGTTGGTAATGAGGAATAAACTCTCGGTTTTCAATGCCAGTTTGGATCTTGGTCAGCATTTGTGTACGAAACTTTGAAGCGCTCGCTAGTTCTGGGCTGTAGTGACAAACACCAGTCAGTGAGTCTTGTTTGGCGTAACTTAATGCGATGCTGGCGTTGCGTAACCATAAAGGCATGGTTTCGTTTGGCTGGGTTTGTACAATACCAAGTGAAATCTTCATCACTACATTCTCGCCTTCCACCATAAATGGGGTGGAAAAGAGTTGCTGTAATCGACGCTCGGTTTGTTTAATTTTGGTTTCCGTGTCGACATTTGAGAGAAACACCGCGAATTCGTCACCACCAATCCGAGCCAATAATGCGTTGTCACGAAACTGCTGTTTTAACCTTTTAGCGATGCTGACCAACAACTGGTCGCCGTTGTGATGACCCACACTGTCGTTGATATCTCTAAATTTGTTGATGCCAAGTAAAAATAAACTGCCGTGACAAAGATGAGACTGATTTTCACAGATTTCGACCAAACCCTGACGACTATATAAGCGTGTCAGAGAGTCATAAACCAACTGTTCACGCAATGCTTTGAATGACGCTCTTAGATTGTTCGCCATTTCATTAAAAGCATGGACCAGTACGGTTGTCTCATACACATAACCAGGCTTTGGCATGCCGCTATCCCAATCCCCATTTGCCAGGTGCTGAGCGGCGGCGGCCGTCGCGTTAATTGGTCTGGTAACTCGGTTGAAAATGATCCAACTGATGGCGATACCAAATAGGCTTACAATAATGCCAACGAGCCAGCTCTCTTGCTGGCTTTTTGGTAACAGGCCGAGAAGCTCAGACTCCGAAATGGAGGTGCCGATAAACCATGTTAAGCCGTCTTGGTCTCGATACGGGGTTAGCCGACTGAAAATACGTTGGCCATCATGTTCAAATGAAAAAGTATAAGGTTGCTTGGTGTTGTTGAGATCGAAAGACCGGACTCGGCTCGCACTGATTTTGATGATCGGGTCTGCGTTTTCAGCGGCAAGCAAACGCTGCCCTTTATCCGAAAATTTTGTGCCCCATGAGATGACGCTTCCCGGGCCTGAGTGAGCGATTAAACGATGATCTGGGTCCATGATGTAGACCGACGCTTTAGTGTTGTATTTTAACTCGCGCAGGAATTCGTTGAATGTATTGATACGAATGTCTGTCACCAAAACACCAGCAAATTGGTCGTGTTTGTACACCGGCGTCATGGCTGATAGCGTAATATCCTGGCGTTCATCAGCGTTGGTATAAATTTCAGACCAAGTGGCGTTTTGGCTCTCTGCAACGGGCTTATACCATGGGCGAGTGCGAGGATCGTATTGGGAGATAACCGTTCGAATGTTGTTACTCACATGGTTGGTTCCATAAATAACCAGATCACCATCGGTGTGGCGATCTTGCACCATTAAGGTGTAATCGTCGGAAAGTTCGCGGCGAAAGCCTGCAAAGTCGCCGTTTTCTGAACCAAATGCGATTACATCCAACTGCGGTATCGATTGGTAAAGATTTTTGAATGCACTTAGCAGGTAGTTTTGAATGTCTGAGGTATCGTGAGGGCGATAAAGGTTGTGATAGCTGACGTTGTGCGCGAGAGCCATAACCGCAGTAAAAGGCTTACGTAGATAGCTATTGAGGTGGTCGTGGACACTTTCGGTTAACACGGAAAGTTGCTTGTCACTGATATCCGTGACCACTTCTTCGTAACTTTGTTTTTGGACGTAGACAATGACACCGATCGCCAGTAAGAAGATCATGACAAATGGAATCAGAACAGCAGTACGCAGTGTAATTTGAGTCGTAGCAGTAGACATCGCCTAATCACATAGATGGTGGTGCGCCACAATTGTACTGATGTTTTTATTAATATCGAGTGACAAACGACGCTCGTTGTTAACACACCACGTAAGTGATTGTCAGTACAATTCTTTTAATTTTCTGGTGAGTGTATTTCGCCCCCAGCCTAATACTTTAGCGGCATCTTGCTTATGACCTTTAGTGTGCTCTAAGGCTGCTTCTAATAAAATGCGTTCAAATTCTGGTAAAGCGTAAGAAAGTAGTTCTTTATCTCCTGCTGCGAGTGAATGCCGTGCCCAATCCGCCAATTGTTCTTGCCAACTACCATGTGCAGAGTCTGAAATGGATTTTTTCTCTTCGAGTAGTTCGCTTGGCAAGTCATTTGGTAACACTTCGCTACCACTGGCCATAACGGTTAACCAACGGCAAATATTCTCTAATTGACGAACGTTGCCAGGCCAATCAAGGCGGTTAAGAATCTCCACGGTCGATGGGTGGAGAGTTTTTGTTTCCACACCAAGCTCATCAGCCGCACGGATAAGAAAATGCTGTGTAAGCTTTTCAATGTCTTGCTTACGCTCACGCAGTGCCGGGATCTGCACGCGAATCACGTTTAAGCGATGAAAGAGGTCCTCACGGAAGTCACCTTCTTGCACCAGCTTTTCTAAGTTCTGGTGTGTTGCCGCGACAATTCGTACATCGACACTGATCGGAGAGTGACCGCCCACTCGATAAAACTGCCCGTCAGCTAGAACGCGTAGCAAACGAGTTTGAATGTCCAATGGCATGTCGCCGATTTCGTCTAAAAATAGAGTGCCGCCATTGGCTTGTTCGAATCGTCCTTGACGAACATTGTTTGCCCCCGTAAACGCGCCTTTTTCGTGGCCAAACAGTTCTGATTCAATCAAGTCTTTGGGAATTGCCGCCATATTGAGCGCAATGAAAGGTTTGTTAGCACGTGGACTGTGACGGTGCAGTGCATGAGCAACGAGTTCTTTACCCGTGCCCGATTCACCGTTAATCAAGACTGAAATAGAGGAGCGAGAAAGACGACCAATGGCGCGAAACACCTCTTGCATCGCTGGTGCTTCACCGATAATTTCAGGCGTTTCTGCT
The DNA here is from genome assembly GCF_024181785.1 of Vibrio sp. Y42_MX_L11. Lineage (NCBI taxonomy): Bacteria > Pseudomonadati > Pseudomonadota > Gammaproteobacteria > Vibrionales > Vibrionaceae > Vibrio > Vibrio sp. Y42_MX_L11. Next base: position 89,000 of record NZ_JAMZAP010000008.1, read on the forward strand.
GGAATGTCTTCTGGAGAGAGCTGCTCGCGTTTGTTTTCGTGGCTGTGTGCAATGGCTCGTTCAACCAGAGTTAAAGTTTCATCAATATCAAAAGGTTTTGGTAAATATTCAAAAGCACCTTTTTGGTACGCATTCACTGCCGCATCTAAATCTGAATGCGCGGTCATGATAATCACGGGAAGGTCTGGGTAATCGCGCTGTACTTGCTTTAGTAGCTCCAACCCATCAATACCTGGCATGCGAATGTCTGATACTAGAACATCCGGCACTTCGCGTTCGAGCGCCATTAACACGCTTTCTCCATCGGCATAGGTTTCACATTTGATGTTGGCAGAGGAGAGTGTTTTCTCCATTACCCAGCGAATTGAACTGTCGTCATCAACGACCCAAACATATCCTTTACTCATGTAGTAATCCTTGCAGCAAACCGAAAAACTGACGCGACTTGAAGTCCATTAGCGCACTCAGATCGGCAGATAAATAGTAAATGTTGTGTGACCAGGCCAGCTTTCTACGTCTATTTTTCCATTGTGCTGGTCGATCAAATTTTGCGAAATAGATAGCCCTAATCCAGTTCCTCCCTCGCGGCCACTGACCATGGGATAGAACAGCGTGTCTTGTAGTTCCGGTGGAATACCTGGGCCGTTGTCTGTGATTTCGACACGAGCAGCGAGTTTACAGCGTTTGCCGTGAATATTGGCTTGATGCACCGTTCTGGTGCGAATGGTTATTTTCCCGTGCTCTTGATGGCTAAGAATTTGTGCGGCGTTGCTGACGATATTAAGCATTGCCTGCTCGATTTGGTCTGTATCCATCAAAATCTCTGGCAAGCTTGGGTCATAATCTCGTTCAATGATGATTGAGCGTTGTGACTCTAATTCAACCAGTTGGCGAACCTTTTCAAGAATTTGGTGCAGATTCTCTTGTGTCTTCTTACCTGGCTTTTGCGGTCCTAGTAATCGATCCACGAGCGCCCTTAAACGGTCTGCTTGCTCAATGATGATGTGTGTATATTCGGTGAGAGAGGGCTCTGGCAGCATTTTTTCTAGCAATTGCGCCGCACCGCGTAAGCCGCCAAGCGGATTTTTAATCTCATGTGCAAGCCCTCGGACTAACAGCTTCGCTGCTTGTTGTTGGGCGTGTTGGTTCAGTTCTTGAGAGAGTCGGCGCTGCTGATCAATTTTGCGCATCTCGACCAGAAGCATCAACTGCTTTTGCCAAGTGATAGGGCTAACCGTCACCTCTAGCATTAAAGGGCGGCCATCAACAACGAAAGTGACGTCACTGTCGGTGATGCTTTGGCCACTTTGCAACGGTTGAGTGAGCAGCGCGAGATCCAGCGACGCATGCTGAATCAATTGAGAAAGTGATTGTTCAATAATTCGTTTGGCGCTTTGAGAAAACAGCAATTCGGCAGCCGGATTGGCATAACGGATGGCCAATCCATCATCAAGAATCAGCGTTGCTGTCACCATATTGTTGAGAATGGCACTAGGAAGACTGGTATCCACATTACGTCCTTGTTTTGCTTTAAGATTGTGCGATGCACAATAATGGTGCAATTGAACGTTAAGTATGGCGAATAAATCTTAGAAGAAAAAGTGAAAAGCATCGCTGTGATGTGATTTTTTTCACCAGATATTCTATTTTGCCCCTTTTACGGTCGGCTTAACACTTGCTCTATGTAAATGCACCGTTATAGGGCTAGTAGATGCAATAAGCTTGCCGCTTCTTTTCGCGTGCACAGCAAGTGTGTGAGTGCCTCGGTCAATATTGTTTAACTGCCACACTATATGGTTTTGTGGTGCACCATAAGGTTTTCCATCGAGTAACAATTGCAATTGCTCACCGATACCAAGCTTGCGATTGGTTTCTAATTGAATATTGATGATGCCTCGATTGCTGCGGATGGTCTCGTTGTGCTTGGGAGTCAGCATCGAGAGTTGTAATGGGAGAGGCTGATCGGTTGTTTTCTCTGGCTTGTTTTGTGATGCAGTAGATGGCGTAGTCTGAGGTGCGAGCGATTCAGTACTTTCTACCTCAGGAGCTGGTGCGCTGGCTTCAAGGTTTGGCAGTGCGATCGCTTTTGCTCCTTTGTTTGGCGTATCACTAAAGTGAACCACGCCATTTTCATCTACCCACGTATACGCGACCTGCGCGAAGGCGATAGAGGCGATTAACAATCCGCTGAGTGCACACAGTGATGGAATAAGCTGAACTTTCATTGCTCACCTTCTCTTGTTCGATGATTTCACGTTTCAATGGCTTAGCTCTTTGACCTGTAAGGAAAAATTCTAAGCGTATTTTTATTATCCCCTCATGTTAAACGTCGAAGCTTGAGTGGCGAATACAAAAAAGGCCCGCCTGCGAGGCGAGCCTAATATTTTATTGCTGTGTTTACATTTTACACAGTGTCGACCTTACACAGAGTAGTAAAGTTCGAACTCAACAGGGTGAGTTGTCATGTTCACACGCTCTACGTCCTGAGACTTAAGGTCGATGTATGAATCGATGAAGTCGTCAGAGAATACGCCGCCCGCTGTTAAGAACTCACGATCAGCATCTAGCTCTGCTAGCGCGTCTTTTAGTGAGTATGCAACAGTTGGGATTTCTGCTGCTTCTTCAGCTGGAAGATCGTAAAGGTCTTTATCCATCGCTTCGCCTGGGTGGATCTTATTCTTGATACCGTCAAGACCAGCCATAAGCATTGCTGCGAAACATAGGTATGGGTTCGCCGCTGGGTCACCGAAACGAACTTCGATACGACGTGCTTTCGGGCTTGGTACCACTGGGATACGGATTGAAGCAGAGCGGTTACGCGCTGAGTAAGCTAGCATTACTGGTGCTTCGAAGCCTGGTACAAGGCGTTTGTACGAGTTTGTTGATGGGTTAGCGAATGCGTTGATTGCACGAGCGTGTTTGATGATACCACCGATGTAGTAAAGCGCCATTTCAGATAGACCGCCGTACTTGTCACCAGCAAATAGGTTTACGCCATCTTTTGCTAGAGACTGGTGAACGTGCATACCGCTGCCGTTGTCGCCAACAAGTGGTTTAGGCATAAACGTCGCTGTTTTACCAAACGCGTGAGCAACGTTGTGTACAACGTACTTGTAGATTTGGATTTCGTCAGCTTTGGTTGTTAGCGTGTTGAAACGAGTTGCGATTTCGTTTTGACCCGCCGTTGCCACTTCGTGGTGGTGCGCTTCAACAACAAGACCCATTTCTTCCATTACTAGACACATAGCAGAACGGATGTCTTGAGATGAATCTACTGGAGCTACTGGGAAGTAACCACCTTTAACGCCTGGACGGTGACCTTTGTTACCTTCTTCGTAGTCAGAACCTGTGTTCCATGCCGCTTCTACGTCGTCGATTTTGAAGAAAGAGCCTGACATGTCTGTCGAGAACTTCACGTCATCAAATAGGAAGAATTCTGGCTCAGGACCGATAAGTACAGTATCTGCAACACCTGTAGAACGCATGAAGTCTTCAGCGCGTTTTGCGATAGAGCGTGGGTCACGGTCGTAGCCTTGCATTGTTGCAGGCTCTAAGATGTCACAACGGATATTTAGTGTTGCGTCTTCCGTGAATGGGTCAAGCACAGCAGAAGATGCGTCAGGCATCATTACCATGTCTGATTCGTTGATACCTTTCCAGCCAGCAACTGATGAACCATCGAACATTTTACCTTCTTCGAAGAAGTCTGCGTCGATTTGGTGAGCAGGGATCGAAATGTGCTGCTCTTTACCTTTTGTATCAGTGAAGCGTAGGTCAACAAACTTAACTTCGTTTTCTTGGATCAGCGATAGAACGTTTTCTACTGACATCTTGGATAACCTCCAGTGTTAATAAGCGGTAAAAGCTCGATTTATGAATTATTCATGAAACCTGGCATTGATTAATCAATTTGACTTTTCATTAATCGATGCTGTTTTAACTAAAGCCAAAACCGTGCCAAAAAAAATATTCCATTAATTTCAAGCAATTGTGTTTTTGAATGCTAGTTTGGTGCACTTGCTTGCACCAAAATGATCTTTGCTTGCACTATTATGGTGCCAAAAATCATTATTGCACCATAATGTGACAGGTACATTGCGTATTCAGCCCAGTTTTTGAGCAAGAGTCAATTTGAATTATGCATCGATTAGAATAAAGTTGCGTTTAATCAATTCGTTCTGAGGAAGAAAATGGGCATTAAGCGTAAAAATCGCAGAAATGCTCGGGAGTAGATCACATATTTCTAGGCTTTTTGCTAAAATCTGGTACATTATGGCCGTTTTTTTAATCAGCAAATGTCGCCAGAGAGCACCCGTTCTCAGCGTGGGGGCATTTCATCTATCTAAGTGAATCAATATCCATGGCTACTCCACAGATTGATAAATTAAGAAATATCGCGATCATCGCGCACGTTGACCACGGTAAAACCACGTTGGTTGACAAGCTGCTACAACAATCAGGCACGCTTGAGTCTCGCGGTGAAGCTGAAGAGCGAGTCATGGACTCGAACGACATCGAGAAAGAGCGCGGTATTACCATTCTTGCTAAAAACACAGCAATCGACTGGAACGATTACCGTATCAACATCGTAGATACTCCGGGACACGCGGACTTCGGTGGTGAAGTTGAGCGTATCATGTCGATGGTAGACTCTGTACTACTTATCGTTGACGCTGTTGATGGTCCAATGCCTCAAACGCGTTTCGTAACACAAAAAGCGTTTGCTCACGGTCTAAAACCAATCGTTGTAATCAACAAGATTGACCGCCCTGGTGCACGTCCTGATTGGGTTATGGACCAAGTGTTCGATCTATTCGACAACCTAGGTGCAACTGATGACCAGCTAGACTTTAAAGTAGTTTACGCATCAGCACTTAACGGTTGGGCTTCTCTAGAAGAAGGCGAAACTGGCGAGAACATGGAACCATTATTCCAAACTATCGTTGATGTTGTTGACGCGCCAAATGTTGACCTTGATGGTCCACTACAGATGCAAGTTTCTCAGCTAGACTACAGCTCTTACGTTGGTGTTATCGGCGTGGCTCGCGTAACTCGTGGTAGCGTTAAACCAAACCAGCAGGTAACCATTATTGGTGCTGACGGTAAAACTCGCAACGGTAAAGTGGGTACAGTAATGGGCTACCTTGGCCTAGAGCGTCACGAAGTGGAACAAGCTAACGCGGGTGATATCATCGCAATCACTGGTCTTGGCGAGCTGAAAATTTCTGACACTATCTGTGCACAAAACGCAGTAGAAGCATTACCACCATTGTCTGTTGATGAACCAACAGTAACGATGACGTTCCAAGTAAACACGTCTCCATTCGCGGGTAAAGAAGGTAAGTTCGTAACGTCACGTAACATCCTTGAGCGTCTTGAGAAGGAACTGGTACACAACGTTGCACTACGCGTTGAGCAAACAGACGATCCAGATAAATTCCGCGTGTCAGGTCGTGGTGAACTTCACCTTTCTATCCTGATCGAAAACATGCGTCGTGAAGGCTTCGAGCTAGCAGTATCTCGTCCAGAAGTAATCATCAAAGAAGAAGATGGTCAGTTGATGGAACCGTTCGAAACGGTAACTATCGACGTAATGGAAGAGCACCAAGGCGGCATCATGGAGAACATCGGCCTACGTAAAGGTGAGCTGAAAGACATGTCTCCAGACGGTAAAGGTCGTGTGCGTATGGACTTCGTTATGCCATCACGTGGTCTGATCGGTTTCCAAACGGAATTCATGACACTGACTTCAGGTTCAGGTCTTCTTTACCATACGTTTGATCACTACGGCCCTCACAAAGGCGGTAACATCGGTCAACGTGTAAACGGTGTACTAATCGCGAACGCGATGGGTAAAGCGCTAACTAACGCACTGTTCAACCTTCAAGAGCGTGGTCGTCTATTTATCGGTCACGGTGTTGAAGTTTACGAAGGTATGGTTATCGGTATTCACAGCCGTGACAACGACCTAACGGTAAACGCACTGAAAGGTAAGCAGCTAACCAACGTTCGTGCATCTGGTACAGATGACGCACAGGTTCTTACTCCGCCTATCAAGATGACTCTTGAGCAAGCACTAGAATTCATCGATGACGACGAGCTAGTAGAAGTAACGCCTGAAAGCATCCGTATCCGTAAGAAGTTCCTAACGGAAAGCGACCGTAAGCGTGCTTCTCGTGGCGCGAAATAATTTTCGTTAAGCGATTCAATTAAGAAGAAGCCTCGAGTTATGCTCGGGGCTTTTTGTTTTCTGGAGTTGAATATGAACCCGATTATTATCACCGGTGGGCCTGGTGCGGGAAAAACAACACTGCTGAATGCGCTAGACGCGTGTGGTTATGCCACGTTTCCTGAAGGGTCTCGCGACTTGATTGAGCAGCAAAGCCAGTTAGAAAATGGTATTTTGCCGTGGACGAATTTACCTGAATTTGCCAAGTTATGCCTTGGGTTGATGGACAAACAAAAGAGTGATGCGCGTTGTCATGATGTTGCGTTTGTTGATCGCGCCATCCCCGACATCATTGCATACCTACAAGTGGGCGGCTGTAAGGTTGACCAAGCTTTCTTAACCGAAAGCGCTGGGTACCATAGTCAGGTGTTTACTTGTCGACCTGAAGCATCCATTTACGTACAAGATGAAGTGCGTCCGCACAGCTTTGAAGAAGCATTGGAGATTCATCAGTCGTTAGTGAGTGTCTATACTGAGTTGGGTTATGAAGTGGTAGAAGTGCCATGGGGAACTGTACCAGAGAGGGTAGGCTTTGTTCGAAGAGTCATCGGTTTACTCGGTGAGGTCGCCGACTAAAACCTCCTCACTAGGAGGAGGTCTAAATCATTTACTTTTGATTGAGCTTTTGTAGGAATTTATCGGACTCTGCAATCGCTTCGTTCATTTGTTTGATCGCAAACTGAATGTCTTTCTCTAAGCTAGAGAACTCACCTTGCAAAGAACCAATCGCACTGGCGTTAAGGTTGTGTTTTAAGTACAACGTGTTGTCACGTAGCGTATCCAGTACCGGTGTCATCTTTTTCTCTGCACGCTTCATAGCGCTAAGCATGGTTTTGTACGAGGCTTTGGTTTCACGTAGTTTTTGCTCGCTTGAACGACGCAGTTTCGCACTCGAGTACAGCTCTAGCTCATCTTGCCACTCATCAAACAGTGCGCCGGATACGTCTTCAATCGCAGCAATACGGTCACGTACGTCTTGAGCCGCTTTTTCGCTATCTTCGTATTTGTCATTGATGTTGTTGTAGACATTTTCTAGCTCACCACCATCAAAGTTGGTGATCGCAGACAAGGCTTCAAGTGCACTGGTGAATTCTTCTTGTGCATCTTGTTGAGATTCTTTGGCATCTTCGACGCGGTCGACCATAATATCTCGTTTATGATACCCAACCTGCTCCATTGCTGAGTAATAAGCAGATTGACACCCTGTTAAAGTGAAAATTGATAGTACAATTGCTAATAAATAAGGCATTCTTATGTCCTCGGCGCTAATTATGGGATGAACTATGAACCAGTTATCAGAGAGTTACAAGGCGAGATTAATCAATCTACTGCCAAGTTGCGTCGCGTTTTTTAAGTATCTTCTTAAGCGATTAACGCATGACCGTGTGAATGTGAACGCGGGCTATCTTGCCTACATTACCTTGTTATCCATCGTGCCAATGCTGACGGTATTGTTATCAATATTGTCGAAATTTCCCGTTTTTGCGAACGTTGGTGAGGTGCTGCAAGGCTACATTATTGAGAATTTTGTGCCAGCTTCTGGAGAAGCTGTACATACGGCATTACAGGAATTTGTGGCGAATACGGGCAAAATGAGCGCGGTTGGCGGTGGGTTTTTATTCATCGCAGCGGTCATGCTGATTTCCAACATTGATAAGAACTTAAACTACATTTGGCGAGTTAAAGACAAGCGCCGTTTAGTCTTTTCATTCTCTATGTATTGGATGGTACTCACGTTAGGGCCGATCATGGTCGGTGCGAGTATTGCGGCGACGTCGTACGTGACTTCGCTGCAAATTTTAGAGAACGAGACATTATCTGGTGCGTTTAATTTATTTCTGCGTTGGCTACCGTTGTTGCTGTCCTTTTTTGCTTTTCTTGGCTTGTATATTCTAGTGCCGAATAAAAAAGTACACCTCGCTCATGGTGCCATGGGGGCAGCAGTCGCCGCGATACTGTTCGAGTTGAGTAAAAAAGGCTTTGCGCTTTACATCACTCAGTTTCCGTCTTATCAGCTCATCTACGGCGCGTTAGCGGCGATTCCTATCTTATTTGTTTGGGTGTATTTATGCTGGATGATCGTGTTATTGGGGGCGGAAGTTACGGCTGCGCTTGGTGAGCGAGAGCACTGGAGTGAAGATTTAGACATGATACACTCGACCGCTGAATCTCAGTTAACAGATGAAGGAAGCGAGAGTAGTGATAGCGCTAATTCAACGAGTCAGTGAAGCAGCCGTCCGCGTGGATGGTGAAGTCGTAGGAGAAATTGATCGTGGTCTGCTGGTCTTATTGGGCGTAGAGAAGGACGACGATGAAGCTAAAGCAAAGCGTTTAATGGAGCGTGTTACAACCTACCGTGTGTTCGAAGATGACGAAGGCAAGATGAACCTGAACGTTAAACAGGTGGAAGGTAAAGTGCTGGTGGTTTCTCAATTTACGCTGCCTGCGGATACAAAAAAAGGCACGCGAGCTGGCTTTTCTCGTGGTGCGCATCCTGTGGATGCAGAGCGCTTGTATGATTACTTTTCTGACTTGTGTGAAGAAGTTTTACCCACACAGCGTGGCCGCTTCGCTGCCGATATGAAAGTGTCCTTGGTGAATGACGGTCCAGTAACGTTTTGGTTGCAGGTCTAATCTGGTAACACAGGTGCCATAGTCTAAGCTTTAACTCCAAGCTCATGGAATTGGCTTGGAGTAATTTTTCCGACACTGATTAGTGTTGTGCTTTCAAAGGATTGATATGTTCAAACTCATTACTCCCAAAACCGATAATCAGATAAACAAGTATTATCAGTTTCGCTGGCAACTGCTTCGTGAGCCATGGCGTATGCCGATCGGCTCAGAGCGCGATGAATACGACGAAATGAGCCATCACCGCATGATTGTTGATGGACGAGGTCGTCCTATGGCGATTGGCCGTTTATACATTACGCCGGACAATGATGGCCAGATCCGCTATATGGCGGTTAAAAATAATCGCCGTAGCAAAGGGATGGGTTCGCTGGTTTTGGTTGCACTAGAGTCGTTAGCACGCCAGGAAGGAGCGAAACGCTTGGTGTGTAATGCCCGTGAAGATGCCATCGCCTTTTATGAAAAAAATGGCTTTGAGCGTCGAGGTGAGCTGACCGATGAGCGTGGCCCTGTGCGCCATCAGCAAATGGTGAAGCAACTGGATCCGATGGCCAATGTGTTACGTCGCCCTGAATGGTGTACTGAGCTTCAACAGCGCTGGGAGCAACAAATCCCAATTAGCGACAAAATGGGGATCAAGATTAACCAGTACACGGGTTACCAGTTTGAATGCTGTGCGCAGCTTAATCCTAACCTTAATCCGCATAACACCATGTTCGCTGGATCAGCTTTTACCTTAGCAACCCTGACAGGGTGGGGGATGACGTGGCTGCTGCTTAAAGAGCGTGGGCTGCACGGTGATATTGTGTTGGCCGACAGCTCGATTCGCTATCGTCAACCAGTCGAACAAAACCCCGTGGCGAGTACTTCGTTGGATGGGATCAGTGGTGACCTAGACCGATTGGAGTCGGGACGCAAAGCACGCATCGTTATTCACGTAGTGATTTATAGTGGTGACACGCCAGCTGTTGATTTTGTCGGTACCTATATGCTGATACCGAACTACTCGCAGTTACTCAGTTGCTGATGGGGTAAGCGCCGACTGATCTGCTGGGCGCTTATCTGTTTCACCTTCTTGCTCTGTCGGTGAGAGGGTTTGTTCTGCTGCGGAATTCGTGTCGGGTACTTCATCTTCTTCGATAACTTCTTCGTAAAGCTCTTCCTCTTGAGTCTCCAAATTGATGTTATCAATTACGATTGGCTGCTCGATGGAAGGTTCATTTTTCTGTGGAGTCTCAATATCAGTAGGCTCGGCCAGTTTTGATGCGTTCACGCACTCATTACGGTGGGTTTCGCCACTTAGTAGATCGCCTTCAATGTTTCCGCACGACTCTTCCAATTGATAAGTAATGCCACTTAGCGGGTTGTTGGCCATATCAAATGTTCCCCAAACCTTACCACTTATGGCTTTTCCTGAGATGGTGACCGGCGTTATGGCAACTTCCCCTCGTTGCGCGCTTAAACGCAGTGGACTTAAGGTAATGGCTTTGAGCGAATGATCCGCTTGGGACTTCAAGCGGGTATCTCGGAGATTGGCTTCCACTTCACCCGATAAGCTGTAGGCCAGCATGTTGCGATCACCTGATAACCCTTGTAGATCGAGGCTGAGATCGGAAAAACCATCAATAGCCAGTGTGTCGGGTAAAAAATAATCGTGGAAGAGCGATAAGGGAATACCATCAGCATTGACGTTGAGCGCCCAAGGTTGGCTCGGGGTACTCAAATCTATTTGTCCGATGCCTTCTACGTAGCCTTGCTCGAGTGGCGCAAAAAGGCGAGTCAATTGCCAAAAGCCATCTTTGCTTTGCATGGCAAGTGCTGCGTGAGACGTGAGTATTTGGTCATAGCTGGCGTTGACAACGCTGACTTCCAATTCGCCTTGCCAAAGGCCCCAACGTTGAGCAGACTGTTTAATATCAAGCTGTTGCCCTTCGATATTTAAACCGGAAAGTTGCCAATAAGGTTCGTGAGATAGCTGGATAATTTGGCTGCGCTCAATGTCGAGTCGTTCGATTGCAACATGCTCTAACTCGCTGGTGGCGGCGTGCCACCAATTTAGGTTGTCTTCTGGCTGTGTTGCCCACTTGAGGCCTTGAATAGAGGCTTCTTTGAGCTTCCATTGTGTTGGCGTGAACAATCCAGAAACTTGCACTCGACCTTGCTGCCAATCTAAGCTGAGCTCGTTGAGCTGGATTACTCCTGGCTCGATAGCGGCACTCAAACGTGGCTCTATTGCGGTTTGCTGCAGGAATCGAACGCTATCCGCCTGCAATGACACTTGAGCTTTTGTCTTCCAGAGAGACAGTGGCAGTGTGGCGTTTTCCACAGAAAGATCCAAGTTCTGCCAGTGCCAGTCGCCCCATTCAATATCGGCGTTAAGCAAATCTAAGCTATTAATATGATTAATGTTAAATGGTAGATCGTGCCAAGGTTTTGCAAGCAGTGATTGGCGCTGCGTATTACTCAGTTTCAGCTTGTTGATGGTCACATTTACTAAAGACCAACCTTGAGGATACTGCTCCCCTTGCCCAGATATTTGACTGTTACGCCAGTTAAAAGAGGTGCCATAAAGCGTACTGTCTTGCGGTTTGTAGTCTATATCGACTAAAACTTGATTAAAGGCTTCGCCATTCCAATAGAGTTGGTCGGCCGCAAGTTGAACTTCGCCATATGGTATTAATTGATCACTCCATTGTGGTGATTGAATTTGAAGATCAATGCCATTGGCAGAGAAATGCTCGTCGGCGTAATCAATATTTTTGAGCGCGATTTGATGGAATAATACGTTCTCTAAAGCTGGGAGCTTTGGTGCGCCATACTGCAAGCTCATACCATCAATCAATAAACTATCAACGATCCATTTACCATCGCGATAAACATCGGGATTCATCCATAAATCGACTTGCTCGATGTAAGACGCATCGTCTCCGCTGGTGTTCACGCGTTGTAAAGTTAGGTGATAGGGAAAGTCATAACGCACGCTTCCGGCCCGGAAGGGAAGAGAAAAGGTGTTTGACAGCAAGCGCCAGGTTGCGTCCGCGTAAGATGTTGTTAGCAGCGCAATCGTAGCGGCTGGAATGGCAACTAAGATAACCAGTAACAGAAGTAGAACTCGACGCGCTGTTTTCATCTTTGCTAGAACCTACGTGTGTTATTAAATAAAACTAGATAGGCTTTAGCTTGTATCAATATTCTGTGGTATTCAATAAAAAGCCCCTCAAAAGAGGGGCTTGAAGCAATTTTTGTAACTTGGCCTACGTAAAGGTGATAAGTTAATGCCAACTTTTCACTGAGTTTACGCGACGTCGCTGTTACTCGATTTAATCAATCTGAGGACCAGCCGCAACCAGAGATTTACCTTCAGCGTTGTCTGTGTACTTATCAAAGTTATTGATAAAGCGCGCTGCTAAATCTTTCGCTTTGCTTTCCCACTGAAGTGGGTCAACGTACGTGTCGCGAGGGTCTAGAATGCTTGGATCCACACCTGGTAGTGACGTTGGTACTTCAAGATTGAAGATAGGAATGTGCTTAGTTGGTGCATCTTCAATCGAACCATCAAGAATGGCATCAATAATTCCGCGTGTATCTTGAATAGAGATACGTTTGCCAGTGCCGTTCCAACCAGTATTCACTAGGTAAGCCTCAGCGCCCGCTGCTTCCATGCGTTTAACCAGTACTTCTGCGTATTTAGTTGGGTGAAGCGTTAGGAACGCCGCGCCGAAACAAGCAGAGAAAGTTGGTGTTGGCTCAGTAATACCGCGCTCTGTTCCCGCTAGTTTGGCGGTAAAGCCAGACAGGAAGTGGTACTTAGTTTGCTCAGGTGTCAATTTAGATACTGGAGGCAGTACGCCAAATGCATCGGCTGATAGGAAGATCACTTTATTTGCGTGACCGCCTTTTGATACTGGCTTAACGATATTATCGATATGGTAGATAGGGTAAGAAACACGTGTGTTTTCTGTTTTCGAACCATCATCAAAGTCGATAGAGCCATCGCCACGTACTGTTACGTTTTCTAGCAGTGCATCACGACGAATTGCGTTGTAGATGTCCGGCTCCGCTTCTTTCGAAAGTTTGATGGTTTTTGCGTAACAACCACCTTCGAAGTTGAAGACACCGTCATCATCCCAGCCGTGCTCATCATCACCAATTAGCGCACGTTTAGGATCAGTCGACAGGGTCGTTTTACCCGTACCAGATAGACCGAAGAATACCGCTACATCGCCATCTTTGCCCATGTTAGCGCTACAGTGCATTGATGCGATGTCTTTTAGTGGAAGGAAGTAGTTCATCATGGCGAACATACCTTTCTTCATTTCACCGCCGTACCAAGTACCACCGATAAGTTGCATGCGCTCAGTTAGGTTAAATACGGTGAAGTTTTCTGAGTTCAGGCCTTGCTCTTCCCATTTTGGATTAGTGCATTTTGCGCCATTCATTACTACGAAGTCTGGTTCAAATGTCGCTAACTCTTCTTCTGTCGGGCGAATAAACATGTTTTTAACGAAGTGCGCTTGCCATGCGACTTCTGTGATAACACGAATGCTCAAACGTGTATCTGGGTTTGCACCACAGTAACCGTCAACAACAAACAAGCGTTTATTAGAAAGCTGGTTTGTGACCAGTTCTTTTAGCTCGTCCCACACTTCAGGAGTGATTGGCTTGTTATCATTTTTCACTTGATCAGACGTCCACCACATATGTTCTTCTGTCGTAGCGTCTTTGACGATGTATTTATCTTTTGGTGAGCGACCAGTAAAGATGCCAGTGTCAACGGCAACCGCACCTAGTTCAGTAACCACGCCGCGCTCATAACCGGTTAGGTCTTCACGCGTTTCTTCCTCAAACAACATTTCGTAGCTTGGGTTGCGAATAACCTCTTTTACGTTATGCAGTCCGTGCTTGGTTAGATCAAGTGTTGCAGCCTTAGTATGTTCCATAACGGTCATAGGTGCTCCTTATAAGGATTTTGTAGGGATTTTGTAAGAATGTTTTAATTTTAATCTGCTCACCATGCTAGCAACGGGGCGGGGAGAAAACAGGGAGATAGCTCAAAATTTGCCCATGATTTCAATAAGGTTTTAGGTAACCCGTCACATATTGGTGGGAATAGTCTATCGTGCACGCAATCCTTTGCGCTAGGGCAAAATCATTATTAATTGTTTAAAATTAAGCAGTTGTTTTATTACGCTTGAGGCTAGTTATTACGAGGGGTTGATCACAAAAAGGCCAGCATTAAGCTGGCCTTTTGTAGGGTAAATTACGTGCTTGATAAGCTATGTAAATTAATGCAGGGTTTTCTTGTCCGTAGAAGCTTGTGCATACAGTTCAGTGACTTCAGATTCGTCGAACGTATAAGTTGTGCCACAGTAATCACAATGTAAAGAAACTGATCCAACTTCTGCCAAAATGTCATAAATTTCAGCTTTCTCAACGGTGATGATTGCTGCACCGCTACGCTCACGAGAACAGCCACAATGGAACTCGACAGGTTGCGGCTCGTACAGACGTACTTTGTCTTGGTTATATAGTCGATACAATAACTCGTTCGCTTCTAAACCAAACAATTCTTCATCTTTTACTGTATCAGTGAGCTGCTCTAGATGTTCGAAATCATCTGGAGAGCCAGTGCCGTCAGGGATCACTTGAATCAACATACCTGCTGCGTGTGCTTTGCCCTCATGCTCACCAGTGCGGATCCATAGGCGCGTTTTTAACTGCTCTGAGTTTGCAAAGTAGCCTTCTAGCACTTCTGCTAAAGTGTCACCTTCTAGTCCAACGACGCCTTGGTAACGCTCGCCGTTTTTCGGTTCGATGGTGATCACAAGGTAGCCCTTACCCATTAGATCGTGAATATTTGCGTCATCGGCAACATCGCCTTCCCAGCGAGCTACGCCACGAACACGTTGGTTATGGTCACCGTTGATAACGGCAAGAGACACAGGACCGTCGCCTTGTAGCTGGATGGTGATCGAACCTTCGAACTTAAGAGTGGCAGTTAAAAGAGTAGTTGAAACGAGTAGCTCACCCAGCAGTTTCTCTATTGCTGCCGGATATTCCTTGCTGGAGATAACACGTTGGTACGCTTCATCCAATTGTACCAACTCGCCACGTACTGAAAGATCTTCGAATAGGTAGCGGTTTAAAACATTATTTGCCATGGAGTGCTTTCCTCGTTGGTAATTCCGGCTTTTATTGGTGTTTGAACTTAATGATGTCTCGGCGCTGCTTTTTATCTGGGCGGCGTTCCGGACTTGGGTTGTGGGCATTAAGCTTACGTTGAGTCGCGTGTTCCTCACGTTTCGCGATACTCTCATTGGTTTCGCGATATAAGGTTTGTGCGATGGGAGCGCCTCGGCGTTGATCTGAGATTTGTTCGATTATCACGATTTTTTCTTCGTTGCCTTGACGAAGTCTGACTTCAGCGCCCACTTCAACGATTTTACTCGGCTTGCTTCGTTGGCCATTATAGTGGACTTTACCGCCATCGACCATGTTACGCGCGATGGAGCGGGTTTTGTAAAATCTTGCGGCCCATAGCCATTTATCTAGCCTAACGGCTTCATTTAGGGAACTCATAGAACACTACGCTATCTAATCACTGCCCGAATACAGCAATGAGTGATGGATTATTCACCTACAGATGGAGTCAAGGCGTATTTTTTTCAAGGGAGTTGGCAAAAACTGCATAAGAAAAAGGTATGAAAGACAACTTGTGATATAGTTCACTGCTCTTTGTTGAGTAATAATTTTATTGCAAATTTAGCAATTTAAAGTCGATAGCTATCGTTATAGCTTAAATGACGGACGTTAGAATAAAGGAATCCATTCAGTGAAACGTTTAGAGCTAAGTGCAGGATTATCAAGCAGACCGCTACTGGCTCAGATCAAGTCCAATCATTATACCATTCAAGCCAAACTTAGCTTGTTGCTTACCTGTCTGTTTATTGCGATAACCGGATGGATACTTGGCAAAATTGTGTGGTTAGCCATACCTCAATCGTCGGAAGTGCCGCAATGGCGTCCATCGGCGAGTAGCGTTGCTGCGAGCAATAAAGGCGACGCGATAGATTTTAATGCCCTTCAGAATGCCAACCTATTCGGTAAATACACTGAGCAAAAAGCGGCGGTTGTAGAACAGCCTATTGTTAAAGACGCCCCTAAGACGCGCCTTAACCTTACGCTGGTCGGTGCGGTTGCAAGTAGTGATGCCAACACCAGCCTTGCTGTTATTGCTAACCGAGGTAAGCAAGCTACGTACGGTTTGGGTGAAGAAATCGAAGGGACACGTGCGACACTAAAAGCGGTATTGGTGGATCGCGTCATCATTGATAACCAAGGTCGAGACGAGACCTTAATGATGGAAGGTATAGAATATAAGAAGCTATCTGAATCGCCGCAGGTAGCTAGGGCGCAAGCTCAGCGAGCAGAAGCAGCGACGTCTGACGTTGGAGAGAAATTAGAGCAAATCCGCGAGGAAATTGCGAAAGATCCACAAAGCGTTTTTAAATACATCACCATTTCACCCGTCAAAAAAGACGGAGACATTGTTGGTTATCGAGTATCACCTGGTCGTGATGCCGCATTATTTAATGATGTAGGACTACAACCTGGCGATATTGCGGTTCAACTGAACGGGATCGATTTAAGTGACCCGTCTTCTT
Source organism: Vibrio sp. Y42_MX_L11 (assembly GCF_024181785.1). NCBI lineage: Bacteria > Pseudomonadati > Pseudomonadota > Gammaproteobacteria > Vibrionales > Vibrionaceae > Vibrio > Vibrio sp. Y42_MX_L11. The sequence goes on from NZ_JAMZAP010000008.1 coordinate 105,524, forward strand.
CAGTACAACTGATGCAAGTGATGAGCGATCCGCAAGAATTAAATTTAACTGTTGAGCGAGACGGCCAACAGTACGATATCTATATCCAATTGTAAGACTTAGGCAACCGGCGTAAGTTCAGGGAGACATACGTGAAACATTGGTTCAGCAAAAGTGCTTGGCTACTAGCAGGAAGTTTACTCTGCGTACCAGGTGCAATGGCAAACGAATTTAGTGCGAGCTTTAAAGGCACTGATATTCAAGAATTCATCAACATAGTGGGTCGTAACCTCGAAAAGACCATCATTGTTGATCCTTCAGTACGCGGTAAAATCGATGTCCGCAGCTATGACGTTCTTAACGAAGAGCAATACTACAGCTTTTTCCTTAATGTCCTTGAAGTATACGGTTACGCAGTCGTAGAGATGGACAATGGGGTACTTAAGGTTATCAAAGCAAAAGACTCAAAAACCTCAGCAATCCCTGTGTTAGGTGATGGCAGCGCGCAAGGAGATAGTGTTATAACTCGAGTTGTCGCGGTGCGTAATGTGTCGGTTCGAGAGTTGTCTCCTCTACTTCGTCAGCTGATTGATAACGCCGGTGCCGGTAACGTGGTTCATTATGATCCAGCGAATATTATCTTGATCACAGGTCGTGCGGCAGTAGTGAATCGCTTAGCAGAGATCATCAAGCGTGTTGACCAAGCCGGTGATAAAGAAATTGAATTGGTAGAGCTGCGTAATGCATCTGCTGCTGAAATGGTACGCATTGTTGAAGCACTGAATAAAAGTGCGAATCAGAAAAGCACGCCAGAGTTCCTTGAACCTAAAATTGTGGCCGATGAACGTACTAACGCGATTTTAATTTCTGGTGATCCAAAAGTAAGAGCCCGCTTGAAACGTTTGATTCGTCAACTTGATGTTGAAATGGCGACAAAAGGTAACAACCGAGTTGTGTACCTGAAAAATGCGAAAGCTGAAGATTTGGTGGATGTATTGAAAGGTGTTTCCGATAACCTGCAAGCTGAAAAACAAGCCGGTCAGAAAACATCAGGTGCATCGCGTGGTGAGGTCGTCATTGCTGCTCACGCTGCAACTAACTCGTTAGTTTTAACAGCGCCACCAGATATTATGATGGCATTACAAGACGTCATTTCTCAACTCGATATTCGTCGTGCTCAGGTTCTTATTGAAGCGTTAATTGTCGAAATGTCTGAAGGTGATGGTATTAACCTAGGTGTTCAGTGGGGTTCATTAGAAACGGGTGCTGTAATTCAGTACGGTAACTCAGGAGCCCCGATTGGTCAGGTGATGGTTGGGCTAGAAGAAGCAAAAGATCAAACCCGAACTGAATACTATACCAACTCTAATGGCGAACGAACGCCATATGATGTTACTGAATCAGGTGACTACTCTACGCTAGCGTCAGCACTTAGCGGAGTAAATGGTGCGGCAATGAGTATTGTCATGGGTGACTGGACAGCGCTAATTAGTGCTGTTGCTTCTGACTCCAACTCAAACATTCTATCTTCTCCAAGTATCACTGTAATGGATAATGGTGAAGCATCATTTATTGTGGGTGAAGAGGTTCCGGTTATTACGGGCTCTACGGCTGGCTCAAACAACGACAACCCATTCCAAACGGTTGACCGTAAAGAAGTCGGTATCAAACTCAAAGTAGTGCCACAAATTAACGAAGGTGACTCTGTACAGTTAAACATTGAACAAGAAGTTTCCAACGTATTAGGCGCAAACGGTGCGGTTGACGTTCGCTTTGCTAAACGACAGTTAAACACCTCTGTCATGATCCAAGATGGTCAGATGTTGGTTCTTGGTGGTTTGGTCGATGAACGCGCACTTGAAAGTGAGTCTAAAGTGCCGCTATTGGGTGACATTCCGGTACTTGGCCATCTGTTCAAGTCAACTAGCACGCAAACAGAAAAACGTAACTTGATGGTGTTCATCAAGCCGACGATTATTCGCGATGGTGTGACGGCCGACGGTATTACGCAGCGTAAATACAACTTTATTCGCGCAGAACAGCTTTACAAAGCGGATCAAGGTTTGAAGTTGATGGCTGACGAGAAGATCCCGGTTATGCCAGCCTTTGGCCAGGAGCGTCAGCACCCAACAGAGATCCAAGCGTTTATTGATCAAATGGAAAACAACTAATGGTTGATATGTTAGACACAGCGCCAAGTATGCGTCGTCTGCCATTCAGTTTTGCCAACCGCTTTAAACTGGTGCTGGAGACAGAGCATCCTGAGCGTCCACCTATTCTTTACTATGTCGAGCCGCTTAACCCTGCGGCTCTGGTTGAAGTCCGTCGTGTATTAAAGAAAAGCTTCGTACCGCAACCTATCGATAAAGAAGCCTTTGATAAAAAGCTGACTGAAGCATATCAACGCGACTCGTCTGAAGCGCGTCAGTTGATGGAAGATATTGGTGCTGATAGCGATGATTTCTTCTCTTTGGCTGAAGAACTGCCGCATGATGAAGACTTATTAGAGTCGGAAGACGATGCGCCAATCATCAAATTGATCAACGCCATGTTGGGTGAAGCGATCAAAGAAGGTGCGTCGGATATTCATATTGAGACGTTCGAGAAAACCCTTTCGATTCGTTTCCGTGTCGATGGCGTATTACGTGAAGTTCTGACCCCAAGTCGTAAGCTAGCGCCTTTGCTGGTTTCTCGTGTGAAGGTTATGGCTAAACTAGATATCGCAGAAAAGCGTGTGCCTCAAGATGGCCGTATTTCGTTGCGTATCGGTGGTCGTGCGGTGGACGTGCGTGTATCTACGATGCCGTCCTCACATGGTGAGCGCGTGGTAATGCGTTTGTTGGATAAAAACGCGACTCGTCTTGATTTACATAGTTTGGGCATGACACCTTCAGTGCATGACAACTTCCGTCACTTGATTGGCCGCCCTCACGGTATCATCTTGGTGACGGGCCCGACAGGTTCTGGTAAATCAACCACCTTGTACGCTGGCTTGCAAGAGATCAATAGCAACGAACGCAACATTTTAACGGTTGAAGACCCGATCGAATTTGATATTGATGGCATCGGTCAAACTCAGGTGAACCCAAAGGTCGACATGACTTTTGCGCGTGGCTTGCGTGCCATTCTGCGTCAGGACCCGGATGTGGTGATGGTCGGTGAGATCCGTGACTTAGAAACCGCACAAATTGCAGTGCAAGCGTCCTTAACGGGTCACTTGGTAATGTCTACTCTCCACACCAACACCGCAGTGGGTGCGATTACGCGTCTACGTGATATGGGTATTGAGCCATTCCTTATTTCTTCATCGTTATTGGGTGTGTTAGCACAGCGCTTAGTTCGAACGCTTTGTCCAAGCTGTAAAGAGCCGTATGAAGCCGATGCGGAACAGAAAAAACTGTTTGGTATGGAAGCGCATGAACCGTTAGAACTGCACCGAGCAAAAGGCTGTGAAGCGTGTAACCAAAAAGGCTACCGAGGTCGAACAGGTATCCACGAGCTCATTATGGTTGATGAGCAAGTGCAAGAGTTGATTCATCGAGAGTCTGGTGAACAAGAAATTGAGAGAGCCGTTCGCGCCCATACGCCAAGTATTCGCAGTGATGGTTTAAGCAAAGTACGTCGTGGTATTACGTCACTTGAAGAAGTGATGCGAGTGACGAAGGAAACCTAATGGCGGCATTTGAGTACAAAGCGCTAGATGCAAAAGGCAAGCATAAAAAAGGCACGATAGAAGGGGACAACGCCCGACAAGTGCGCCAGCGACTCAAAGAGCAAGGGATGATCCCGATTGAAGTGGTCGAGACGAAAGCTAAATCGGCTAAGTCTTCAGGTTCAGTCAGCTTTAAGCGCGGCATCTCGACATCTGAGCTGGCACTCATCACACGGCAATTGTCTACGCTAGTCCAATCAGGAATGCCTTTGGAAGAGTGTTTGCGTGCGGTCTCTGAGCAGGCTGAAAAGCCGAGGATTCGTTCTATGTTGGCTGCGGTTCGCTCGAAAGTAACTGAGGGTTATCCGCTTGCCGACAGTTTTGCCGATTACCCACACGTGTTTGATGAACTGTACCGCTCCATGGTTGCGGCGGGTGAAAAATCAGGTCACCTCGATACCGTATTAGAGCGTTTGGCAGACTATGTCGAAAACCGCCAAAAGATGCGATCTAAATTGCTTCAAGCCATGATTTATCCTGTAGTTTTGGTGGTATTCGCGGTTGTCATCGTTTCGTTCTTATTGGCGACAGTGGTTCCTAAAATCATTGAACCCATCATTCAGATGGGCCAAGAGTTACCTCAATCGACGCAATTTTTACTGGCAGCCAGTGAGTTTGTGCAAGATTGGGGGCTGATTATTTTCGTTGTGCTGGTGGTGCTTTTCTATGGCCTCAAACTGGCGTTGCAAAAGCCAGACTTTCGCTTAGCTTGGGACAGAAAAATCTTGAGCTTACCGCTAATAGGTAAGATCTCTCGAGGTTTGAATACCGCACGATTCGCACGAACGCTTTCGATCTGTACTTCCAGTGCGATTCCAATTCTAGAGGGTATGCGCGTTGCGGTAGATGTTATGTCTAATCGTTATGTGAAGCAGCAAGTGTTGCTTGCAGCGGATAACGTTCGAGAGGGCGCTAGTTTGCGTAAGGCGTTGGACCAAACCCGCTTGTTTCCACCAATGATGCTACACATGATCGCCAGTGGTGAGCAAAGTGGTGAATTAGAGAGCATGTTGACGCGGGCAGCCGATAACCAAGATCAAAACTTTGAATCAACAGTCAATATTGCTCTGGGTGTGTTTACTCCTGCGCTGATTGCATTAATGGCTGGATTAGTGTTGTTCATTGTGATGGCGACCTTGATGCCAATGTTAGAAATGAATAACTTGATGAGCGGATAATTTCGAATTAAGACGTGTCTACTAACGGCATGGCTTTAATCTAACTTTCGGAGAAAAAAATGAAGTTTAAGCGTAGTAAACAACAGGGTTTTACACTTTTAGAAGTGATGGTTGTTGTGGTTATCCTAGGTATTTTGGCAAGTTTTGTTGTTCCAAACCTATTGGGTAACAAAGAGAAGGCTGACCAACAAAAAGCGATTACGGACATTGTCGCGTTGGAAAATGCCTTAGATATGTACAAGTTGGATAACAGCGTTTACCCAACAACGGACCAAGGTCTAGAAGCATTGGTTAGTAAGCCATCTAACCCAGAGCCACGCAACTACCGTGATGGTGGTTACATCAAACGTCTTCCTAATGACCCTTGGGGCAACCAGTACCAATACTTAAGCCCAGGTGATAACGGTACAATCGATATCTTCACTCTAGGCGCAGATGGCCAAGAGGGTGGAGAAGGCCCAGCTGCAGATATTGGCAACTGGAACATGCAAGACTTCCAATAATTGAGCCTAAGCCAGCACTAATGAAACAAATGCGAAAACATAACGGTTTTACATTGATAGAAATTCTATTGGTGCTGGTTTTGCTATCTCTTACGGCTGTGGCCGTGATCTCGACGTTACCGACTAGCCAAAAAGATCTTTCCAAACAGTATGCTCAAAGCTTTTTTCAGCGTTTACAGCTGCTCAATGAAGAAGCGGTGCTGAGCGGTAAAGATTTTGGCGTTCGAGTGGATGATGCCAAATCGACCTACGCTCTACTGAGTTTAACCTCAGAAGGTTGGCAGCCTCTGAAATTAAAGCAGATTCCGAGCAAAACCAAGCTAGAAGAAGATATTACGCTACAACTCGAACTCGGCGGTGGTGCTTGGGATAATGATGAGCGCTTATTCAAACCAGGTTCTCTTTTTGATGAAGACATGTTCGCAGAAGAAGAGGACGAAAAGAAAATTGAGCCACCGCAAGTGTTTATCTTTTCCAGCGCCGAAGTCACGCCATTTACCCTATCTTTTTTTCCGCAAAATGGTGATGCCTTTAATGACGGTTGGCGAGTCATTGGCAAAGAAAGTGGACAAATTTTGTTATTAGCTCCGGGCGAAGAAGTGAAAGAGGATGAGAATGCGCAATTTTAAGCAAGCTCGCCCCAATTTGAGTCATCGCCGGACGAGAGGCATGACCTTACTGGAAGTATTGGTCGCACTGGCCATTTTCGCCACCGCTGCCATCAGTGTCATTCGCTCTGTGAGCCAGCATATTAATACAATCAGTTATCTAGAAGAAAAAATGTTTGCAGCCATGGTTGTGGATAATCAGATGGCAAATGTGATGTTGAATACCGGAGAACTCAAAGCGAAAAACGGCACAGAAGAGCTGGCAGGACGCACTTGGTTCTGGAAAGTCACGCCAGTCGCCACGACGCAGCCATTGCTGAAAGCATTTGATGTAAGCGTCTCGGTAGAGAAAAGCGCGAGCCCTGTAGTAACGGTACGAAGCTATGTGGCGCAATAATCATCCCCGCGCAAACACGCGCCAAAGGGTAAAAGGTTTTACACTTATTGAAGTGTTGGTATCGATTGCCATCTTTGCCAGTTTAAGTGTCGCAGCGTACCAAGTGGTATCGCAAGTACAGCGTAGCAATGCGCTATCACAAGAACGAACCCAACGCTTAAACGAAATTCAGCGTGCCATGGTGATGATGGATAACGATTTTCGTCAAATGGCGATGCGTCAAACACGTACTAATGGTGAAGAGCCTGCTAGCCGGCTAATTTTTTGGTCCGATTACCTGTTGGACTCCGATACTAAAGGGCTGATGTTTGCCCGTTTAGGTTGGCACAACCCTCAGCAGCAGTTCCCTCGTGGAGAAGTAACCAAGGTTGGCTATCGCTTAAAAGAAGAAACACTGCAGCGAGTATGGTGGCGCTACCCTGATACGCCGGTTGGGCAACAAGGCACTGTTACTCCATTGCTAACGCAGGTCGAGTCATTTGATATGCGTTTCTATGATGGTAAGCAATGGAAAAAAGAGTGGGCTGAAGAAAAAGCGCTGCCGAAAGCGGTTTCTGTTGTTCTCACTCTCAAAGACTATGGAGAAATTGTCCGCACTTATCTCACTCCTGATGGCACATTGAGTCAGAAAGAGGAAAGTTCAGGAGACAGCAATAATGGTTAACCGTCAGCGCGGTGTTGCTTTGATTATAGTGTTGATGTTGCTGGCGATTATGGCGACGGTTGCTGCCAGTATGTCAGAACGTTTGTTCTTGCAGTTTCAGCGAGGTGCTAATCAAATCAATTACCAGCAAGCGTATTGGTACAGCCTTGGCGTCGAGGCGCTAGCAAAAGTGGGTATCGAGCAAAGTTATAAAGACACCGACACGATTAATATGAGTCAACCGTGGGCGATAAAAGAGCAAGTCTATCCGTTAGATTATGGTCAAGCGGCGGGACGAATTAGAGACAAGCAAGCGTGCTTTAATCTAAATGTATTGAGTCGTGTGCAACCAACGGGTCAGCAAATTACAAGACCATATTTAGTGAATGTATTGCAGCGCCTATTAGAAGAGTTGGATGTCGAGCCATATCAAGCAGAAATCATTGCAGACTCTACTTGGGAATACATTGATGCTGATGACTCTGTCCGTTCGACTACTGGGGTTGAAGACAGCACATATGAAGCGATGAAACCTTCCTATTTGGCATCAAATGGTTGGATGGCAGATGCTTCCGAGTTACGGGCTGTCTATCAGGTGAGTGGTGAAATTTTCCAAAAATTGGAGCCGTTGGTCTGTGCATTGCCAAGTGATGACTGGCGTTTAAACGTGAATACGATTGATGTTGAGCAAGCTCCGATTTTGGTGGCAATGTTCTCACCAAACTTAAGCAGTAGTGATGCGATTCAGCTAATTGAAAAACGCCCATTTGATGGGTGGGATAGCATTGATGAATTTTTAGCAGAGTCAGAAATGGCTGGCTTAAGTGAAGATGTAAAGAAAAACGCCAAAGGCTATTTGGGTGTAGATAGCGCCTTTTTTGAATTGGATGCACAAGTGTTGGTGGATGAATCACGTGTACGTATCCGAAGCCTTTTGCAAAGTACAAATAGAGAAACGGTGACCGTAGTTCGCCGTCGTTTTGGAGGGATCAGTGAGCGAGTTTCTGACCGTTCGGCTGAGTAGCGAACAACAAAGTACCATTCCTTGGGTGGTGTGGTCGACAGATCAACAGGAAGTGATTGCTAGCGGTGAAATCGCCGGGTGGGAACACTTAGATGAATTGGTCTCATATGCTGGTCAGCGCCAAGTTGTGGCGCTGTTGGCGAGTAATGATGTGGTCCTGACGCAAGTGGATATACCACCTGGTGCAACACGCCAATTCGAGGCGATGTTACCGTACTTAGTGGAAGACGAAGTTGCTCAGGACGTTGATGGCCTGCACTTTAGCGTGTTGGGTAAACAAGCGGATAAAGCGCAGATTTGCGCAGTTGAACGTGCTTGGATTCAGACTGTACTGCAACGTTTCTCAAGCCAAGGTATCGCCATTAAACGCATTTTACCCGATGTGCTTGCGTTACCGGTTCGTGGAGATCACAGCAGTGCTGCAATGATTGGCGAGCAATGGCTAATTCGTCACTCTGCGACAGAGGGCGCGGTTGTCGACGCTTCTTGGTTAGACCTTTACCTCTCTTCTTATCTACAAAATCATGAAGGTTGGAAGCTCGATTGCTTTAGCTCGGTCCCGGAATCTGCGTTACCTGAAATATGGGATCCGCAACCAGAAGAAATGACGATGGCTTTACTGGCGAAGGGGGTGACAGAAAGCAAAGTCAATTTGCTGACTGGGAGCTTCAAGCCGAAATCTTCTTGGGGTAAATACTGGAAGCTCTGGCAAAAAGCCACCATTGCTGCGGGGGTGCTTATCGTCGTTATGGTTGCGCAGCAGTTGCTCGTGGTCCATAAGTACGAAGCACAAGCTCAAGCGTATCGTGAGGAGAGTGAGCGTATTTTCCGCCAGGTGTTCCCAAATAAACGACGCATTCCTACCGTTAGTTACCTCAAACGACAAATGGATGATGAAGAGCGCCGCTTATCTGGTGGAAGTGGTCAGCAGGCAATGTTGTCATGGTTGGCGGCATTACCCGCGACGCTTGGTCAGGTCAGTGACTTGGAGATCACTAGCTTTAAATACGACGGACAACGTGGCGAAGTACGTATTCAGGCTCGTAGTTCAGACTTCCAACCTTTTGAGCAGGCTCGTGTGAAATTGGCAGAGAAGTTTAATGTTGAGCAAGGTCAGTTGAACCGTAGCGATAACGTTGTGGTTGGCAGCTTTGTTTTGAAGCGTTTGTGAGGTGATGATGAAAAATTTAATTTCTCAAGCTCAGGTTTGGTGGAGCAGCATCTCGCAGCGTGAGCAGCGTTTGGTCATGGGATGTGGCGCTATTGCCGTTATCGGTATTATTTATTGGGGTTTATTACAGCCAATGAGTCAACGTGCGGAGCTAGCTCAGTCACGTATTCAAAGTGAAAAGCAGTTGCTAGCTTGGGTACAAGATAAAGCGGATGGCATCACTGCACTGCGAAAAAGCAGCGGTGTGAGCTACTCTAGTCAACCGTTGAATCAGTTGGTTTCTTCTTCAGCTCGTCGTTATAAAGTTGAGTTGATTCGAGTACAACCTCGTAATGAGAGCGTTCAAGTGTGGATCAAACCACTCGCGTTTAATCAACTAGTGGATTGGTTACGTTACTTGAAAGAGCAACAGGGTATTGAAGTCGAATTTTTAGATATCGACCGAACAGAGCAAGCGGGCATGATCGATGTAAACCGCCTTCAGTTTAAGCGAGGTTAAGGTGAAGCGAGCAGTACTTTACGTTGTTATCTTTATCGTCTTTTTTTCAGTCAGTCTTTTAATGGGATTACCAGTCTCTTGGGTGTTACAACAAGCACCAACAGTGAGAGGCCTGGACATTCAAGGAGCCAACGGTTCGGTATGGCAAGGTCAAGCTTCTAGTATTCGTTGGCAGCGCCAGAACCTTGGAGAAGTTAATTGGGATTTCCAATGGTCGAGTCTACTGACAGGTAAAGCTGAGTTTGCTGTGCGCTTTGGTCGTGGTAGTGAAATGGACGTTCGTGGGCGCGGTTTTGTCGGCTATAGCTTAAGTGATGGCCCTTATGCCAAAAACTTAGTTGCCTCGATTCCGGCGGTAAAAGTTGTTGAGCAAGCGCGCCTCCCTGTGCCTGTTGGTGTTGATGGGCAGCTTGAGCTGAATATTCGTCATGCGACTTATGCTGTGCCTTGGTGTAAGAACGGTGAAGGCACTTTAGTATGGAATGCCAGTGGTATTCAAAGCCCCGTTGGCAGCTTAGATCTCGGTCCTGTGATTGCCGATATAAACTGTCAGGATAGTGTATTGACGGCAACTGGTGAGCAGAGCAGCAAACAAGTATCTGCGGCGTTTTCCGCTGAACTGATGCCTAATCAACGGTACTCAACCAAAGCGTGGTTCAAACCTGGTGCAGAGTTCCCATCCAGCATGGGGGAGCAACTGAAATGGTTGGGTAAGCCGAATGCTCAAGGTCAATATGAGTTTAATTACCAAGGGCGCTTCTAACCTATCGTGACAAAATCCAATATCTTAGAAGAGCTGCTAGTGCGCAGCTCTTTTTGCTTTTGGATCATCGTAAGCTAAAACCTCTATTCGCTGTACATTCGATCTTGATTGGGAATGAGTGAAAGTTTAAAGCCTTGATTTTTAATTGATTTTTAATTAATTTTTTCTTTCGTTCAGCTTTGCAAGCAGTTGGAACATAGTAGGCCAAATGCTCCAAGTGCTGTACAGAAGGTCAAAAAGAAAAGGCCACGAAGATATTCGTGGCCTTTCTATTGCTAGAACTTTGTGCTCTAAATTTTACCGATAAGGCGCTTAATCTTTGCGTTGTAAAATCTCATTCCAAGGTAAATCCGCATCACCAAGAACAATAAAGTTCGGGTTTTCTAGTGTTTCCCGCTCGTTATATGACAGCGGTTCTAATTGCGTGCTGAGAATACGTCCGCCAGCTTCTTCAACAATGCATTGTGTCGCAGCGGTGTCCCACTCACCTGTTGGACCTAGTCGGAGATAGCAATCTACCGCCCCTTCCGCGACGAGGCATGCTTTCAATGCTGCAGAACCGAGCGGTATTAAGTCGTAATTCCAGGCGCTGCTCATACGGTTAGTAATACGATTGATGTCTTGGCGACGACTAATAGCAATTGCGATGCTTTGCTCTGGCTGTTCGTGTTTGTGTGTATGGATTTTGACGCTGTCCGACATGTCGGGAATTTTCCAGGCGCCTTTGCCATTATAAGCGTAGTAAGTCACGCCAGATACAGGGCCGTAAACGACGCCCATGGTTGGTCGATTGTTGTCGACCAACGCAATAATAGTGGCAAAGTCACCACTGCGAGCGATGAATTCTTGAGTACCATCAAGAGGGTCGACTAACCAATAACGTTCCCACTGAGCGCGTTGCTCTAAGCTTATGTCTGCGTCTTCTTCTGACAACACGGGAATGTCAGGCGTCAGATCACTCAAGCGTTCAGTGATGAACTTGTGAGCTGCAATATCTGCACTTGTTACGGGAGTTTCGTCACTTTTGGTGTAGGCCTCGTATTGCTTCTTTTCATATATTTCGAGGATCATTTGCCCAGCACTGCGGGCAATCTCGATGACTTGAGGAAGTAGGTGAGATAGATCTTTTGTCATTGGCATAAGTGATAGTCCTTACTCACAGTGTTATTCGGTTCTAATGACCGTTATTGGTTATGCTTGTGAGTGGTGTTTGGTAAGTGTTTCAGTGCCAACATTAGCGCTGTGATGCTTCGTGCTTCACAGAAATCCATGTGAGTTAATAACTCTTCGGCTTGCGCAAGTGGCCAACGCACAATTTCCAGTGGTTCAGGCTCATCGCCTTCTTGCTTCTCTGGATAAAGCGCCTGTCCTAAAAATAGAGTCATTTTGCTCGAAAAGTAAGATGGCGCGAGGATAACTTGTTTCAACGGGGTTAACTGATTACAGCCAAAGCCGATTTCTTCTTTTAACTCACGATCCGCAGCTTGATGTGGTGTTTCTCCTGGGTCAATCAGCCCTTTTGGGAAACCTAACTCGTAACGTTCAGTTCCAGCGGCGTATTCACGCACCAGTAATAAATCGCCTTGTTCTGTTACAGGAACCACCATTACAGCATCTCGTCCACTTGGCTTCATACGCTCATAAGTACGATGCTCACCATTGGAAAAACGAAGGTCGAGCGCTTCCACAGCAAACAGTTTGGATTTTGCAACCGTCTGGCATGAGAGTATCTCTGGTGGGGTTCGTTTCGGCATGACGCTGGCTCCTTGGTGTCGTTGGCGTTTACGAGATGCGTAAGATTCTTAATATATGAGAACTCCGCCTGAGTTTCTAGCGGATTTTACGAGTCGAGCTAAGCATCTCAGCATCACCTCAGTATCGATACAAAAATGGGAGACCGAAGCCTCCCATTTTCTGACAGTGTTTACTCTTAGTAGTAAGAGTGATCACCACGGTCATGTTCTGTAGCATCACGAACTGCGGTTAGTTCACCAATGAACTGGTTTAGCAGCTCTTTCTCGATGCCTTCTTTTAGTGTTACGTCAACCATAGAACAGCCATTACAACCGCCACCAAATGCAACAATTGCAACACCGTCTTCAGTGATCTCAACCAAGTTTACGTGACCACCGTGGCCAGCAAGCTGTGGGTTGACTTGGGTTTGGATAACGTACTCAACGCGCTCAACCAGTGGTGCGTCGTCCGCAACTTTACGCATTTTAGCGTTAGGTGCTTTTAGCGTTAGCTGAGAGCCCATTTTATCGGTAACAAAATCGATTTCAGCGTCTTCAAGGAATGGCAGGCTCAGCTCATCCACGTAAGCTGAAAAACCGCTGTAAGAGAGTTCAGTGTCGGTCGATTCTACTGCTTCTGGTGGGCAGTAAGACACGCCACACTCAGCGTTTTGTGTACCTGGGTTCACAACGAAAATACGAATGTTAGTGCCTTCAGGTTGTTGACCTAAAAGGTTAGCGAAATGCGTTTGCGCAGTTTCTGTAATAGTAATATTTGACACGACGAATACCCGAGTAAATTTGTAGGTTACTGCTGCTATTCTACTCTTGTTGACGTATGGGTCTAGTCTTTTTGATGCTAAGGCATGGCGAAGCGATCTAGAGAGAACGAGGAGCAGGTGTTCTGCAGATGCAGTAAATATCGATGCTTTCTACGCCAACTTCAAGTAGTAAATGACATAATTGTCGGACGGTACTGCCTGTGGTGACTACATCATCGACGATGGCAACATGGGAAGAGTGAGGGCGCTTATTGAGAATAAACGCGCCTTTTAAGTTTTGTTCACGGCTTGTTTTGGTATTACCACGCTGTGATTGGGCGAGCCTTACTCGACGAAAGACCTTCGCATCAAAATTAGTCTGCAATTGCTTGGCGAGGTGTCGGGCTAAAACATCACTTTGATTAAAACCCCGGCGCAGGTAACGCTGCCAGTGCAATGGCACACTGGTAATGATTGGAGCTGGCGTGGTGATGCGCTGTGCCAGTTGCTCGGTTAATGCTTTTACATGCCAAGACTCTCCGTGATCTTTAAAGCGTTGTACTTCCCGTGAAAGGGGAAAGTCGTAATCGCCTAACGTGTATAGCCTTTGCCATGGCGGTGGCTTTGAAAGACATTCACCACAAATACTATCCGTACTCATTTCTTCTTTCTGTAATGATAAACCGCAGCGTTGACATCGTTTTACCGGAGTTAGGTATTTTAAACAGTGCTCGCACCAGCGCAGAGTATTTGTGTGGCTTGGTGTTTGAATAGGGAACCGACACAGGCCGCATTGACTGCTCAATACGCGGTGCATGATGTTTTGCCAGTGATGAGATAACATAGCGTTTATTCATGGTGATATTTTACTCAGCCTAACGCTTGGCTGAAGCCGTAGGGAATAAAATAAGTGGGAGAGATTGAGAGCATGAGCACGAAATTACACTGGCAGTCATTTGGTCAAGGACCAGATTTGGTGTTACTTCATGGTTGGGGCATGAATGGTGCGGTATGGCAGCAGACAGTCGAGTCTCTTCAACCTTATTTCCGAGTTCATGTGGTTGACCTTCCGGGGTACGGACATAGCGCCGAATCTCATGCTGAAGATTTAGACCATATTGCTAACTTGGTGGTGCAAGGTGCGCCAGAGAAAGCGATTTGGCTTGGTTGGTCCCTCGGAGGTTTAGTGGCGACGCATGTGGCATTAAATATGCCCGAGCGCGTGGCTAAGTTGATTACGGTTGCCAGCTCACCTAAATTTGCCGCAGAAAAACCGTGGCGCGGCATTCAACCGAATGTACTGAGTGCGTTTACCTCTCAGTTGCTAGAAGATTTCTCACTGACCATTGAGCGCTTTATGGCGTTGCAAGCGATGGGCAGCCCATCAGCGCGTAAAGACGTTAAACAGCTCAAGCAAGCGGTACTATCGCGCCCTCAGCCAAACCCTGAATCGCTGTTGGTTGGGCTAAACATCCTTGCTGATGTGGATCTGCGCGATGCGTTGACGTCTCTTTCTGTTCCAATGTTGCGTCTTTATGGCCGTTTAGATGGGTTGGTGCCAATTAAAGTAGCTAACGATTTAAGTGAACAGTTGCCTCATACCCAGCAGTTTGTTTTTAATCAGTCCTCTCATGCGCCTTTTATCACCGAACATGACGAATTTTGTGTTCAAATCCGAGAGTTTGCTCACGATTGAGCAAGTACGAGCGGAAATACCTCAAGTTGTTTAAAAAGTGGTCGATATAAAGACTGGTGAGGTTTTATTAGCCAATAAAGCTAAGCCATATTGACGAGTTGGGCGACTCTGAGGAGGGTTCGCAATGATTGTGTCACCGACCAACGTAAGTGTGCCACTGATCGCCCCATCCGTGAATGTGCAGACGGAACAAGCAGCTCGCGACAATAAAGTCCGAGAGCCTGTAACGCCAACGGTCGCATTGGCCAAAACCAATGCAGAGCGAAAAGTAAAAGGTGACGACAAGCGCCGACGTCAGTCTTCTTGGGATCCTTCAGAGCATCCTGATTATGATATGGAAACGGAAGTCGACACGCGTTATCAAGAAGAGCCGGAAGATACACTAGAACGGCTTTTTAGTTTGCTTGCGCTCAAATCGTATAGTGAAGACCAGGGGAAAGGCTACGCGATCCGCTTTCGCTTACCAAAGCGCATTTTGGATGCTGCGATCAATGAAGGATTAATGGAAAAGCGCAGGAAGGTGATCAAGTTTCATTATGGTCATGCAGTCGCTCCCCATACCCCGTCAGAAGTGATAGCAGTATTATGACGACTCAATATCCTACTCAAACAAAAACGCTCCAAGCAGGTTGACTGATTGGAGCGTTTTCTTTTTAGTTATGAAAGCTCGTTAGCGGTGAAGCCTAGGTAAGATTACTTTTTCGCTTTAGCAAACGCTGCAGCAAATGCACCGCCCATCGCGCTGTTCGATGACGAATCATCACGGCGAGGCTGACGACGCTGCGGTTGGTCATTACGACGCGGCGCTGCTGATGAGCGTTGGCTACGGTTGTCTTGACCCGGTTCGTCGTTCATACGCATCGATAGACCAATACGTTTACGCTGCACGTCAACTTCCATCACTTTCACTTTGACGATGTCGCCCGCTTTCACCACTTCACGTGGGTCAGACACATAACGATCTGTCAGTGCAGAGATGTGTACGAGACCATCTTGGTGAACGCCGATATCAACGAAGGCACCGAAGTTGGCTACGTTCGATACCACACCTTCTAGAATCATGCCCGGTTCCAAGTCAGATACCGAGTTTACACCTTCTGCAAACGTCGCCGTTTTGAATTCTGGACGTGGGTCACGACCCGGCTTGTCTAACTCTTTGATGATGTCTGTAATGGTTGGAACGCCGAAGTTATCGTCGGTGTAATCGACCGCATGCAGACCTTTAAGGAAGCTTGAATCACCAATCAGTGCTTTGATATCTTTGTTGTTCTTCTCAGAAATCGCTTTGACCACTGGGTACGCTTCTGGGTGAACCGCAGACGCATCAAGTGGGTTCTTACCATCCATAATACGCAGGAAGCCCGCACACTGCTCGAACGCCTTAGGACCTAAACGAGGTACTTTCTTCAAGGTTGTACGTGCTTCGAAGCGGCCGTTCTCATCGCGGAAGTCGACAATGTTCTGCGCGATGGTGCTTGATAAGCCTGCTACGCGCGTCAGTAGCGCCGCAGAAGCAGTGTTCACATCAACACCAACCGCGTTTACACAGTCTTCCACAATCGCATCTAGGCGTTTTGCCAACATAGATTGGCTTACATCGTGCTGGTATTGACCCACACCAATAGATTTCGGATCAATTTTCACGAGTTCAGCCAATGGATCTTGCAAACGACGTGCAATCGACACTGCACCACGCAGTGATACGTCCATATTCGGGAACTCTTTTGCTGCAAGCTCAGACGCTGAGTAAACCGAAGCCCCCGCTTCACTTACTATGATCTTCTGAACTTTCAGGTTGCCACGTTTGATGACGTCTGCGACAAAGCTGTCGGTTTCACGTGAAGCCGTACCGTTACCAATCGCAATCAAATCCACGTTGTACTTACGCACCAACTGCTCAACGATTTGTGCTGACTTGTCGTATTGTTTTTGTGGTGGGTGAGGGTAGATGGTTTCGGTTGCAAGCACTTTACCTGTTGAGTCGACAACCGCGATTTTTGAACCTGTACGCAGACCCGGATCGAGACCAAGTGTTGCACGAGGGCCAGCCGGTGCTGCCATCAACAAGTCTTTTAGGTTAGTGGCGAATACTTCAATCGCTTCGATTTCAGCGCGCTCTTTCATTGCGCCCATTAGCTCGGTTTCCATGTGCATCGATACTTTGATGCGCCATGCCCAGCTGATCACTTGCTTACGCCAGGTATCCGCAGGTGCGCTGCTTAGCGTTACGCCATAATGGTCGGCGATAATCGTTTCGCAGTAAGACTGACGAGCGCCTTCTTCCTGTTCTGGATCAGCGTTCATCGCCAATGTCAGGAAGCCTTCGTTACGGCCACGCAACATCGCCAGTGCTCGGTGCGATGGCACTTTGCTTAGGGGCTCGTTGTGGTTGAAGTAATCTTTAAACTTCTCGCCTTCTTGCTCTTTGCCTTCAACGACTCGTGAGACCAGTTCCGCATTGCGATTTAAGTGGTTGCGAATTTTTTCCAGTAAGTTTGCGTCTTCTGCGATGCGCTCCATGATGATCGCGCGAGCGCCATCCAATGCAGCTTTGGTGTCTGCGATGCCTTTGTCTGCATCAAGGTATTTGCTTGCTTCGCTTTCTGGCTCGGTTTGTGGGTGATTCCAAAGCTGATCTGCGAGCGGCTCAAGACCAGCCTCAATCGCGATCTGACCTTTCGTACGACGCTTGGGTTTGTAAGGTAGGTATAAGTCTTCAAGACGAGTTTTGCTGTCTGCCTGCGCGATCTCTTGTTCTAGCTCTGGCGTCAGTTTGCCTTGCTCTTGGATTGATTTGAGGATGGTTTGACGGCGATCATCCATTTCACGAAGGTAAGACAGACGGCTGTCCAAAGTACGAAGCTGGGTATCATCAAGGCCCCCCGTCACCTCTTTGCGGTAACGTGCAATAAAAGGGACAGTGTTGCCATCATCAATTAGGGTGACAGCGGCGTTGACTTGCTCTGGGCGAACATTCAGTTCTTGAGCAATCATGCGACAGATAGCTTGGCTCATCCGTGTTTTCTCTTTTAATTCGGTTTTGGTTGTATAGAACATTGGGGTCGTTCGAAGAATTTGCAATGTTTTAAATTAACGAGGCAAAAATTTACCGGGCGCTGGTGGACATCAGTCAGATTTATGTCAAAACTGTAATTAAATTGAGAACTTATATCCGCAGTTATCGACTAACCTAATTCCACGGTTGTTGATATCACTAAATGTACCTCGGCTTATACGGATAATCATGATGAAAAAAATGTCTTTGGCGTTAGCGCTTACGAGTGCCTTACTTGTCGCCCCGCTTAGTTGGGCGCAGTCTATCTCAGGAACCACACAAGCTCCCGTTTATCAGCTCGATAACAAATTGGTACTAGGGCGTGTGGAGAGCGTCTACTACAGTGACATTCCGGAACTAAAAGCGGTGCCATTTATTGGCAAGATTGATACTGGTGCAGATACGACATCGATGCATGCGGAGAATATCCATGTCAGTAGCTCACACCCAGATTACCAAGATTTGAAAGATAACGAGTTACTTTGGGCGATTGTCGATGACTTAGGTGGTACGAAGGCAAAGTGGGACGCCGACAGCTTTAAGCCATATCAAGTAAAGGTTAGCTTTACGGTTCCTCACCCTTATACAGGGAAGGAAATACAGATTACCGATGATCTGGAAAGAGTGAGCGCGATTCGCAGTCGAACAAGCAAAAAGCCCATCCTACGCCCGACAATAAAAATGCCGATGACAATCGCTGGTCACACCGTTGATACGGAAGTGAACCTGACCAAGCGTACGCAATTCTCTTCTCCTATCTTGATTGGTAAAACCTATCTCGATGATAACGCATGGGTCTTCGCTGGTTACGATTACCTTCAAGAACAGCCACGCGCAAAAATGATTGGCAAAAAAGAGACGGTTGAAGTCGAAGGTGTGCCATATAAGATCAGCATCTCAACTTCTAGCCGTTATACCAACGTCCATGCACTGGACATCAAGGTAGACAAAAAGCATAACGAAGTCTCTTTTATGTTAGAGGGCGAGAATGGCAAGCGTCATCCAATGACATTACCCTTGGTACGAATGCTGAAAACGACCAAAAGCGAGCGCCCTTTAGTCTATTTACCCGTCAAAGTCGGCGAAAATGAAACTCAACGTTGGTTGGTGTATCTGCGTGATCGCAGTAAGTTCAGTTCGCAAATTCGCTTAGGTCGGGACGTCGCGAGTCAGCACTTTGTTATTGATACGGACAGAGAAAATCTACTGGGTGGCGTAGAAAAAACGTTCAAAAGCGCACTCAAATCAAAACCTCTTGTCGTTTCACCAGAAGAACAGGTCACCATTGATGGTTATACCGTCCCTGCTTACCCCACTTTTACTGTGAAAACGCCATTACTGCGTGTAAATGGGTTTGAAGTAACAGAAAAAGGTAAGGATGAATCCGTCACGTTTTATTTAATGAACGATGAGGGGAAAGAAGAAAAAATCACCAAACCAGTGTTGAAAAAGCTCAAGGTTGGCAGCGCGGTTCGCCCTGTTGTCGAAGGAGACTTTCTTCTCGGTAGAAAAGACACATCAATGAAGTTTGCGCTCGATGTGCTTGATGAGGGTGACACTCAACCTTTTTTCGTCTTTGGTCATGACATAGCCAAGGGTGGTGTGTTGCTGAACACTCGCGCAGACCATCTACTAGATGCAAGGCCACTTTTCAAAGCTGGCCATATCGAAGTAGCTGAAGTTGAGGGGATGTCTTTCCCTGTGAAGTTAGACACGGGTGCAGATGTAAGCTCAATCAATGCTAAGAACATCAAGCAGTTTAAGAAAGACGGCAAAGACATGGTGAGCTTTACCTATGAGAACGATCTTGGCATGAAACAGGCGTTTACCAAGCCTGTTGTTGATGTCATGCGTATTAAAGCGAAGAAAGGCGAGAAAGCGAACGTACGCCCTGTGGTTGAAATGCATGTTAAGCTTGGTGAATTAGAGAAGAAGATCCGAGTCAACTTACAGGACCGAGGTCGCTTCCATTACAGCATGATTTTAGGTAAAAACTTCCTAAAACATGGCGCGGTTGTTTCGAGTGATACGAATTACATCGTGACGCAAAAACCGGATTACGAAAAGTAACACTCTGGCCGCCTTATCACCTTGATACCCAAAGCCTGAACAACATTGGATCTTTGGGTATATCATCTCCTTAATGCTGCCAAAGAGCAGCATTTTTTAGTTGAGATAGGAGTTAATTTGAAAACTAAGCTGATTACACGAGAAGGTTACAACAAACTCAAACAAGAGCATGATTACCTTTGGAATGAAAAGCGCCCGGAAATCACCAAGATCGTCACTTGGGCTGCGAGCCTGGGCGATCGCTCAGAAAATGCGGATTACACCTTCAATAAACGTTTACTCCGTCAGATCGACCGTCGTGTCCGCTTCCTTCGTAAATTCCTGCCAGAAGTCACGATCGTTGACTATTCTCCGCAACAAGAAGGCAAAGTCTTTTTTGGTGCATGGGTGGAAATAGAAAATGAGGCAGGAGAAGTGAAAAAGTTTCGTATAGTCGGGCCTGAAGAGATTTATGGCGATGCGAAAGACTACATCTCTATCGATTCACCTATGGCGCGAGCGATGTTGAAAAAACAAGTGGATGAAGAGTTCACGGTACGCACCCCAGAAGGTGAAAAAGAGTGGTTCATCAACTCAATTGAATACACTCAACCGGCCTCGGAAGACTGAGGCTTTATCACTGATTCAAGTCTCATGAAGTTCACTAGAAGTGACTTGGGTCTCAACGTCAGAATATTTGGTATAAAGGCATGGTGCCTTTCTCGGAGAAGTAAAATGAACAAAGCAGTCATGTGTAGTGCTGCACTAACAATAGGATTCTCACTTTCAGTTTTTGCTCAAGATGAAGTGAAAGGCTGTGACGCTAAAGAGTTAGCGGTAGAGCAGCAGCTTGAGTATGCAAAAGCGCAAGGTAATGAGCATCGCATTAAAGGCTTGGAGCAAGCACTTTCCGCTATCCAGAATGAATGCTCGGAAGGTGAGCTGCGCCAAGAGCTGCAAGCAGAAGTGGAAGAAAAGACTAAAGAAGTTGAGGAGCGAGAGGAAGAATTAGTCGAAGCTCAGCATTCAGGTAAAGCAGACAAAATTGAGAAAAAACGTCACAAGCTGGCTGAGGCACAGCAAGAGCTGCTTGAGGCCAAACGTGAACTGGAATGGAATTATGGTCAATAGTAGGTGCTGAAAATACCTGCTAGAGAGAGAATAAAGCGCTTAAGATAAAAAGAGTAACAATTTGCTTGAGCACGTTAGGAAAAACAGTGATACATTTTCGACAATAGACGCTTCTGAAAGGATGTTTCAATGCAAGAAAATCATAAAATTTTAGTGGTTGATGACGATGCTCGTTTACGTGCTCTATTGGAGCGTTACCTTTCTGAGCAAGGTTTTCAGGTACGAAGTGTCGCCAATGGCGAACAGATGGATCGCCTACTAACGCGCGAAAACTTTCACTTAATGGTGCTGGACCTAATGTTGCCAGGTGAAGACGGTTTGTCAATTTGTCGTCGTCTACGCCACGCGAACAATATGTTGCCAATCTTAATGCTCACCGCGAAAGGTGATGAAGTGGACCGCATCGTAGGTCTTGAGGTAGGGGCGGATGATTATTTGCCAAAACCGTTTAACCCACGCGAATTGTTGGCTCGCATCAAGGCAGTATTACGCCGCCAAACTGTAGAGTTGCCGGGTGCACCAAGCACGGAAGAAAAAGTGGTGGAGTTCGGGGAGTTCCGACTCAATCTAGGCACTCGCGAGATGTTCCGCGGTGACGAGGCAATGCCACTCACCTCTGGAGAGTTTGCTGTCCTAAAGGCGCTCGTGATGAATGCGCGTGAGCCAATGTCACGAGATAAATTGATGAACATGGCGCGTGGCCGTGAATATTCTGCAATGGAACGCTCTATTGACGTACAAATCTCACGTTTACGTCGCATGTTAGAAGACGATCCGAGCAAGCCGCGCTACATTCAAACCGTATGGGGCCTAGGTTATGTTTTCGTCCCAGACGGCAAAGAGGTGTAACCTCTTCACGCCATAGCCAGCACTTGGCTATAGCAACTTCAGCCTTCATTACCTTCCCTTTGAAGGCTGAAATTTCGCGATTAGGACCACTAGGAACGTTCCATGCGCATCCGAAGTTCACTGACACAATCTATTCTGCTGTTCATCTCTTTGCTTCTCGCGAGCCAAGTTTTCTCTTACTACGCCGTTTTTAACTACGCGTTGATGCCGAGTTTGCAGCAGTTCAATAAAATTCTCGCCCATGAGCTCAATTTGGTGCTTGATGATGAAGGACCTTTAAAGTCTGATGCACCGTTAAGGCGTCAATTATTAGAAAGATTAGGGGTGACGGTTCACAGCCTTGACAGCGATAAGGCGATTGAATTTCATCACGCAATGTCGATTGATTTGATGTCTGAAGAAATGAGCCAAGAGCTGGGTTCGCCTACAGAAGTACGCTTATTGCTTGGCGATGAAAGTTACATTTTGTGGATGCACATCGAAAAGTTGCCGAACTCCATCATTCGTATTCCGTTATCTGAGCTGCAAGAAGAAGATTTTGCACCGCTGTTTCGTAACAGTTTGATTATGGCGCTGCTGATCATTGCTGGTGGTTGGTTGTTTATTCGTTTACAAAACCGCCCACTTTTGGCTTTAGAGAGAGCCGCGAAAGACGTCGGTCGAGGCGAAATCCCGCCACCGTTGGCAGAAAAAGGCGCATCGGAAATTCGCTCTGTAACTCGAGCCTTTAATCAAATGTCGAAAGGTATTCAAGAGCTAGAAGAAGACCGAGCCTTATTAATGGCGGGGATTAGCCATGACTTACGAACGCCTCTGACGCGTATTCGCCTAGCGACAGAAATGATGTCTCCTGAGGACAGCTATCTTGCGGAGGGGATCATTAGCGATACGGAAGAATGTAATGAGATCATCAGTCAGTTTATGGATTATCTCAAACCGGTGAACCAAGAATCGTTTGAAGCGGTTGATATCAGTACGATTGCCAGTGACGTCGCCAGTTCTGAAGGTGGTTATGAGGTTGAAATTGAAACAGATCTTAATCTTAACTTGCCGCCAGCCAAAGGAAGTGCGATTGCGATTAAGCGGGCGATCAGTAACTTAGTTGTGAATGCGCTACGTTATGGCAATGGCTGGGTCAAAATCAGCACTGGTGTGACAGCAGATAAGCAGCTAGTGTGGATTTCAGTAGAGGACAACGGACCGGGTATCGAGCATTCTCAAATCGCGAGGTTATTTGAACCCTTTACGCGTGGTGACACCGCTCGCGGTAGTGAAGGCACTGGGCTAGGGTTGGCGATTGTGAAGCGTATAATCAGCCAACATTCAGGCTCTGTGGTGATGCGTAATCGCAGTGAAGGCGGTTTAATCGCTCAAATCAGCTTTCCTACCAAGTAAGTCGATGGCCCGCACCCTTTAAAACAAAAAGCCCAACCTAATTAGGTTGGGCTTTTCTTATTCTCAATAATCTTAAGACTCTTTCACTTCCTGAGGAAGTTCATCTTCGTCTTCCAGTTTCTCTGGCAGAAGTAGATTTAAAATGATCGCTGTGATGCCACCTGCTGCAACACCAGTTGAGAAAATACTCTTAATAAATTCTGGCATAAATTGCAGGATCTCTGGTTTTTGTGCGATACCAAGTCCCATTGAGAAGGATAAGGCCATGATCAGAATTGCGCGGCGATCGAGCTCAACACGAGAGATAATACGCACACCAGCGGCAGCAATCGTACCAAACATGACAATCGTTGCGCCGCCAAGTACTGGCTCAGGAATCAGCTGAACAAAGCTAGCGACACCTGGGAACAAGCCAAGAATCACTAACATGCCAGAAATAAAGTAACCCACGTAGCGGCTCGCGACTCCTGTTAGCATGATGATGCCGTTATTCTGGCTAAACGTTGAGTTCGGGAAGCTGTTGAAAACGGCTGCGATTGCGGAGTTTAAGCCGTCTGCTAACACACCGCCCTTAATGCGTTCCATGTACACTGGGCCTTTTACTGGCTCACCAGACACTTCAGATGTTGCGGTAATATCACCGATGGCCTCTAGTGCGGTAATAAAGAAAATCAGTACCAGCGGAATGAACAGAGACCAGTCAAACGATAAGCCATATTGCATTGGTACGGGCAGTGCTACGATCTCAGTTGCGCCTAGCTGAGAAGTATCTACCATCCCCATAAAATACGCCATGATGTAACCCACTAGCATCGCAATCACGATTGAAGCCACACGGATGTATGGGTTTTTCGAGCGGTTTAAAATCACAATTAATCCAAGTACCGTCCCAGCCAGAGCAAGTTTGTCTAAGCTGCCGAAGGTTCCTTCATTTAATGCTGCGTAGCCACCGCCCATTGATACTAAGCCGACTTGAATCAGTGTGAGACCGATAAGAGTGACGACGATGCCTGAAACGAGCGGAGTGATGATTCGGCGGGCATGCTCCAATACGCGAGATAGGAAAATTTCTGCAAATGATGCGACTAAAATCGTACCAAAAATGGCAGCCATCATGGTGCTGATGTCTGCTCCACCGGCTTTCAGCGATAGGCCTGCTCCAATAATAGGACCTAAAAAGTTAAAGCTGGTGCCTTGAACAGAGAGCAAACCAGAGCCAATTGGGCCAACGGTGCGAATTTGAATAAACGAAGACACGCCTGACGCAAATAAAGACATGCTGATGATGGTGTTCGTTTGGTCTGCAGGTACACCCAAAGACTGACAGATGATCAGTGACGGAGTGATAACCGCGACGAACATCGCCAATAAGTGCTGAAGTGCGGCAAAAATGGTTTGAGGCAAAGGTGGTCGATCGTTGAGTTGATAGACCAGTTCCGAAGATCGGTTTGAAGTTGTCATTGTTTGTCTCGCTAGTCGCAATATTTCCCTAGTTCTCGCTGAATGGGAGAGCAGGGTGGAGTTGACGTCGTTACCTGTGATTGCTGTTAATCAGAGTCAACTCAGGTTGGTGGAGTGTGATCTAACACACTTAAAAATTTGTGCGCGATTATAGAGAGATTTACTCAAAAAGCAAACGTTTGCTTTGTTTTTGGCGTATTAAAAAACGAGCCATTTGGCTCGCTTTCAATCATTACGCTTTGGAGTAAATATCCCGCTCACCCAACCAGCGATCGATAATTGCTGTTGCGTTAGTCGGGTAATTGTCATGAATATGACGCGCAATACGCTGAACTTCGGGAATCAGGCGTTGATCTCGAACTAAGTCTGCGATTTTGAAATCAGCAAGACCTGTCTGCTTTGTACCCAATAGTTCTCCAGGGCCACGAATTTCTAGGTCTTTCTGCGCAATGACGAAGCCATCGTTACTTTCACGTAGTACTCCGAGACGTTTTTGCGCGGTTTTTGACAGCGGAGAGTGGTACAGCAGCACACAATGGCTAGCAACGGAACCTCGGCCCACGCGACCTCTTAACTGGTGTAATTGTGCCAAACCAAGACGTTCAGGGTTTTCTATGATCATCAAGCTAGAGTTTGGCACATCCACACCAACTTCAATCACTGTCGTTGCGACCAGCAAATGCAGTTTATTGTCTTTGAAATCTTGCATCACCGCTTGTTTCTCTGCCGGCTTCATTCGTCCGTGTACTAGACCAATTTTTACGTCCGGTAGCTTACGTTGAAGCTCTTCTGCGGTATCTGCCGCGGCTTGCGCTTCTAATACTTCCGACTCATCAATCAGGGTACACACCCAATATGCCTGCTTGCCTTCGTTTAAGCAGGCATTTCGGACACGTTCGACGATATCATTGCGTTTGGTGTCTGGAATCGCGACAGTCTGGATTGGTGTTCGACCTGGCGGTAACTCGTCAATCACCGACGTTTCTAAGTCAGCATAAGCAGTCATGGCTAACGTTCGCGGAATCGGCGTTGCTGTCATGATGAGCTGATGTGGATAAGCGCCTTGTTTTGCACCTTTTTCACGCAATTCTAATCGCTGATGGACACCGAAGCGGTGCTGTTCATCAATGATGACCAAAGCAAGGTGATGAAATTCAACGTGCTCTTGGAATAGCGCGTGAGTACCCACTACCATTTGCGCTTCACCACTGGCAATACGAGCCAGCTCGGCTTCCTTTGCCTTACCTTTGAGTTTGCCCGCTAACCAACCGACTTGAATGCCCATTCTCTCAAACCAGTTTGCGAAGTTGATAGCGTGTTGCTCGGCCAATAGTTCGGTTGGCGCCATGAGTGCCACCTGATGGCCATGCTCAATGGCTCTAACAGCGGCCAAGGCGGCAACCAATGTTTTCCCCGAACCAACATCGCCTTGCACTAATCGCATCATTGGGTGCGGTTTTTCTAGATCGGCTTCAATCTCTTGTACGACTCGGGTTTGAGCGTTTGTAGGAGAGAAAGGCAGTTGGGCTAAAAGCTGCGTTTTTAGTTTATTACAAGGACCGAGAGGTAGCGCTGAATCCTTCTGACCTTTGCTACGCACCGCCAGCATCGATAAGTTTTGTGCGAGCAATTCTTCCATGATCAAGCGGATTTGGGCAGGATGTTTGCCTTCGTCAAACTCATCTAAATTAATGGTTGGTGGTGGGCGATGAATGGTGTGCAGTGCTTGCGACATCGTGATTTGATGGTCATACAACCCCGCTGGAAGTAATTCCTGCACTGCGGTTTTATCAAGCAGGGCTAAAGCTTGTTCGGTAAGGTTGCGCAATGTGATTTGACGCAATCCATCGGTGGTGGGATAAACAGGGGTTAAGCTCTGTTCTACATCGGGCTTTTGCTCGCTGACGTAAAACTTGTAGTCAGGATGAACAATTTCCAAACCCATGCCACCGCGCTTAATTTCACCGTAAGCATGTACTAACTTACCTTGCGTGAAATTGTTCTTCATGGCTGCGGTAAAGTTGAAAAAGCGCAGCGTGATAGTGCCATTACCGTCGCTGATTTTTACCGTTAGCATTTTGCGCTTACCGAAGATGGTGTCGACTGCCATGACCTTACCTTGCACGGCCGCCCAAAGGCCAGCATGCAGTTTGGCAATAGGGTAAATACGAGTACGATCTTCGTAGCGTAACGGAAGGTGAAACAGCAAATCTTGAACGCTATGTAAGCCAACTTTGGCGAGTTTTTCTGCGACTTTCGCGCCAACTCCAGAAAGGGAGGTTAATGGGACGCCAGATAACATTTGGGCGGACATAGAGGGCTCAAGAAAATGGTTAACATAGCAGTATGTTAACCATGGAGCTGTGTTTTTGTACAGGAAAAAATAGTCATGCTTTAGTTAGTGTCATGATTTGACTGATAACCTATCATTCCGAGGAGCTTTAGCGACATCAGGATTCTATTTTCAACAAGTATGTCGCTGAAGTTAACACTATCAGCATCTGTATATTTGAGAATTAGATCCTGAACCACGCTCCTTCGCCGCCGTTCAGGATGACGAAAGTCTGTTACTTGCTTTGCATCTCTTGCCACCACGCGTCATCGGCGATGATTTGACCTTCTTCATCGAGTGGTGGGTAAACGAGCCCTTTTCGTTTCGCGACCTTTGCCAGCACTGGGTGACCACGTTCAAAGAGAATACGGTTGATTGTCTCTTTAGGCAGAGCGCTTTCTTCTCGGTCGTACATGCCTGCGGCTTCACGTTGACGTTGCGCTTCATACAAAATTACGGCACTGGCAACCGATACGTTTAGTGACTGCACCATGCCCACCATTGGGATAATAATGTCTTGATCGGCAAGCTGTTTGGCTTGCTCCGAAGCGCCAACTTTTTCACTGCCTAAAATGATTGCCGTTGGTCTGGTGTAGTCGATCTCGCGAAAATCGACGGCGGTGTCCGAAAGATTGGTCACCAAAACCTGCATACCTTGCGCTTTGAGTTCGGTAATCGCAGTTTCAATCGAATCGTGAGTATCCACTTCAACCCAGTTACGCGCGCCAGCTGAGGTATGGCTCAGCGTACGCATTTTGTCTGGCCAAATTGCGTGAACTTTGTGTAAGCCTGTCGCGTCAGCGGTGCGGATCACAGCAGAGACGTTGTTTGGCTTATGTACTTCTTCGAGACAAAGTGTCAGATCAGTTTGGCGAGTTTTTAGGACTTGGTGAATACGGTTGTAACGTTCTAGGTTCATATTTATTGAGGTATAAAAAATCGCCACCTAACAGAGTAGGTGGCGATAGAGGTTAGTTCTTTCTGCGTCTGACTCGGGTTGCTTGAGGCATTGCCTTAATCTTACGCATGATACCAGCAAGGTGGACACGATCTTTCGTCGTCAACAGCACAGTCACAGTGTATAGACGACCATCACGTTCTTCCGTTGAAAGGCCATGAATGTTTGATCCTGTTTTCGAGATCACGTTGGTAAGTTCTGCAAGAGCACCTTGGTTGTTAAGCATGTCGACTTTAAGTTCAGCAATGAACTCTTTATCGTAGTCTTCAGACCAAGCGACAGCCATATAACGGTCTGGCTCTTTCTGATAACCACGAACATTCGGACATGTTTCTCGGTGAACAACCAAACCACGACCAGGCGATACGTGAGCAATAATGTGATCATCTGGGATAGGATGACAACAATTTGCAAACGTCAGCAATAAGCCTTCTGCGCCACGAATCGGAAGCTTCTTCTTCGAGTCCGTTGGGATTGAGCTTGTTGTCGTGAGCTCTTCGGTGTCACCAAGGAGCCGACGTGCGATCACAATGCTCATCAACTCACCCAATCCAATAGCAGCCAATAAATCATCAATGCTTTCTAGGCGAAGATCATTCAAGACTTCTTGGATATTTTCTGGATAAATTGAATCAATCGAGTGACGGCCAAGTGCGTGATTAAGTAGACGACGACCTAAAGTAATCGACTCTTCACGACGCATCGTTTTCAGTACTTGTCGAATCTTAGTGCGGGCACGAGAAGTCACGACATAGTTCAGCCATGCCGCATTCGGACGCGCACCAGGGGCACTGATAATTTCCACCGTCTGACCGTTTTTCAATGCCTTACTCAATGGGTAAGGGTTACGATCAACACGAGCACCAACACAAGAGTTGCCTACATCGGTATGTACGGCATAGGCAAAGTCGACAGCCGTTGCGCCTAAAGGCAATTCAACGATACGACCTTTTGGTGTGAAGACGTAAATCTCATCTGGGAAAAGATCGGATTTTACGTTTTCAATGAATTCGAATGAGTTACCCGCGCTTTGTTGTAGCTCTAACAGGCTTTGCATCCAACGCTGAGCTTTCA
The DNA here is from genome assembly GCF_024181785.1 of Vibrio sp. Y42_MX_L11. Taxonomy (NCBI): domain Bacteria; kingdom Pseudomonadati; phylum Pseudomonadota; class Gammaproteobacteria; order Vibrionales; family Vibrionaceae; genus Vibrio; species Vibrio sp. Y42_MX_L11. The sequence continues at coordinate 134,495 of NZ_JAMZAP010000008.1, forward strand.
CTTGCGCAGTGGTGCCAGACTTGTCGCCTTTGTCTTTGTAAGACCAGTGTGCCGCGACACCTTTGTCCGCCATTTGATCCATATCTTCAGTACGGATCTGAACTTCAACAGGTACGCCGTGTGGGCCAACCATGGAAGTGTGTAGCGATTGATAGCCGTTCGCCTTTGGTACCGCGATGTAATCTTTCATGCGACCAGGACGTGGCTTATACAAGCTGTGTACTTGGCCTAAAACGCGATAACAAGTATCAGCGGTATCAACAACGACTCGGAACGCATAGATATCCATGATGGTATGAAAGCGCTGTTCTTTGGTTTTCATCTTGTTATAGATAGAGAACAGGTTTTTCTCACGACCAACGACGCGAGCATTCAAGCCAAAATCTTGCAGACGGCCTTCTATTTCGCTGTGAATGCGTTGGATCATCTCTTTACGATTACCACGTGCGGCTTTAACCACTTCTTTCAGTACGCGGTAGCGGTTGGGATATAGCGCCTCAAAGCCCAACTCTTCGAGTTCGGTTTTGATATTGTGAATACCAAGACGATGAGCGAGGGGCGCGTAAATTTCTAACGTTTCACGAGCAATACGACGCTTTTTATCTGGTCGAAGCGCGCCAAGCGTACGCATGTTATGCGTGCGGTCAGCCAGTTTGATCAGAATGACGCGGATATCTTGCACCATGGCCAGAACCATCTTACGAAAGTTCTCAGCCTGAGCCTCTTTCCTATCGCGGAATTTGAGTTTGTCCAGTTTAGATACACCATCAACCAATTCTGCGACAGTGTTGCCGAATTTCTCTTCGAGATCTTCTTTAGTTACATCACAGTCTTCAATGACGTCATGCAGCAAAGCAGCTTGGAGGGTTTCGATATCAAGGCGCATTTCGGCCAAGATACGAGCCACAGCGACAGGGTGGATGATGTATGGTTCACCGCTAGAGCGGGTTTGCCCTTCATGGGCATCTCTCGCTACCACATAAGATTGACGCAGAGCCTCAATCTGAGGCTCTGTTAGGTATTCTTGGGCAACGTCTTTGAGGCTATCGAATAGATACAAATTATAGGCCCGGGAGGTTGTTGAATTCTAAAGTCAGAATTAACGGTTGTGAGCGATGCTGCTTACTGCCGCTAGCTCTGCCGCTTCTTGCTCTTGCTGTTCTTGACGTTCACGAGCGTCTAGAACTTCTTTAGTAATTAAACCTTCTTCGATTTCGCGTAGAGCGATAACCGTTGGCTTATCGTTCTCTTCTGGCACTAGTGCATCTTTACCGCCAGTTTGCATTTGACGAGCGCGGCGAGCCGCAATCAGTACTAGGTCGAAACGGTTGCCAACTTTTTCAACAGCGTCTTGAACAGTTACGCGTGCCATGAGGACTCCAAATAGTTAACTAAAATTTTAGAATGACGAGAAAGTATACAACCTAACTACTTTATTTACTAGCAATTAGACAAGCCACCGTTTGTGGACTTTCTCAGGTAGTTTATTGTGTTTTTCGCACTGGGCAAAAAACGGGAAATTCTTTATGTTTTACAGCGTGACTTTTTTGAAGTTACTCTGCTAACAACGCGTCAAGCATACCTTTATATTTAGCAGCTTGCTTTTCTTCCTTCAATCTTTCAGCACGCAAGATAGCTTTAAAATCCATCAAAGCGGTATCAAAATCGTCGTTTACGATCACGTAGTCGTACTCGTTGTAATGAGAGATTTCCGACTTGGCTTCAGCCATACGCTTTGCGATCACTTCATCGCTATCTTGACCACGAGTGTTCAAGCGACGCTCTAACTCACCGTTTGATGGTGGCAGGATGAAGATGCTTTTGGCTTCTGGCATTTGTTCACGGATTTGGCGTGCGCCTTGCCAGTCGATATCTAGAAAAACGTCGATACCTTTATTTAGTGTTTCTTCAATCCATACACGAGATGTGCCGTAATAATTACCAAACACTTCTGCGTATTCTAGGAAGTCACCTTTAGCGATCAGGGCTTCAAACTCATCTTTCGCTACAAAATGGTAGTGGACACCATTTTCTTCACCAGGTCGCATGTTGCGCGTGGTGTGAGACACAGACACTTTCATTGCGTAGGTTGGGTTGCGTTCCAACATCGCTGAGATCAAGCTAGATTTACCTGCGCCGCTAGGTGCAGATACGATATAGAGAGTACCTTTGCCCATTGTACTGTTCCACTTTTGATTGGATTGATTGAGTGCCGAAGGAAAGTTCGACATTCTTATAACGATAGCACTGGCATTGAGAAATCAACCACCAAAGGGGTGGATATTGGTGATAATCCCGCCAGAAAAATGGAGGCGAAGAGTATCATGATCTCTATTTTGTTACCAGTTGATCTTTCTGTCTGTGATCGTCCCAGATGAAATAGTTACTTACGCCAGAGTGTTCCTAAACAGCGAAGAAGGAGCGTGGTACAGGACTTACCATCCGCGCACTCTGTTATTAAAACCATTTCTACAACCGTTTAGTGTGCTGATTTTAGGTTTAGAGTCCCGATTTGGCTTGCGTGAGTGACTCTGGTTAAAAATAGGGGTTAATAAAGATAAAACGGAAAAAAGGGGAAGCTTTCACTTCCCCAGGCGTGCGACTGACTCACACTTAATCTTCGAATTATCCTTGAGACTCTAGGAAATTTATCCAAGGGCTAACGGTTGACCTGAATTTTGGCGATTGAGCAGCGCCTTTCATCGCCTGCAAGGCCTTTTGTGGTTGCTTAAGCTCGAAATAGGCCATCCCGCGAATGTATTCAAGTTCTGCCTTTTGCTCTTTAGAGGCACTGGATGCCGCGCTTTCTACAAAACGAGTTGCTTCAGAATACTGCTTGTCTTGTATCATTAAGCGAGCAATCTGAATTTGCGTTTTAGCAGAAGGAGCGAGGTTATATGACTTTTTATAAGCGAGAATTGATTTATCTAGCTCTTTAGCTTGCTGCCAGAAACTGGCTAGGCGGTCATAGTTTTCCTTCGTCTTTTCAATGTTTCCAGCTGCCATTTCCTTGTCAAGAGTTTTGGCTGCTTTATATGGAATACCTTGATAAGCCAAGAAGTTTACAAAGCGTAAATATTCCTTCTCTCCTTCTAGTTTCCCCATTTTGTAAACCATTTCTAGGGTGGCTAGAGAGTTGCGTTCTTGACCTAGCTCCATGTAGACACCAGAAAGTTGCATCCAGTAACGCTTTTTCTGAGGGTACTTTGAAGTCAGAGTTTTGAGTACACTGGCAACGCTTTTCAGCTGGCCTAACTCGTAGTGAGATGCAACGAGAATTAAGTACCAAGACTCACTTGGGCTCTTGCTCATCGCGATGGCTTTTTTGGTTGGCGGGATTGCATTTTTGTAATCTTCCAACTGAACATAAGCGCTCGCTAACGTGATATAAGCATGAGCTTGAGGCTTCTCTTTGGTTGTTTCTGCAACCTTGAACCATTCCTTCATCGTTTTTACAGACAACGTATACTTTTCTTCAGCTAGGTAAAGCTGAGCCAAGCTGTAGCGAACTTGTTGAGCAACAGGAACGGGAAGTGCGTCGAGCTGTAATGCTTCGGCAAAGTATTTTGCTGCTTGCACATAATTGTCTTGTAGCGAATACAAAAAGCCAGTCTGCTGAAGTAAAACTGCTCGGTCGTATTTTTTCGAACTTGTGCTTTCTAAAGCGCTTGCTAGTTTTTCTTTCGCTGCTGAATATTTTTCAGTTGCGATCAACTCTTGCACTTTGTTAACGGTTCGAAATGTCCGATCTGATAACTGAGGAGCTTCTTTTGCCATCGTAGGAGCGGCCATTGCCACTCCTACGAAGAGAATTAAAGAAGCCACTTTGCTTTTCCATAAACTTTTCATCGTGACTCCTTAATTGGTTGAGAACTCTATTTCTTGCGATAGGCGCGAGCTAACAGGTTTCCCGTCAACCAATTTTGGTTTAAATGTCCATTTAGAGACTGTTTTTCTTGCCGCTCGACCGAGGCCTAAGCGTCGTGGTTGCTCTTTAAGAACTTTGATGTCCTCTACGGCACCACGTGCGTTGACAGTAAACTCTAATAAGACGACCCCTTTTTCTATTCCTGCTTTCGCAGCTTTCCTAGGCATTTGAGGTTGGAATGTCGCTAGAGGTGTTGGACCTCCGCTACCCGCGAGTTGCGCACCTCCACCCTGGCTATAATGTCCAAGCACCGAACCACCTGTAACATTTACGGGTAGGTCAAGCTTTGGCATATCCATTGGGGTCTGCTCCATCACCGGTTTTACTGTCGCTGTCACTTTCATTTCTGGCGGCGGCGGCGGACGCTTAGGCGGTGGTGGCTTTGGAAGTTCGCGTTTTTTCTCCTGTATTTTTTCGTCTGGTTTAATGCGAATAAACTCGACCATACGCAGGTCATCATTCGACACTAACTCGTGGCGCTCTTTGTTTACTAGCTTGTCCATCCCCCAGAACAACCCGAGGGAGACAATGAGCGCCAGTGCAATTGAGGCCAGATACCGCATAAGCTTAATCCTTATTGGTTGCGGCAATGGAGATGCTTTCTACACCTGCCATTTTGATCTGGTCCATAACCTTCACGACTACGCCAGCATTTGCTTCTGTGTCGGCTTGGATAACAACTGCGCCATCAGGGCTTTCTGCACGAAGACGTTCAATATTCGCGCGAACCGCGTCCACTTCGATGCGGCGTTTATCAACCCAAACATCACCCGCCGCACCAACTGCGACCATGATGTTACCTTTTTTCACGGTTTGCGCAGAGCTTGCCGTCGGGCGGTTTACTTCTAGACCAGCTTCTTTTACGAACGATGTTGTTACGATAAAGAAGATCAACATGATGAATACGATGTCGAGCATCGGTGTCATATCGATAGCGGTTTCATCACTGCTATCACTGCTATAGCGTCTTTTCATGACCTATACCTCTAATTCCATTTACTCAGGCAATATGCTTTAGCTTATCTTCCAGCTTTTGCGTTGTGACTTTGGCTAAATGATCAAGACGTGAACTAAAGAACAGTCCTGATAGAGAAGCCACCATCCCGGCTAACGTTGGGATTGTTGCCTTTGAGATCCCCGAGGCCATTGCTCGAGGGCTTCCTGTTCCTGTTACCGCTAAGATGTCGAATACTTGGATCATGCCAACAACGGTGCCGAGCAAACCCAGTAAGGGACAAAGCGCAATCAACACTTTCACGATTGGCAGGCCCTTTTTATTCTCAATGTCCTGACGAGAAACAATTTCTTGTCGGATCATCTTAGCGTTCCAGCTCTGGTGCTCTGATCGCCCCTGCCATGAGCCAACGGCTTTTTTCATGGCTTTTGGAGCGACGGCAGCAAAATAGAACCAACGTTCTAACAATACTGCCCAAAGCATAAAGCTGAGGATGAAGATGGCGACGAGTACATCGCCACCCATTCCCAAGAAGCGCCTAATTGATTCAAGTTCTCCAACTAACCACCACATAACGCCTCCTTAGCTTTCGGCTTTATGTAGTTTTTCCTGATAGCGAGCGATGAAGCCTGCACTCTGTTCTTCAAGAGTTTGAACCAAACGACGACCTTTACTGTGTACGATGGTGTACAGGAACAGTAGAGGAATTGCGACAACCAGACCAAGCATCGTAGTAACAAGTGCTTCAGAGATACCGCCAGCCATTAGCTTAGGATCACCTGTACCAAATAGTGTGATTGCTTGGAACGTACCGATCATACCCATAACCGTACCCAGTAGACCTAGAAGTGGTGCTACAGAAGCGAACAGTTTGATTGAGCTGATAAAGCGTTCAATGCTCGGTGCGTTACGTAGGATGATTTCGTCCAGTTTCGCTTCCAGATCTTCAAGGTTGTCACCTTTGTGCTCTTGGTAAGCTTGGATAACTTCACCCAGAGGGTTACCAGGAATCACGGTTTCTGATTTCGCTTGCTTACGCATTTTACCGCCAATCACTTGAAGGCGTAGGAAGCAAACTAGAGCAATGATAGCGCCAACTGCACCCATACCAAGGATGACGTAACCTACAATGCCACCTTGATCAATACGTTCTTGAACGGTAGGGCTTTGTACAAGTAGAGACAGAATTACACCACGGGATGGGTCAATAAACAGTGGCTCATAGCTGTTTGACGCTGACTCAAAGCCTGCAACATGACGCGTAATATTGGTGCGAGGCTGTCGAGAGAGTTCTTCGAACTTACCTGTTTGAGGTACATAAGTAACGTACTTACCATCGGCAATCGCGTTAAATTCACCGACAAGAGTAACATCGCGAACCGCTTCTTTACCTTCGCCATAAACAACCGTGGCTTGGGTTGTTGCTGTCTCGCCTGAGGCAACCACTTGTTGAAGAATGGTATGCCAGAATGCTTCTAGCTCTTGTGTTGATGGCAGTTCTTTGCTTTCAGCCAGTTTCGTTAGTAGCGCGTCACGCTCTGGGAACTGAACTGCGTTTTGAGAGGCTGCAAATAAGCCTTTAAACTCGCCCGCATATTGGCGGACCACACCAAACATTTCGCCCAAAGTACCAGAGCGAACACGTAAGGTTTCTGTTAGTTCAGTCAGCTGCTTATCGTTTTCATCAAATGTCGCTTTAAGTTGATCGCCCAGTGCTTGCTGTGAAGCTAGCTCTTCACGAGCCTGTTGCAATAATGCCGCTTGCTTATCTCGGTTGTTCTTGAACTCAGCTTCACGGGCTTTATTCTCTTTTGACTCAACGATGCTTTCTGATTTTACGTTTTTGAGTAGTTCAGATAGGTTTTTAGGCGTTTCTGCTTGTACGCCTGAAGCCATAAATAAGCTCGCTAGTAGACCAGCGGCTAGAGTTTTGAATCCTTTCATCTCTTATTCCTCCCCAGCATATACAGGCAATTTGATTAGCGCTGGTGGCGCTTGCTTCTTCGCGATACGAAGGCCTTGCTGTACCGCTATGCGGTAGCTTTCCGGTAATGTTTCCCATTGACGTGTTTGTTGGTTCCACATACCTGTCTCACCACCGTCTGGAGATTGGAATAAAAGCGCCGTGCGACCAATACGTAGGAAATCGTAAGTCACGGTTTCCCCATTTCTATCTAGGCTAGCTTTGTAAGATTCAATTGAGCGAGAGAAGCCTTCTTCAATTTGGTAGGCTTCCATCACTTTACGGAATTTCTCAGAAGTCGTTACGTCGGCGCGATCCATGAGACGACGCAGTTCTTGGACACGTTTATTACGTTCTTTTTTCTGGAAAGGCAGATCGAGAGTCACAAACTCATCGAGTGCATCGATCATTTTAAGTGTTAGTGGCACTACTTCTGTTGCCGTTTGATCGATCTGAGCAATTTGGTTATTTAATGAGTCCAATTCACCTTGCTGTGATTGAACCATACGATTAATTTGCTCGTTGTAGACTTTCATGCTGTCGATTTGACGTAGTAAGCCTTTGTATTCTGCCAACATGCCTTCAGTACTTTCGGCATAATTGTCGATTTTTTGTTGCGAAGCTTCTGAAGATTGATTTGCTTTTGCTTGTGTGGAAACGACAGCACCAGAGTTGGCCGCTATAGAGCTACTACTGATAGTAAGCAATGCTGCAGCTATGGCACTGAGACCAAATTCCTTGAATTTCATGGTTGCATCCTTGTCAGTGTTTTAGTCAGTCGAAAAGGGCGCGGAAAACCCGCGCCAAATATTTTTTAGAAGTCGTATGATGCCTCGACGTATAGCTGACGTCCGATTGGATCGTCATACCCAGTTGCATAGAATGGAGAGGTATCGCTTAGAGGATCTGCAGGCGGTACTTTGTCAAACATGTTGATAGCACCAAGAGTTACACGACCACTCTCGTTGAATTGGTAAGAAGCCGTTAGGTTCCACGTTGTCATACTAGCGATTTCTGCTTTGTAACCCGCTTTTTTAGCAGAATCACAGTCATCAAAGTAGTAACGGTTTGCGTAGCTTGAACACATACGGTCGCGGTATTTACCAAATAGGTTGATAGCGACATCTTCATATGCCCAGCCAAGATTTAACGTTGCGGTGTATTCAGGCATGAAATCTCTTTCATCCGTTACAGGCTCGCTGTCGTTTTCTTGATATTCAGCAATCAAGATCTTCGTTACAGCAACACGCGTGTTAAATGAACCGAACTCATTAGTGTCGTATGCGTATTTGATCGCTAGGTCAATACCAGAACGCTCTTCATACGACTGGTTCACTGGACCATAGGATACCGACTTGATGGTGCCATCTGGGTTACGAACGACTTCAGTACCTGGGTATTTACCTGGATCGTTAATTACGTCTTGGTAAGTTGGTGCTGTTACGACGTCTTCCATCTTGATGTGGTACCAGTCAACAGTTACACCAAGATCATCCACAGGCTCCCACGCTAGGCCCAAGTTAATGTTTGTACTTGTTTCTTCTTTCAGCTCAGAGTTAGGGCCATTAAGCGTATCGAAGTACTGAGTATCACACTCTGGGTACTTGTCTTTATCTTGTGGGCCGCTACCACCAGCGTTGGCACAAAGCACAGGGTCAAAACCAGAACCAAAGCCTCGAGTTTGATCACCAAATAGTCGCTTCAAGTCTGGAGCTCGGAAGCCTAGACCGTAGCTACCACGTAGCAATAGGGTGTCAGTAGGACGGTATGCTAGGGCTACTTTAGGAGTGAATGCGCCGCCAGTTGCCGAGTCGTCGAAGTAGTGGTCGTAACGACCAGCGACAGTCATTTCTAAATCTTCAATGATAGGAATAAGAGCTTCAACACCAAGACCAATCTGATCGCGGTCACCGCCGCCTGATGTTCCACCTAGACCAGAGAAACCACCAGCTGCTGTTGTCGCATCAATCGTCTCATTGTAGTCAGTACGGTTCCATTCACCATAAACAGCAAAGCCAGACATACCTGCAGGAAGTTCAACCAAATCACCAGCCAGTGAGCCGTTAACAGAGTAAAGCTTTGAGTAAGCTTCTTTGCTTGAAGTGCCGCTGTATTTGTCTACAACGTCTTGAGAGATAGGCCCTAGAAGATCGACATCACCATTTTGTACAGCTTGGTCGAGAGTTAGGAAGATTGCTGGGTTGCTTGTTTCAACGCTTTGCTCAGAGTAACCAGCGGATAGGTCCCAATCATACGTATCAGCAAGCAGGCCGTTCAAGCCTAAGGTTAAGCCAAAAGAATCGGCTTCAGTGTTACTTTCGCGTGGTCCAAATTCGACCATACGGCGAGTGTATTCGCCTTCGCCGCGGAAGTGAGTGGCATCAACTTCAACGCTGTAAGGGTTAGGTTCGAATTCAGATTCTGTAGACTTGTAGCCAAAACGGGCTTCTGCCATGGCAGTGACATTGTCGTTAATGTCCATTTCACCACGTAAAAGTAGGTCTACTTGTTTGTTTTCTGGTTTTAATGTTCGGTATGCAGAGCGGTTAACACCACACTTTCCATCCGCTCGTTCAATCGCGGCATCACCAACGACTTCTTTACAGGAAGAACCAGCATCAGCTGGTGTTAGAAGTGTTCCGTTGGCGCCTTCAAAGTTTGCACCGTAGCTAGAGTAGCCACTTAGCTGAGAACGGCTAGAACCGTCATCGCCAGCCCAATCATCTCGGTCAGATTGCTTTAGCATTTCGTTGCCCGCAAATTGGCCAACGAAGAGAATACGTTTGTCGTCAAAGTTTTTGCCAGCTACAACGTCTAAACGACCATTTTGGTAACCACCATCCGTCGCGTCACCCGCGCGTACTTTTACAGAAACGCCATCAAAGTCTTTCTTTAAAATGAAGTTTACGACACCACCGATTGCGTCGGAGCCGTAGATAGCAGAACCTGAGTCGGTCATTACTTCAACACGCTCAATAGCGGCGACAGGGATTTGGCCGATATCTTGGAAGTTAGATGTACCATCTTGTGCTAGCGGGTATTGAGGAAGACGACGGCCATCAATAAGAATCAATGTGCGTGACGCGCCAAGGCCACGTAAGTTGACTGACTGCGCTGCTGGTGTAAACGAGAAAGAGTCTGTTTGAGCCATTACACCACCTGTGTTTTGGGTCAAACTGTTCAATACGTCTTGCGCGCTGTTAAAGCCTTTAGACTCAATGTCTTTACTATTAATAACAGTAACTGGTGAAGGACCTTCCATATCCGTCGTGGAGATACGCGAACCAGTAACTTTCATCTTTTGAAGTTTTTCAACTTGCTGCTCTTCTGCCAGTGCTGTTGCTGGGGCTGCAACTGCTGCTGTCCCCAAAGCAAGGCTTATCGCAACAGATAAAGCGGTTGTGTTTTTATACATCCTTGTTGCTCCGATTATTATTATTTCCTATGTCTGGCCGCATAGCGGCCAAATGTGACGTTAATATTTCGTTAACGTTCGGCCAATGTATAACCGAGATGAAAAAAGGAAGTCAAACCAGTGGTAAACGGGGATGCTTAAATGTAAAAAAGATGTAAATAACCAGGCTTTATTTAAAAGGCGGAATAAAAAACCGAATAAGGTTTATGAATCGAGATTAAATTTCAATAAAACACCGTATTTTGTGTTTCTTATAAACTTTAATGACTTATCTTGCCTATGGTTTTTTAGTGGGTAATTGAATCTGGAAAAAGATATTTTTCCAGTGAATTGTTCTGAGATGAGTTTTATATCGAATCCATACTTTGTTAGCTCGAACTTATTAGGTGGTATCAAAATATGATACCCATTGCTGTTAAAGGGCTCACTCGTATTTTTAGGTCAAATATAACCTTGGATTATGTGTCTATTTATGTGTGTAGGGTGCATTTTTATGTAGGGTTTTGGCTCTAAACAGCCTAGATTGATATTCTGTATGAATTATTTTTGTGGTTTTTTATAATTTTTTACAAAAACATTTCTGTTTTTCGACATCGAAGGAAGTTTGTCATGTTTTGGTTTCAAACACTTGAAGCTGATGTGGATTCAAGATAAATATGACGCTGAAATTATTGCAGTAGTAGAAAAGTCTAGCTCTTGAGGCGCAGGGAGTGTGCTTCAACAGTTTTAGTTACTACGAGATAAATATGCACCATTTTGGGCGGAAAATATCCTCTTTCACTCCGTTTGAACTGGACAGTAGACAAGGAGCAAGTTGTATATGCTGTCGTACTTTTTACGCCGTTTGGCGTTGGTTATCCCAACGTTTCTCGGGATAACTATTCTCATCTTTGCTATCACTCGTTTCGTGCCTGGCGGACCTGTTGAACGCATGTTGTCACAAATGCAGTCTCAGGGAGATGGCGCCGCATCAATGACGTCTGCGGGTGGTAATACGGCCCTTTCTGACGATCAAATCGCGGAGCTGAATGCGTTTTATGGCCTGGATAAACCTGTAACGGAAGCGTACGTCGAGTGGTTAAGTCGTTTGGTAATGCTAGATCTTGGCGAGTCGACGCGTTACTACGAGCCTGTCTCGGACATGATCGCAGAGCGTTTGCCAGTGTCGTTGTTTTATGGCGGCATGACCTTCTTTATTAGTTATTTTATCTCGATTCCTCTTGGTTACTATAAGGCACTCAAGCACGGTTCTGTGTTTGATTCCGCTTCTTCAGTACTCATTTTCGTAGGCTACGCGCTACCAGGTTATGTGGTGGGTGTATTGCTGATCACGTTATTTAGTTATCACTTGGAATGGTTTCCGATGGGAGGCTTTGTCGGCGATGACTTCGACGATTACGAAACCTTCTTTGAACGCGCTAAAGACATTATGTGGCATGCGGTGTTGCCTTTGATCTGTTACCTCATTGGTGATTTTGCCACGCTGACGATGACAATGAAAAATAACCTGATGGAAAACCTTTCCTCAGATTACATCCGCACCGCAATTGCGAAAGGATTACCTTTCAAAAAAGCAGTTCGTAAGCACGCGTTGCGTAACAGCTTAATTCCAATCGCGAGTCACTTTGGTAACTCTTTGTTGTTCTTCATGACCGGTGCCTTCCTGATTGAAGTTATCTTCAATATTGATGGCATTGGCTTATTAGGTTACGAATCAATCATGGAGCGTGATTACCCTGTTGTTATGGGTATTGTCGCCATTAATGCGTTGTTACTGCTCATTGGTAACATCATTTCAGATATTTGTGTTGCTTTAGTCGACCCACGTGTGAAGTTTGGAGCGTAACATGATTAAAGTTAGTCCATTAACTCAAAAGAAAATTCGTCACTTTAAAGAGATCAAACGAGGCTATTGGTCGTTTGTTGCTCTTTCTATCATGTTGATCCTTTCTTTATTCGCCGAACTTTTGATCAACAGTAAAGCGCTAGTCGTCAAGTACGATGGTAGCTACTATTTTCCTGTTGTCAGTGACGTACGTTTAGGTAGCGAATTCGGCCAAGAGTCATCCAGTGAAGCCGATTATCGTGTACTGCAAAAAGCGTTTGAGGCTGAAGGGGGCGACAACTTTGTTATTTTGCCGCTTGTGCCGTGGAACCCATATGAACAAGATTTTAGTGGTGATTTCCCGCCAACAGCACCTAGTGCCGAAAATAAGCATTATTTAGGTACAGATGTGATAGGTCGCGATATTTTGGCGCGACTCGTCTACGGATTCAGAACGGCGATGGGATTTGCGTTGCTTACCATGGCCATTTCCTACGCGATCGGTACTGCAGTCGGTTGTGCTATGGGTTTTTGGGGCGGTAAATTTGACTTGTTTGTACAGCGACTTATCGAAATCTGGTCAATGGTCCCGTTTTTGTACGTCATTATGATTCTTGTCTCAATCGTTCAGCCGACGTTTGCTCTCTTTGTCGCTATTAACGTGCTTTTCACTTGGATGGGTATGACATGGTACATGCGGACCATGACCTATAAAGAAGCGGCACGAGAATATGTAATGGCGGCTCGTGCTTTAGGGGCATCGACTGGACGTATCTTGTTTAATCACATCTTGCCAAATACGATGGTGATGATTGTAACCCTAGCGCCTTTCACTATTGCAGCTAACATCACAGCACTGACTGCTCTCGATTACCTAGGCTTAGGCTTGATGCCACCAACGCCAAGTTGGGGTGAACTACTGCAACAAGGTAAGTCAAACTTAGATTCGCCATGGATTGTTGCGTCAGTAGTGACTTCTATTGTTCTGGTTCTGGTAATGGTGACCTTTATTGGTGAAGCCATTCGAGCGGCTTTCGACCCGAAAAAATTCACACGCTATGTTTAAGCGAGCATTGTGAGCAAAACATAAAAAAGGGAAGTTTTATGAAGAAATTATTTTTAGCGTCCACGCTGAGCGCCCTGAGTTTTGGTGCAATGTCAGCAACGCTTCCGACCGACTTAAACTGGCAAACAAACTGGGATGAGCCTCAATATGGTTCGCCAGAAGCGAAACGTGGAGGGACTTATCGCACCTTTATGTCAAGTTTCCCGCAGACGTTACGTAGTGTTGGTCCAGACGCTAATGCAGGGCTACGTTCTTTTATCTTAGATGAAACACCAGGCTTGGTGGTCCGCCACCCAGATACTTTAGAGTTCATCCCTGAGCTTGCTAACGAGTGGGCGTTAGCAGGTGACAACAAAACGGTCTATTTCAAACTCAACCCTGAAGCCAAATGGTCGGACGGCAAACCTGTGACTGCCGACGATTTCGTGTTCATGCTGAAGTTTTATCGTTCCAAAGACATCTTGGAGCCTTGGTACAACGATTACTACAACAAAACGATTGCGGATGTTATCAAGTACGACACTCATACGTTTGCTGTTAAGGCGGCGAAAGAGTTTAATCCGGAAGAATTGCTGTTACGAATGGGGGCTCTGCGCCCACGTCCCGCACATTTTTATGCTAACCCTTCAAAAGATGAAAATGGTGACGGTATACATGACAACTTTGTCCGCTACTACAATTTTAAAAGTGAACCAACGACCAGTGCATACTACCTAGATGACATTAAAAAAGGTAAAAGTGTGACCTTCAAACATGTCGGTGAAGACTGGTGGGGTTACAGCAATAAGTATTATCAACATCGCTATAATGTCGACAAAATCCGCATCACAGTGATTCGCGACAGTGATATCGCGATGAAGCACTTTGAGAAAGGGAAGCTGGACGCATTTGGTCTTGTTTTACCAAGCTTGTGGCATGATAAATCGAATACGGAACCTTACCAAAAGGGATACATTCACAAGTTCTGGGGTTACAACCAATTTCCAGTTGGGGCTGGTGGTGTATGGATGAACACCGCGATGCCTTTGCTGGATGATTTAAACATTCGCAAGGGCATTACTTACGCGATTGACTTTGATGGCATGATAGAGAATGTCATGCGTGGCGACTACTCCCGTAAACCGAACCCGACCGGTTATGGTCATGGTAAATACACCCTACCAGATGCTAAGGCACCGAAGTTTGATCCCGCAAAAGCGGCCGAGGCATTCGAAGCCGCAGGCTTTAACAAAATTGGTTCTGATGGTATTCGTGTCAATGATAAAGGTGAGCGCTTAAGCTTCGAGCTGACCTACGGAACACCTGTTCATACTCCTCGTATTGCCTTTTTGCGTGAGCAAGCCAAGCTAGCAGGGCTGGATATTGAGCTCAAGTTAGTTGATGGCTCATCCATGTTCAAATACGTACGTGAGAAAAAGCACGATTTGGCTTTCTTAGATATGGGTACGTCTGAGATCCCAACGTATTGGGAGTATTTCCATTCAGTCAATGCGAACAAGCCGCAAACTAACTCTTTCACAAACTACAGCACGCCTGAACTGGATGAAAAGATCATCGAGTATCGTTTTGGCATGGATATGGATAAAAAGATCCAGCTAGGTCATGAGATTCAGCGTGACATCATTGATGCTCACGTTATCGTCCCAGGCTACATGGTTCCTTATGTCCGCTATGGTCACTGGCGCTGGTTAAAGTTTCCAGATAAGCCAATGAATCGCATGACAGAGGCGCTGTTCAGTGGTGCAATCATAGGCGATGGCACTTACTGGATTGATAGTGATATCAAAAAAGAAACGAAACAAGCGATGAAGTCAGACAAAGCTTTTGAACCTGTCGTTGTCGTAGATGACACTTATAAGCTGTAAGGATTGGTTATGGAAAACGATGTAATCCTAAGTGTTAAAGATCTCGAAGTTGAATTTACCACCGATGATGGGCCAGTGAAGGTTCTGCATGGTGTGAACTTTGATGTGCGAGCTGGACGTACACTCGGCCTGGTGGGAGAGTCAGGTAGTGGTAAGAGCGTAACCTCAATGTCGATCATGGGGCTATTACCTAAGCCATATGGCAACATCATTAAAGGTGAAGTGAATTATCGCGGCACCAACCTAGTTGATTTGCCTGCGGAAGAGATGTACGCCATGCGTGGCGATCGCATTTCGATCATCTTCCAAGACCCGATGACTGCGCTCAACCCAGTGCACACCATTGGTCGTCAAATATGTGAAGTGCTTGAGCTCCATCGACCTGAGCTCGACAAAAAGGAGCGGGAGGCGTACGCGATTGAGATGCTGGCAAAAGTAAAAATTCCAATGCCAGAGAAGCGATTGAATGAGTATCCCCATAACCTATCTGGTGGTATGCGCCAGCGTGTCATGATCGCGATGGCATTGGCCTGTAAGCCGGATATTCTGATTTGTGATGAACCGACTACAGCGTTGGATGTTACGGTTCAGGCGTCTATCCTTGAACTGATGAACGAGCTTCAGGAAGAAACGGGCATGGCGATGATCTTCATCACTCACGATCTCGGGGTTGTGGCAGAAGTGTGTGATGATGTTGCCGTGATGTATGGCGGACGTATTGTCGAAAAAGCAGAAATTTTTGAGTTGTTTGATAACCCGCAGCACCCATACACAGAGCGTTTGATGGGGTTGATGCCGAGCTTAGATAATGAGCCGAAGCAGATGATCGATATCAAGCCTATTGATGCCAGTATGTTTGCCAGTTAACTGGGCAAAGTGAACCAGTCATAAAAGAGGATGTTATGGCAAAAGAAGTATTAAGAATTGAAAATCTTAAGCAGCACTTTGTTTCTGGTAAAGGGCTGTTCAAGAAAGGCTACACCATCAAAGCGGTAGACGGGGTTTCACTGTCTGTTTCTGAAGGTGAAACACTGGGGCTAGTTGGTGAGTCAGGTTGTGGTAAAAGCACCCTTGGTCGCACGATCTTAAAGTTATATGAGCCAACAGAAGGTAAGATTTTCTTTGAAGGTAAAGACATCACTAAATTGTCTGTTAAAGAGATGCGCTCGCTGCGTAAAGACATGCAAATCGTCTTTCAAGACCCAATGGAGTCACTCAATCAGCGTCATACCATCGGTATGATTCTGGAAGAACCGTTTGTTATTCATAAAATTGGCACGCCAACAGAGCGTAAACAGTGGGTAAAAGAGCTTTTAATCAAAGTGGGATTACCAGAAACGGCAGTAAACCGTTATCCACATGAATTTTCAGGCGGACAACGGCAGCGTATCGGTATTGCTCGCGCGATTGCATTGAAGCCTAAACTACTGATTTGTGATGAATCGGTATCTGCGTTAGATGTGTCGGTACAGGCGCAAATCTTGAACCTATTGCTACAACTGCAACAAGAAATGAATTTGGCGATCATATTTATCTCTCACGATCTCTCGGTGGTGAAACATGTCTCTGACAAAGTTGCCGTGATGTATTTTGGTAAAGTGGTAGAAGCAGGCAGCGCTAAAGAAATTTATGCAAACCCGCAAAACGAATACACCAAAAAACTCCTATCTGCGATTCCGATCACTCACCCTAAATATCGGAAGAAAAAGCGCGTAGCTGAAAAAAAGCAGCAAGTGGCGTAAGTGATGCCACAGGTCCTATAACACAAAAGCGCTCCGCCAAATAAGCGGAGCGTTTTTATAAGCAAATGCCAGGACTTGGAGTCGATTCGCACTGATGTTTATTCTGATTGATTGAAGATCGTTGCATGCTAAACTCAAGGCCTATTTTCTTTGTTTGGATAATGGACCATGCCGTCGAATTTACCGAAATCCTTTAGTCGACCTTTCCTGAAAATCTTCCATATTTTGGAGGCGGTGTTATTAGTCTCTATTACCTTGGCGACGTTGTACGCCATGATGCAAGAGTTTGTGCACGTATTTATAGAGAAGCGTGTCTTACTCACAGATATTCTTTTGATGTTTATCTATCTGGAAGTGCTCGCCATGGTGCAGCAGTTCGTGATGAACGGTAAAATTCCGGTACGCTATCCTATCTACATCGCGATGATGGCGATCGCCCGCTATATCACTCTCGGAATGAAAGAGCTGGATGCAGTTTTGGTTGTGTGGTTATCTCTGGCTGCGTTTATTTTGGCTGCGGCTACTTTGCTGATCAGAATTGGACATCATTATTGGCCCTACGTTGATAACAGTACCTTGGAAAAAGACGAATAAAAGAAAGCCCCGTATTAGCGGGGCTTTTTTGTTTCAATACTCGATGACTTTTAGATCATTCAATGTTTTGGATCTGCTCACGCATCTGTTCAATTAGAACTTTCAGTTCAACGCCCGATGCGGTGATGTCGGTGCTGATGGATTTCGACGCTAGCGTGTTCGATTCACGGTTGAACTCTTGCATCATGAAGTCCAGACGACGACCGACTGCGCCACCTTTTTTCAGAATGTTTGTGGTTTCTTTTACGTGAGAATCAAGACGGTCTAGCTCTTCTGCTACGTCTGATTTCTGTGCCAGAAGGATTAGCTCTTGCTCAACGCGAGATGGGTCTAGCTCTACTTTCGCATCTTCAAATTTAGAGAACAGACGCTCATGTTGCCACTCTAGTATTTCTGGCATGCGTGCGCGCACTTTCACAACTTCTGATGTGATCGCTTCTAGGCGTTGCTCAATCAGCGCCTTCATGTTCTCGCCTTCACGAGCGCGCGCTTCAATAAATTCATCCATTGCGCCATCAAATGCTTCTAGTAGCACTTTATTTACCGCATCCATGTCTTGCTCTGGCGTTTCCATTACCCCCGGCCATTGCATGACTTGAAATGGATTGATTCGGCTCAGTTCACCAGTCATGTGCATGACTTGTTCAGCGGCTTTAATTACCTGGCTAGCAAGCGCTTCATTGATGCTAAGCTCACCTTTTGCGGCAGGGTTTGCTTCAAAACGCAGATTACATTCTACTTTGCCTCGCGCTAAGCGCTTACGAAAGCGCTCACGTAAAACGGGCTCTAACCCGCGAAATTGTTCTGGCATGCGGAAGTATGTTTCTAAATAACGCTGGTTCACGCTGCGGATTTCCCATACCGCAGAGCCCCAATCGCCTTTTACTTCTTTGCGTGCATACGCTGTCATACTGTAAATCATCGAATTTTCCTGTCTTCATTTTTTGAAAATTACTTCAAGAGTGTATCATGCTGCGTCGATAGGTGCGCGGGATGTATGGATTGTTTATGTTGTGCCAGCGGCGTAACCTATGAATCCGGAATCGATTCCGTTATAATCTTCGCCCAACCAAATCGTCTTCTCCTCATATTTAAGGTAGATGCCCATGCGTCCAAACGATCGCAAGGCGGATCAAGTTCGCCCTATCAAAATTACTCGTAACTACACAGCTTACGCTGAAGGGTCAGTGCTAGTTGAGTTCGGTAACACCAAAGTGTTGTGTAATGCGACCGTCGAAGAATCTGTGCCACGTTGGCTAAAAGGTCAAGGTAAAGGCTGGGTTACAGCTGAATACGGCATGCTACCTCGAGCAACACATTCTCGTACTCGTCGTGAGGCGGCAAGTGGCAAACAAGGCGGCCGTACGATGGAAATTCAGCGTCTTATCGCGCGAAGCCTACGTGCTGTTGTCGATCTAAAAGCCATGGGTGAGTTCATGATCACCGTTGACTGTGACGTTATCCAAGCAGACGGCGGCACTCGCACTGCATCTATCAGCGGCGCAAGTGTTGCAATGGCCGATGCGTTCCAACACCTAGTAGATAGCGGCAAGCTAAAAGCAAACCCAATGAAAGGCCACGTAGCGGCAGTTTCTGTCGGCTTACTAGGCGACGAAGTATTGTGTGATCTTGAATACGTTGAAGATTCAGCGGCAGACACAGACATGAACGTAGTAATGACCGAAGAAGGCAAGATGATTGAAATTCAGGGCACCGCAGAAGGTGAACCGTTCAGTCACGAACAGCTGATGGCATTGCTCGAGTCGGCGAAAGTCGGCATTACAGAAATTGTCGCAGCTCAGAAGGCGGCGTTAGCCAATTGATTTAGATAGCTCCCATTATGGGGGCTATTTTTTTATCTCGACAATAGAGAAATGAATGATTGTCGAGAAGAGACACAAGAAACCAAGGACATAGAGAGAAAATAATGAAAGCATACCAGCGTGAATTTATTGAGTTTGCACTTGAGAAAGAAGTTCTTAAGTTTGGTGAGTTTACTTTGAAATCTGGCCGTAAAAGCCCGTACTTCTTTAACGCTGGTCTTTTCAATACTGGTCGTGACCTAGCGCGTCTTGGTCGTTTTTACGCAGCCGCGCTCGCTGATTCAGGCATTGAGTTTGATGTGCTGTTTGGCCCTGCGTACAAAGGGATTCCAATCGCGACGACAACAGCAGTCGCGCTGGCGGATCATCATGACGTCGACACGCCTTACTGCTTCAACCGTAAAGAAGCGAAAGATCACGGCGAAGGCGGTAACCTTGTAGGCTCTGCGCTTGAAGGCCGTATCATGCTAGTAGATGACGTAATCACAGCAGGTACTGCGATTCGTGAATCGATGGAAATCATTCAAGCAAATGGCGCAGACCTTGCTGGTGTGTTGGTTGCGATTGACCGCCAAGAAAAAGGCAAAGGTGAGTTGTCTGCGATTCAAGAAGTGGAGCGTGACTTTGGTTGTGCAATCATCTCAATCATTAGCCTGACTGACCTTGTGACTTTCCTTGAAGAGAAAGGCACAGACAAAGAGCATCTAGAAGCAGTCAAAGCGTACCGCGCAGAATACGGCATTTAATTGGTTACTTTTTCTGAAAAAGTAAAAAGGGCAGATGGATATTCATCTGCCCTTTTTTGTTTTTGGATTCATCGCCTTGACCACTTACTTATAGCGAATGCCTTTCTCGACATGCTCATCTTGCATGGTTTTATAGCGTTTATGGAGCCACATCCATTGCTCTGGAGCGCGTAGAATGACTTTTTCCACATACTTGTTCATATAAGCGGCAGCGGCGACTTCGTCTTTTTGTGGATAATCGGCTTCAATGCAGTTATCGGCGATGATGTCGTATTTTCCTTCGTCATTGCGAAATCCTGAGCCTGGGATGATCGCACATTTTGAGGTATACGCCAGAATGCTCGTGCCTGTTGTCGTACACGCATCGTCTACGGCAAAGAAGGGCACAAATACTGATTTTTTGCGACCGTAATCGTGATCCGGTAAATAGAACAGACGCTCACCGCTGCGTAAAACACGAATCATCTTTTTTACATCTTTACGATCAATCAGTTTATTGCCGTTATGTGTCCGTCCCCAATACTGGATAAAGTTATAAGCAGGATTATTATGCGGACGAAACGCGCCGTACCCGGCCACGCCTAACACGGCGAAAGCACGCGCAGTGATCTCTAGATTAAGAGCATGGACACAACAAAGTAGGACGCCTTTACCTTCTTTGGCTTTTTCACGCAGTGCGCCGAGATCTTTCTCGACGATCAGGTTTTTAAAGCGCCAAGTCGGCCAGAACCAAGTGATTCCGGTTTCTATCAGTGCCATACCGGTATTTTTGAAGTTCTCTTCAACAATATGTTGAATCTCTTCAGGTGTTTTGTCTGGAAAGGCCAATTCTAAGTTACGCTGAGCAACGTGGACACGCTTTTTACCGTAGCGCATGCCAAGTTTGCCGAGTGAACGACCTAATGAAAGCAGCAGCCGATAAGGAAGAATATTGACGAGGATGGCCAACAGACCAAAACCAAGCCATACGCCCCAGTTACGAGGGTGAAGAAGTGAAAGAGAAAACTCGGGCTGCGTGTATTTGTCTTTACTCATAGTCTTTTACTTTATTTGTGCACTCAAAAGCGCCCAGTACTCGTCAAAGTTTGCAGTCGGCTGGTATTTAAAGTCGCTACGCACAAAGCGGTTTAGGCTCCCCTCAACTTGTCCCAGAATTTGCGCGGCTAGGATGCGCTCTTCGACAGGGAAAGACTTCCCTTCACGAATCTTACGTTCACGCAGGATTTGGCGCAATTGTGTTTCTATACGCTCAAAGAGTTGATTGATGCGTTCACGTAGACGTTCATTTTCAAACATTAGAGCATGACCCGACAAAATGCGTGTCAGACCTGGGTTACGTTCAGAGAACGCCAAAATAAGGTGCATCACCATACGAATACGCTCTAGTGTATCTTTTTCGTCGTCTAGAATACGGTTGATACGTGTCATCAAGGCTTCTTCAATGAACTCAATCAACCCTTCGAACATGCGCGCTTTACTTGGGAAATGACGATACAGCGCGGCTTCTGAAACGCCGACTTGCTTGGCCAGTTTTGCCGTAGTAATGCGTGAAGCGCCATCTGTTGATTCAAGCATTTCTGCCAATGCTTGTAAGATTTCTTCACGACGGTTGGATTTTTTACTGCCGGCCATTAGTTACTTCCTTTCAAAATACAAAGTTGAGCGGAGGGGATTATAAGACGCTATTTCGCCTCAAACTAGACCACTAAGGGTGGAATGGGAGATTTAACACCCTTAGTTGTCATTTTTGTACCAAATTTATGCCAGCTTTTGTAAAAAATTGGCAGGGTTTTCAAACGTTAGTTACATCAATTGATGCATTTTTTCGAGAATTTTAAAGCTCAATGCTTCTTTTGATTCCAAAGCGAGCGCAAGTTCACCTTCAGGCCAGTAAAGGGTAATTGCGTTGTCGTTGCTGTTAAACCCTTGCCCTGCAACCGAAACGTCGTTTGCACAGATCATATCGAGGTTTTTCTTTGTTAACTTGCCTCGAGCATAGGTCTCTACATCATTGGTTTCAGCCGCAAAACCGACGGTAAACGGACGCTTCTCCGTCATTGCTGCCACAGATGCAACAATATCAGGATTTTTAACCATATTAATGACCATTTCGTCGTTGTCTTCTGTCTTTTTCAACTTTTGAGACGCGATCGTTTGTGGGCGGTAGTCGGCAACGGCAGCGCAGCTAATAAAGGCATCATGCTGGTTTGCATGTGTCATAACGGCTTCGTGCATCTCTTGTGCACTGGAAACATTTATGCGCTCAACACCTACGGGCGTATTTAAACTGACAGGACCGCTCACGAGGGTGACTTTTGCTCCCATCTGCGCTGCGGCGCTCGCCAATGCATAGCCCATTTTCCCGGAGCTATGGTTCGTAATGTAACGCACTGGATCAATCGCTTCGCGAGTTGGTCCGGCGGTAATGAGTATCGACCTACCTTCTAGCAATTTTGGTTGAAAGAACTGTTCACATAGCTGTACTAGCTGCATTGGTTCCAGCATTCGACCTGGTCCTACATCACCACAGGCTTGCTCTCCTGCCGCAGGGCCCCAGATGTGCATACCACGACGCGCTAACGTAGCGATGTTCTCTTGGGTTGCGATATTGCGATACATCTGTTGATTCATCGCCGGAGAAACAGCAACAGGGGAATCCGTCGCGAGCACGAGCGTAGTAAGTAAATCGTTCCCCATGCCTGCGGACATGCGCGCGATTAAGTCCGCGGTCGCGGGCGCTAATAGCACTAAATCTGCCCATTTGGCCAATTCAATATGGCCCATAGAGGCTTCCGCTGCTGGGTCTAGTAAACTGTCCGAGACAGGACGGCCCGAAACGGCTTGCATGGTTAAAGGGGTAATGAACTCTTTTGCGGCTTTCGTCATTACAACTTGAACTTGCGCTCCTCTCTCTATGAGGCGACGGGTTAGCTCCGCACATTTATACGCGGCAATACCGCCACTGATGCCGAGTAGAATTTTCTTTCCTGCTAGTGTTTGCATGTGAGATCTCCAATTTGATGACCGGATTTTAACACAATTCAAAGTCTGACCGCCCGAGCATATATAACGAGAAGATAATTCACATCAAACTCCAGAGTATTAATCTGACCGAGGAAGGGAAAATTCTCGCCTACCTCACAGACAAGTTGCGCGGAGTTTGCAAGTCTGAAAAGAAAAAGAGGTAGTGGAAACCATGGTGTTGAAAAGTCGAAACAAATTGCTGCTGATAACCCTAATTCCGCTGTTGTTGATCACCACGTTGATCTCAGTGGTGTATTACATCAACAGCAGTAAAAGTTTGGAAGCGGAGCTGGCAAGAGACAGGCAAGAGCTCATCGAAACGAAAAAGAAAGAGTTACAAGCCTATATGATGATGGGCGTGACGGCGATAAAACCGTTATACGACACGGATGTAAATGGAAGTAATAAAGAGGCAGCAAAAGAAATTCTGAAAGCCATGCGCTTTGAAAGCGATGGCTACTTTTTTGCCTACGACTCTCAAGGTGTGAATACGTTGCACGCCATCAAACCTGCATTAGAGGGTAAAAACCTTTACGACTTAAAAGATGAAAATGGGGTCGCAGTTATTGCGGGCTTGATTGACGCTTCTCAAAAAGGGGATGGGTTCCTCTATTTCTCGTGGCATAAACCGACCATTGACGCACAAGCGCCTAAGTTGGGCTATGCAGAATATCTATCGAAATGGGACTGGGTTTTAGGTACTGGCGTTTATATTGATGACATCGACCAGCAAGTTGCGATGCACAGAGAGTTAAAGACTCAAGAGCTAAAAGAGCATACGTTATCTGCCGTGTTGATTTCCGCTATTGGATTGATCATTACCAGTGTTCTCACCAGTATCGTGGTGTCTAAAGGTATTCAGCCATTACAACATGTCGCGGCTTCATTAAAAGATGTTGCCGCAGGCGGCGGTGACTTAACGGCTCGTTTAAAAGTCGAAAGTCAGGATGAAGTCGGTGAAGTGGCGGCCGCGTTTAATGATTTTATGGATAAGCTGCACCCACTGATGCAGGACATTCATCGCTCTGCGACGACAGTACAGACCGTTTCCCAAAGCCTGAACACTCAGACTAGCCAAGCGAGCGGTCAAATGCAGGATCACTGTTTAGAGACGGACAAAGTCGTGACGGCAGTGACGCAAATGAGCATGACTGCCAAAGAAGTAGCCAGCAATACTAATGCGACCGCGCAGGCAATTGACGATGCCAACAGTCAAGTCACCGCTGCTCAGCATGAGGTCGAGCAAGCAATAGAAGGCATTACCGAACTCGTGACGGAGATAGACAGCACGTCAGATGCAATTTCTGAGTTGAGTTTACAGACTGAAAAAATAACCAAAGTGCTGGATGTGATTGGCGAGATAGCCGAGCAAACGAATTTGTTGGCCCTAAATGCGGCGATTGAAGCGGCTAGAGCCGGTGAGCAAGGTCGAGGGTTTGCCGTCGTTGCGGATGAAGTGCGCTCGTTAGCCAGTCGTACACAAAATAGTACTCATGAAATTGGTGACATGCTTAAGCAGCTACAAAATGGTGTATCAAGAGCGGTCAGTACGATGTCGGTGAGCCAAAAAAGAGGTGTCAAAACGGCGGAAGAATCGGCGCTCATTCAGCAATCTCTTTCTGGTGTTCATCATTCTATCGGAACAATTCGAGATATGGGTATTCAAACCGCGTCTGCCGCAGAAGAACAAAGCGCGGTTGCAGAAGACATCAACCAAAACTTAGTGGCTATTCAACAGATCGTGAACAACATTAATGAGACGTTGCAGCATGCCGAGTCAATCAGCACGCAGCTATCACAGTCTGGAACAGAAATTCACGGCTTGGTTGGCAACTTTAAACTCTGATGAACTGTTAAGTTGCATGGAAAACACTGATAGTACGAAGAAAGCGAAAGTCATACTCGACTTTCGCTTTTTGTTTTGTGGAATAGGGACACTTTCCATATAAAGAGACATCAGATGATACTGAAAGCTTTGCCAAATGAGTCCATGCCCAGAGAGAAGCTACTGCAACGAGGGCCGCAAGCTTTGACCGATGCTGAGCTACTGGCCATCTTCTTGCGCACAGGCACCCGCGGAATGAACGTGATTGAGCTTGCAGACTTCCTTATTCAAGACTTTGGTTCGCTCAGACAACTATTTTCAGCATCAGAGCAAGAGTTTTGTCATCACAAAGGATTGGGGCAAGCCAAGTATGTTCAGTTGCAAGCGGTACTAGAAATGACACAACGTTACTTGGCGGAGACGCTAAAGCGTGGTGATGCCTTAACCAGCCCCGACCAAACTAAGTTATATCTGTCTTCTATTTTAAGGGATCGGCAAAGAGAGGCTTTTTATATTCTTTTTCTCGATAACCAGCACCGAGTGATAAAAGATGAAATTTTATTTGAAGGAACGTTGGATGCAGCGTCGGTGTATCCGAGAGAAGTCGTCAAGCGTGCTCTGCATCATAACGCGGCGGCTTTGATTCTAGCGCACAATCATCCTTCAGGCGTCGCTGAGCCGAGCCAAGCTGACAGAAGGATTACAAGGCGTCTCACCGACGCATTAGCATTGGTGGATATTCGTATTTTGGACCATTTCGTCATCGGAGATGGGGAAAGTGTCTCTTTTGCTGAAAGAGGCTGGATATAACTGTGCGTTTTTTAGGTTGTTAGTTGCTAAAAATCTGCTATCATCCACGCCACTAAATTTTTAACTGAATTCAGCTTGGACTGCTAAAAAAATCTGCTGTCTAAAAAAAGATCACGAAAACCTGTAAAAAGGATCTGTTCGGGTCTTGAGCAATGCATATCAAGTTAGTATAATGCGCGACCTTTGATAGCCTTGTATGGATTTTCCATAGCGGTTCTTAACCTCTAACTTCTTTTCGAGAGATAGAGAGGTTCGGCCACCAAGGTTGATATCGAGCTGAAACGATTTTGGAGAAGACATTCATGTCACGAGTATGCCAAGTAACTGGTAAGCGTCCAGTAACGGGTAACAACCGTTCACACGCACGAAATGCTACTAAGCGTCGTTTTCTGCCGAACCTACAAACTCATCGTTTCTGGGTAGAGAGCGAAAAACGTTTTGTTAAACTACGTCTATCTGCTAAAGGTATGCGCATCATCGACAAGAAAGGTATTGATACTGTTCTTGCAGACATGCGTGCACGTGGCGAAAACGTTTAAGAGGAAATAAGCAATGGCAAAGAAAGGCGTTCGTGAGAAAATCCGTCTAGTATCTTCTGCAGGTACAGGCCACTTCTACACAACTGATAAGAACAAGCGTAACATGCCAGGCAAATTTGAGATCAAAAAGTTTGATCCAGTAGTTCGCCAGCACGTTATGTACAAAGAAGCAAAAATCAAATAATTGGTTTCAGTCTCTTTGATGAATTGAAAAACCCAACTTTCGAGTTGGGTTTTTTATTACGTGAATAAAAGTGCTGAAGAAAAGGTTCAGTACGTCATCGGGTTATAAGGCACTACTGAAGTTATTCTACTGGTCCGACTCTATACTCGAATTTTTGATTGATCGCCTCTGCCGCTTAGTCACCACTCCCTACACACTTGCACACCGTTGTTCTAGTCAAGCTCAATACTCTTTGGTAATTTACTCATAACGATAAGAGAGTAGAGATGGTTATGCGTGTGAGTCCGGCTCGTCGCCGCCGATGGAATAATATTCTTATTCTGGGCATTATTGCATTTATAGTGATCTTAAATGCGCCAATGTGGATCAAAACTTACCTATTAACAGATCAAGCAGACCCTTACCCAAATGTACTTCGCTCCGACTATACGGTGGAGTCTTTGTACTATAGTGGCTGGGAGTTCGAGCTGCATGATGGACGGTGGCAATCCAACATCAAAGTTGATGCACCGATCAGTGAACTTGTATCACGCTGGCAATCATTGGAAGGGACCGAGCTTACCTCAGAACAGTACGATCATTTAAAACCTAACCTGGCGGTACCTGAAACGGTAGAAGTTTGGTATCAGGATCTCGAAGAGCCGCAGCGGGTGACTTTCTTTCGTTTACCTGATTTTTGGCTATTTAAAACCTGGCAAGACAAATGGGTCGCTATCTCCGTCGATGAAAACTACCTTATGCCAGAGTAGAGCCTTTTTGCGCCTATACCCCTAATAAGCTTCCCTATTTATCGTTTTTCTTTTCGATTATGCTAGCAGCGAGAACTATTAGCCGGTGAATTGGAGAATCAAATGCCTGAATTACCTGAAGTTGAAGTAAGCCGAATGGGCATCAGCCCACATATGATTGGCCAAACGATCAAGGCATTTGTATTTAGAACCCCGAAACTGCGTTGGGATATCCCGCAAGAGCTTAAAAAGCTAGAAGGGCAGGTGATTCGTAACATCAGTCGCCGCGCTAAGTATCTGTTGATAGAAACGGACGAAGGAACTGCGATTGTTCACTTAGGTATGTCGGGTTCACTGCGTGTGTTAGATGCTGATTTTCCTCCAGCAAAACACGATCATGTGGATCTCAAACTGAGTAATGGCAAAGTGCTGCGCTACAACGATCCACGTCGTTTTGGCGCATGGCTGTGGAGCGCACCCAATGAGCCACATGCAGTTTTAGGTAATATGGGACCAGAGCCTTTAACTGAAGAGTTCAACGCGGACTACGTAGCAGAGAAAGCCAAAGGTAAGCGCGTAGCGATTAAGCAGTTCATCATGGACAACAAAATCGTCGTCGGAGTCGGAAATATCTACGCCAACGAATCATTGTTTAAATCACGCATTCATCCCACTCGCCCTGCAGGAAAACTAACTAAGAAGGAATGGCGATTGTTGGTGGAGAACATCAAAGCCACGCTAGAGATCGCCATCCAACAAGGCGGAACCACACTGAAAGACTTCGCCCAAGCAGATGGCAAACCGGGTTATTTCGCACAAGAGTTATTAGTTTACGGAAAAGCCGGAGAGCCATGCCCAGAATGTGGCGAAGCTCTCCAAGAGCAGAAAATAGGCCAACGTAATACCTTCTTCTGCGGGGAATGTCAGAAGTAAACTGCTTTAGTTATTAAACTTCTTTGGGCCGTATTCTCGGCCCATTTTGATGAGGTGGTAACCATTCATCACTAAATTTAGCGTCATACTTTTTGCTTTATTAAGCAGTTTCATTGTAGCAACGAGATAATCTTTATCGCCTTGGCGTTTTCTATTACCAATAACCGATGGCTTATTGCCTCCACGTAAGCCTGCCTGCCTTACTCCAAACATTGCTTGCCTGTGCAACCAGGTATTACGCAGGAAGACGTCTACAGGGAATTGGAACGTTTTACTTGCATCAATAAATGCTCGTGCCGCCGAAGGGCTGATAGCATAAGAGGTTGTACACTGTGGTACTTTTAGATACTTAACCAGTCTTTGAGAACCATATTGTTTCACATCGTAGAACATGCCGCGATTACTAGTGTTTTCTGGACGAATATACCCACAGCTTTCGATATTTTCGGCAACGGCCTTCAATGTGTTTAGGAATAATTCGTCTTCAATGCTGAGATCATCTTCAAAAATGATGATAGGTTCGTTGAGCTCAACGCATTTTTGCCAGAGTAGGTAATGGCTCGCATAACATCCCGCCTCACCGATGATGCATGGGCGTCCCATGTTGAATTCAAACTGGCGGCTATCTAAGTGACCCAATAAAGGATGAGTGTCTTTACGTGCATCGACGCCGTAGAAAACCTCACAATCTAAACCGATTCTCTTTAGGGTGTTTAATGTTGTCTCTTGCCTGTCTTCACAGCCTTTTAAAGTGATACAAAATGCTTTCATAGTGACTCAGAATTGGTGTTCTATCTAAAGTAAGGTAATTTTTTTATTTGTTTTACTGGCTCAGAAAGAAACTGGTTCAGAGCTTCTCCATTGAGTACTTTTTCGTACTTCTCTATGTAAGCCTTGGCCATTGAAATATGATCAAACGTGTCTCGAGCGTATTCGTGACACAGTTTTGGATTGTAGCTTCCATGTTTAATTGCGTCCGCTAGTTCATCTTCAATATTTGATAATGAGCCAAACTCTGGCGCGTTAATTAACTCTGGCAGTGAACCATATGGTGTGGCAAACACGGGTGTCCCCATAAACAGGCTTTCTGTAATGGCTAAGCCAAATGGTTCTTCCCAAGTAACAGGAAAGATCAAGCCTTTAGAGCGCTCGAGTACTGTACACTTCTCTGTGTTGTTAACCATGCCGTGAAATTTAACATGGCGATCTAAAGTGAGGCGAAATCCCATTTTAAAATTCAATCGATGTCCACCTAAAACATCCAAAGCGACATTGGCTTTTTTCGTAATATCTATTGCGCCTTGCACGTTTTTTAAACGCCAAGCGGCTTTGCCAAGGAAGTGATAGCGGTTATCTCTTTTATTCAGTTCTAAATTGGGCTGATGATAATCACTCCAATCTAGGCCATTGTATACAAAGGCTTCACAACCATGGTTCAGAGCGTGTTTTTGAGAAACGAAAATTGAATTAGGATCGTTTTTTTGGGCCACGGTGTTGTTACCGTGACGAGTGATGACATAAGGCTTTTTAGTGCAACTGCCACCGACATGGAAGTGAACGACATCAACTTCGTCGGGAATTTGTTCATCAATAGATAGGTTTGGTTGCTGGGTAATACATGTCGCCCAATCGCATGTCATAGGTTCAGGGTTAAGAATGTAAACGCTATGACCCAGTTGATGAAGCGCTTTCATTAAGCTCCAAACAACGCGTTCTGTACCACCATAAGTTACAGGGGGTAGCGTGCCTTTACACACAATTAATACGTTCATAGAAATTCTTTTCTTTTGTTCGAGTAATTATTTCTTGGCTTTTTGAGCAAGTGCGAGTTCAACGGGAGCAGGGACAAATCGGCTAATTTCACCACCATGTAAAGCCACCTCTCTTACAATCGTAGAGGATAAGAATGCGTACTCGTCATCTGGGGTAAGGAAAACACTTTCTAGTCCCGGCAATAGCTTTCGATACATACTGGTTAAGCCGAACTCATATTCGAAATCGACGGTAGTTCTTAAGCCTCGAATGAGAATGTTTGCGTTTTGCGCTTTTGCAAAATCGACTAGTAGACCAGTAAAGCCTTCTACATTGACATTTGAAAGGTGGCTAATAGAGCGTTCTACTAGCTGTACACGCTCTTCCAGCGTGAACATCGTTTTTTTAGAAGGACTAGCGGCAACACCAATAGTGATAGAGTCGAACATTTTGGCTGCGCGCTCTATGAGGTTAAGGTGGCCGTTTGTAATAGGGTCGAAAGTTCCCGGATAAATGACGTGTGTGGCACTATGACCTTGTTGTTTCATATGCAGCTCGTTGTGTTTGTCAAAAGTGTCAAAAAACGCTTAAAAGTAGTAGTATGATACATCATCGACTCGAGAATAGATAACATCTACAAACATAGGTGTGATAAGGGCATAACGTTTTAATGAAACTTTTTTACTATATAAAAAACCTGCTGTTGACCATTGCTCCACAAGCGTATTTTGCTTACAACAAAAACAAACTAGAAAAGAAGTTTCAAGGTCAAATGGAGTTAGTCCAAGAGCGAGTGGATTACTATTGTAAAATAAATACTCCGAGCGAGCTGGATTCCAGTAAATCGACCAGTTTGAGTTGTTTCTCACATAAAGGTCAAAGTGCATATACGTATGATCTTAAAGAGTTCCTCCGTTATTTCCCTGATACTAATCCGTTTTGTTATTACTTTGGGGATGAAGTCGCCGTAGAAGATTGCCCAACGCTTTATAAGGCTAGGCCGATTGAGGGTAACAACGACAATTCAGTTCTGTTCAAACTCAACAAGCGTAGACACTTCCAGTTTGTAAACGACGCATTAGGCTTTCACGATAAGAAAGATATGGCGGTTTTCCGTGGTTTTGTGAAACGGGTCCATCGTATTCGATTTATGGAAGCAATGTTTGAGAACCCTATGATGGATGCTGGTCAATCCAACCCTTCTCAAGAGCACCCTGAATGGCAAAAAGAATTTATGTCCATTCAAGAACAATTGAAGTACAAGTTTATCATTTGTCTTGAAGGTAACGATGTTGCAACCAATTTAAAGTGGGCAATGTCTTCGAATTCTGTCGTAGTGACGCCTAAGATGCGTTTTGAAACGTGGTTTATGGAAGGTACGCTACAACCAGGAGTTCATTATGTTGAAGTGAAAGATGATTGGTCTGACTTTGACGAGAAAATTAATTATTACCTTGAAAACCCAGATAAAGCTGAAACCATGATTGAAAATGCGCATCGACATGTGGCCCAATTTCAGGATGAACAATTGGAAAGCTTAATTTGTATCAAGACGCTCGAGAAGTACTTCAAGCTATGTCAGTAATGCTCTTAAACCAAAAGCCTAAATTATCATGAGTTTATTCACTTCACCTCCGTCTCATTTGTGTGTATTGCGTTTGTCGGCCATTGGCGACGTTTGCCATGCGATCGCAGTGGTTCAAGCTATTCAAAAGCATTGGCCGCAAACCAAGATAACTTGGGTTACCGGCAAAATAGAGGCGCAACTGATTGGTGATTTGCCCGACATTAATGTGATTGTTTTTGATAAGTCACAAGGCCTTAAAGGGATGAAGGCTGTGTGGAAGCAGCTAAAGGGCACTAAATTTGATGTTTTGCTGCACATGCAGGCAGCCTTGAGATCGAGTGTTTTGTCTTTGGGCATTCAAGCAAAATACAAAGTGGGTTTTAGCAAGAATAGAACAAGAGAAGGGCAGTGGTGGTTCACTAATCGTCACTTACCTAATACAACGGCAATGCATGTCTTAGATAACATGGCTGAATTTGCTAAGTATATTGGTGTTCCATTCAGCCAGCCAACGTGGAATATCCCATTACCCAGTGAATCAGTCGATTACGCTAAAGGTATTACCCGAGGTCGAAAGTGTGTCGTGATTTCTGCTGCGGCAAGCAAGGACTCTCGTAACTGGTTAGTGGAGCGATACGCAGCTATCGCCGATTACGCATCGTCTTTGGGACTTCATGTAATCCTATGTGGCTCACCAGCGGAAAGAGAAAAGCAATTAGCACATAAAATTGAGTCACTGTGCGAGCAGCCCGTCACTAATATCGTCGGTGAAACAAGTTTAAAGCAACTGACCGCTGTATTGCGTGAAGCCACTGTTGTTATTAGCCCTGACTCCGGTCCCGCTCACTTGGCGACGACTCAAATGACACCTGTGATTGGTTTATATGCGCATAGTGATCCTAGACGTACTGGACCTTATAACGATTTGGAAAATGTCGCGAGTGTCTACCAACAACATGTTGAAGAACAAAAAGGTCAGTCCGTAGACTCACTTGCATGGGGCACGCGTGCTAAAGGGGATAACTTAATGGCCGCAATTACCGTAGAGCAGGTGCAAGAAAAGCTCGATAAAGTGTTAGAGAATCTCTCTTAGCCAACAATAATAAGCTAAGAGAGTAATACGATTTTACAAGTGCGTCAGCTAAATCCAAATTAGGTGTTTGCTGACTGCTGCTTCATTTTGTATACCGCCAACAGCTGTTGGTAGTTTTTCTCCAGTACAGTGTCGACATCCATTGTTAAGGCTAATGCTCTGCATTGTTCACTCACATTGGTCGTACGTTTTTTATCAGCCCAGAACGCCATCGCTTTTGCTAGTTCATCTGGGTTCACCTCAGATCCAATGACGCTCGACACTTCTGGATTGAGAACCTCTTTCGCACCACAGTTTTCAGTGGTAATAGATGGTGTGCCACATGCGAGAGATTCGATTACCGTAAAGCCAAAAGGTTCATAGAGAGTTGGCAGGACATAGCAATCAGCCAGCGTAAAGTAGAGCTCTGGTCGTTTGTCTTCCCCCATAAACTTACATTTGTCTTGTATCCCAAGGTTTTCCGCAAATCTAATGTACTCGCCCTCGTGAGTCTCTCGACCAACAATCACCAATTGAGCATCAATGTTCAGTTTGGTAAATGCAGTGAGAGTTTGTTTTAGCCCTTTCCTCTCGTAGCCAGTACCTAAAAATAAGAAAATCGGCTTGTTAGGATCAAGCTCCATTTGTTGCTTAAGCTCTAAAGCCTCTTTTTCGACTCGTTGTGCATCAAATCGTTTCGTATCGACAAAGTTATGGATTACTGTGATTTTTTCTTTAGGTACGTGATGAGCTTCTTGGATTTCCTGAGCACTCTTACGTGAATTACTAATGACATGGTAGTAGGCGCCAGGGGTCATTGCTTTTTGCTCAATCAGATGTGTCACTTTATCTTTGATTCGCATTGGTTTATTTAATGATCGCGCCATATGAAGGCTTGTGCCTGCTCCAATTCTCAACACATCGTGTGTCCACGCGTGAGCTAGGCCGTACACCAAGTCATAATCAGACTCTTTAACGTGTTTCTCTACCGCTTTCGCAAATTTCCAAAGACGGTGGCTTTTGCCAATACTAAAACCACTTAGTTTCACAAACTTAACGTTAGGGTGTGGAGGAGTATCAGCATGAGAGCGGCAGATGATAGTGACATCTTCTCCTTTCTCTGCCATGTATCTCGCCATTTGATTGAGGTACAGCTCTACTCCGCCTGAGTATGCGTGTCTTAAATGGACCAGTGCAATCTTCATAAGTAATCCAGCAATTTGTTGGGTATTGGGTGTTATGTTACTTGAAGCCTTCATTTTCTGAAAGAAGCCAATCAAAGAGGTGCCGTGTCATTGAAGAACGGTAAAAAAGCCTTACTAGATTGTTCCTCAAATAGAACAATGTAAAATGACGCTATGATGTGATCACGAGACATTCAAGTGGATAAGGACAAGCAGAAAACAGAAGCCGTTTCAGGAAAGCCTGGAAACACGGGCATTCAACGGATTTTAAAAGCCAGTATCTATTCACTTCAAGGCTTAAAGGCCGCCTTAAAGCATGAAGCCGCGGTTCGACAAGAATTGGCACTGCTCATTGTCTCTGTATTGCTGCTTTGCTGGTTAGATGTTTCTCAGATAGAACGTATAGTGATGCTCGGCACTGTCGTTTTGGTGTTGATTGTTGAACTGATTAACTCTGCAATTGAGGCGGTTGTAGATAGGATTGGTGTGGAAAGACATGAGTTAAGTGGTCGAGCAAAAGACATAGGTTCTGCCGCTGTCTTTGTCGCGTTGTTGTTTGCAGCCTTTACATGGTCTTATATTCTCTTTTTCTGAGGGGCATGATGAAGCACTATCAAGAAAGTAACACGCATGTATGGTACGACGAATGCTTGGTCACTGAGCCCATAGAGAGTTTATTTGAGATTAACTACTGGCGCAGTTGCAATGCCATCGTTGGCAACGCTAGTGGGAGAGGCACTACGTGGTTTATCAAGCTTCAGAGTACGATTGCTGCATTACGACATTATCACCGCGGTGGTTTGTTCGGAAAGATTGTCCGGGACCAATATTTGTTCCTAGGCTTGGAGCGAACTCGCAGTTACGCTGAGTTCGCTCTGCTCCAAAAACTACGTAGCGCTGGCGTTAATGTTCCTCGCCCTATTGCCGCTAAAGTAGAACAAATAGGTTTGTTATATCGAGCAGACTTATTGAGTGAAAAAATATCAGAGGCAAGCGATCTCGTTGATAAGCTACAGGTGGAAAACTTATCTAATGAAGACTACCAAAAAATCGGCCTAGAAATCCGTAAAATGCACGATGTTGGTGTTAATCATACCGACTTGAATATTCACAATATCCTGCTAGATAGTGAAGGTAAGGTCTGGATTATCGATTTTGACAAGTGTAAGCAGCAATCTGGGGAACAATGGAAAGAACGAAACTTGAATCGTCTTCTTCGCTCATTTAGAAAAGAGCTTGGTAAACGGAAAATTCATTGGTCTGAAGATGACTTTGAATCCTTGATGTTAGGTTACAATCAGTCTTAAGTGAAACAAAAGGGCTAAGGTAAGTTTGTCGTAGTCACTCAGTTTAATGAGGATGTTAACTTCGACCGAAAATATTCTGCTGTGCTCGCGTGCAATTGTACCGATGCCAAATAGCCCGTAAATGTGGATATAAATTTAAAATGAAAATCTTAGTGACAGGTGGTGCAGGGTTTATTGGCTCTGCTGTTGTTCGCCATATTATTAATCATACGCAAGACTCGGTGATTAACTTAGACAAACTGACCTACGCAGGTAATCTTGAATCTTTAAGCGAGGTGTCCAGCCACGCGCGCTATGCTTTTGAACAAGTGGATATCTGCGATCGTGTCGCGCTAGAGCGTGTGTTTTCAGAGCACCAGCCTGATGCAGTTATGCACTTAGCGGCAGAGTCTCACGTCGATCGCTCTATTGATGGCCCTGCTGCTTTTATTGAAACTAACATTGTTGGTACTTATACCCTATTAGAAGTGGCTCGTGGATATTGGAGTCAGCTTGATGACGCTAACAAAGCGGCCTTTCGTTTCCACCATATCTCAACAGATGAGGTATATGGTGACTTAGAGGGAACAGATGATTTGTTTACAGAGGAAACCTCGTACGCACCATCTTCACCGTATTCAGCATCGAAAGCGTCGAGTGATCACCTTGTTCGAGCTTGGTTAAGAACGTATGGCTTTCCGACCATTGTGACTAACTGTTCCAATAACTATGGTCCATACCACTTTCCTGAAAAACTGATTCCTTTAATTATCTTAAATGCATTAAAAGGTTCACCACTGCCAGTATATGGCGATGGTATGCAGGTCCGTGATTGGTTATTTGTAGAAGACCACGCCAAAGCGCTCTACAAAGTCGTGACAGAAGGCGTTATTGGGGAGACATACAATATTGGTGGTCACAATGAAAAAGCAAACATTGATGTTGTGAAGTCAATTTGCGAGATCCTAGAAGAGCTTGTACCAAATAAGCCTGAAGGCATTTCGCATTACCAAGATTTAATTACTTATGTAAAAGATCGACCAGGGCATGATGTTCGATACGCTATCGATGCTTCTAAAATTGAACGTGAATTAGGCTGGACACCAGAAGAAACCTTTGAGACTGGTCTGCGTAAAACTGTTGAGTGGTATTTAGCGCATAAAGAATGGTGGCAACGTGTTTTAGACGGCTCCTACAGCTTAGAGCGTCTTGGTCAATAATTTAGAATAAGGTAAGAAAATGAAAGGTATTATCCTTGCTGGTGGTTCTGGAACGCGTCTATATCCAATTACTCGTGGTGTTTCAAAGCAACTCCTCCCAGTCTATGACAAGCCAATGGTTTATTACCCATTATCGGTTTTGATGTTAGCGGGTATCAGAGAAATATTAATTATCACGACTCCAGAGGATCAAGAGGGCTTTGTGCGTTTACTTGGTGATGGATCTGATTTTGGTATTTCATTGACCTATGCAGTTCAAGAAAAACCGGAGGGATTAGCACAAGCATTTATTATTGGCGAAGAGTTTATCGGAAATGATTCGGTTTGCTTGGTGTTAGGCGACAATATCTTCTATGGTCAATCTTTCTCTCAGACATTACGAAGTGCCGCTAACCAAACATCTGGAGCGACTGTCTTTGGTTATCAAGTAAAAGATCCGGAACGTTTTGGGGTTGTTGAGTTTGATGCAAATATGAAAGCGCTTTCTATTGAAGAGAAGCCTCAAGAGCCTAAGTCAAACTTCGCGGTTACAGGATTGTATTTTTACGATAATCGTGTTGTCGAGTGGGCAAAAACAATCGAGCCTTCTGAACGTGGTGAGCTAGAAATTACGGCGATAAATCAGATGTACCTAGAAAATGGATCTCTTAATGTTGAGTTATTGGGCCGAGGATTTGCTTGGTTGGATTCTGGTACCCACGAGAGTTTGCATCAAGCTTCTTCGTTTGTTCAAACGATTGAAGAAGTTCAGGGGCTAAAAATTGCCTGCTTAGAAGAAATTGCTTGGCGCAACCGTTGGTTATCTGGTGAAGACCTTGTACGTATTGCAACACCGATGTCTAAAAATGAATATGGTCAGTATCTATTACGTTTAGCATCGGAGTCTAACGAAGATGATTAGAGTCCTTGTTATTGGCAGTCGTGGGCAGGTCGGGACGTGTTTGGTGTCTCAACTAACGCAAAGAGTGGATGTTGAGCTGTTTACGTTTGATCGGCAAGAACTTGATATCACAAACTCAAATAGCGTTATTTCTTGTGTTGAGTCCGTGCAGCCAAATGTGATAATTAATGCGGCAGCTTATACTGCTGTAGATAAAGCTGAGCAAGATTTGCAGCAGTGTTATGCCGTTAATGCCGATGCTGTTGAAAGCCTTGCTAAAGCTGCGTCCAAAGTAGGTGCGCTTATGCTGCATATTTCAACGGATTATGTGTTTGATGGTAAAAGTGACAAACCATATACGGAGCTCGATGCTGAAAACCCTCAGAGTGTTTATGGCAAAAGTAAGCTTGAAGGTGAGAAAAATGTCGTCGCTTTTTGTTCTCGATATGCTGTTCTTCGGACGTCTTGGGTATTTGGTGAAGTTGGTAATAACTTTGTAAAGACTATGCTTAGATTATCCAGTACACGAGATGAAATCAGTGTCGTGGACGATCAAGTCGGAGCACCAACCTATGCAGGGGATATAGCGAGTGTGTTAATTACTATGATGGAGAAGATGTTGAGGTCCGATGATGATCTCTCCGGTATCTATCACTACTCAGGCACTCCTTATGTAAGCTGGTTTCAATTTGCAGAAGAAATTTTCTCTAATATCGTATCTCAAATTGGTTCTGATAAAAAAGTGGTAGTAAATCCGATTCCTACTCATGAATACCCAACACCAGCGAAACGGCCACCAGACACAAGGTTGGATTGTAGAAAGATAGAGAAAGTTTTCTCCATTACCCCTAGTTTGTGGCAAAACGCGTTAAAAAATATGAAGGCATTCCAAGAATGAAGGTAATTTCGACTGCAATTCCTGATGTGAAACTTATCGAGCCTCAGGTGTTCGGTGACGAGCGTGGTTTTTTTATGGAAACGTGGAACCAGAAGCAATTTGAAGAGCGAGTTACGGGGCAACCTACTCCTTTTGTTCAAGATAACCACTCAAAGTCAAAGCAAGGTATCCTTCGAGGACTGCATTTTCAAACTGCAAACACACAAGGAAAACTGGTACGCGTGATATCTGGAGAAGTCTTTGATGTTGCTGTCGATATCCGCAAAGGCTCTCCGACTTATGGTCAATGGGTTGGTGAATATCTGTCTGCGGAAAATAAACGTCAACTCTGGGTACCGGCTGGTTTTGCGCATGGTTTTTATGTCACTAGTCCAGAAGCAGAATTTGTATATAAATGTACCGACTACTACAACCCTGAGGCAGAGGTTTCTATTGCTTGGAATGATCCTGAGTTAGGCATTGATTGGCCGCTGCGAGATGGCCTTATTCCCTCGCTTTCTGCAAAAGACAGCGATGGTCAGCAGTTTGGTAAGATTCAACCGTTGGACGTTGTGTTATGAATAAAGATGTTGTGCCAGTAACAAAGCCTTACTTACCTTCCCGAGACAAGTATAAAGGCTACATAGATAGAATTTATGAGGCTGGGTGGTTGACGAACAGAGGGCCACTCGTATCAGAGCTTGAAGCGCGCTTAGCGAAATTCTTAGGTGTAAAGAATGTCATTGTTGTCGCTAATGGTTCACTCGCCCTTCAGGTCGCGTATAAAGCTCTGAATTTAAAAGGAGAGGTGATTACGACTCCTTTTAGTTTTGCAGCAACGGCGAGTACGATAATGTGGGAAGGCTTAACACCAATCTATGCTGATATTAAAGATGACTCGTTCAATATAAATCCAGAGCGTATAGAAGACCTAATCACAGATAGCACCTCAGCGATCGTGCCTGTTCATGTTTTTGGTAATCCTTGTGAAATTGATATCGTGAAAAGTATTGCTGATAAACATAACCTCAAGGTTATTTATGATGCAGCTCATGCATTTGGAGTCCAATATAAAGGACAAAGTGTCTTGAAATATGGTGATATTAGTACTTTAAGTTTTCATGCTACGAAACTATTCCACTCTATTGAAGGGGGAGCGATCATTACTGAAAATGATGAGGTCGCAGAAAAGGTTAGGAACTTAATTAACTTTGGTATCACTGGTCCAGATACAATTGAAGGGCTAGGGACGAATGCTAAAATGAATGAGTTTGAAGCTGCAATGGGTTTATGTGTTCTTGATGATGTACACAATATCATTGATAGAAGAAAAGCAATTATCTCTTTATATAAAGAAAAGTTAAATTTGCCGAGTATCAAATTCCAGACATGGCACGAGCAATCCTTAAATCTAGGTGCTTATATGCCAGTTCTATTTGATAACGAAAAACTGTTATTAGAAGTGAAGAGTCGATTAGATAATCTTGGGATATTAACGAGAAGATATTTCTACCCCAGTTTAGATATGGTTGAAGCTTTGAATAGTTTAAACATCCAGTGTGATGTGAGTAGAGACATAAGTAAACGTATCCTTTGCTTACCTATTTATCATGATTTAGAAGATGAAAAACTAGCAGAAATTGTAAGTATTATTAATTTGGATGACTAAGTATGAAAGTTAACTTTATTATTTATGCTCCAAGTTATAATGAGAACTCAGGAGGATGTGTTGTACTACATCGCTTAGTTCACCTTATAAATGAGCACACAGACCATCAAGCCTTTCTTCATCCGCGAGTAATGGAAAAGGTAAATCTTGATTCTCCTAGAAAGATCTTATCTTCGTTTATTAAAGCAACTCGAGCTAAACTGAAGAAGTTCCATGTTAATCCAGCATGGAATACGCCAGTGCTGAGAGATAAAAATTTAATTAAGAATAAATCTAGTGTCGTTGTATATTCAGAAATTGCCTTTGGCAATCCATTGAACGCCAAAAATATTGTTCGATGGTATTTACATCACCCCGGACACATTATTAAAGATATCTTTTATACGAAGGGGGAGCTTTGTTTTCGCTATCACTCAGCTATTAGTGATTTTACTTACCCTGAGTCAAAGTTATCTGAAACGATTCTGAAAGTTATGTACTTCCCTACTGACATTTACGAGATAGATAAAGAAGTAGATAGAGATATCTCTACTTATATGGTAAGGAAGGGCAAATCAAAGCCTTTTATCCATGATCCTAGTTTTGTTTGTGTTGATGGTCTTAGTCATATAGAGACAGCAAAACTATTAAAGCGCTCTAAGCGTTTTATTTGCTATGACGATTATACAGCATACTCACACTTTGCTGTGTTGAGTGGCGCTGAATCTATTGTGGTTCCCGAAGACGGCGTATCTAAAGAGGCTTGGTTTCCAGATGAGGTCTCGAGGTATGGTATTGCTTATGGTACCGATGAGTCTGAGCTGGAGTGGGCACGCGAGACGGTCCCTATGTTGAAGGAGAGAATTGAGTCATTGAACGATGAATCAACTAAGCTAGTTTGTCAGTTTGTGCAAGAAACAGAAAACTATTTTTATTCTGGTAATTAGGTAGCGAGTCATGTCATATCTAACCGTTAATGAAATTAAGAGCCTCGGTTTTTCAAGTGTTGGTGAGAATGTTAGGATCTCAGATAAAGCGAGCATTTATAATCCGGGAAGTATATCGATCGGTAGTAACGTCAGAATTGATGACTTTTGTATATTGTCTGCTGGGAACGGTGGAATAAACATTGGAAACTTTGTACATCTAGCTGCATACTCATGTCTGATTGGTGCTGAAAACATTACGTTATCTGACTTTTCGGGTTTATCTTCAAGAGTATCAATTTTCTCTTCATCAGATGATTATTTAGGCTACGGAATGACTAACCCTACGGTTCCGGAGCAATTTACAAAGGTAAAATCGCTACCTGTATATCTGGGGAAACATGCAATTGTCGGAGCGCACTCTGTGCTTCTCCCTGGTTCAACGTTACAAGAAGGCACTGCTGTTGGAGCAAACTCTTTGGTTTCCGAACGATTAGAAAGTTGGAGTATTTACGCTGGAACACCTTGTATTAAGAAGGCAAGAAGAGCAAAAAAGATCCTTGATAAGGAAGTACAATTAAAAGCAATGCTCGAAAATATTAACTTTGAATAAAAGGCATAATTAAAAGTACCTACTTAAGGCTTTCGTTGGTACTCTCCCATGTCGAACTAAGCTCACAGGGAGAGTATTGAATTTATAAAAAAGAGGCTACTTATCCCTATAGTGCTTGCCAGTTATAATAGCATCTAATATGTACTTCTCTTTTTGATTGTCTGATTTTAACAATATATTCTTTAGTAGCTTTAGCACGTATACGAAAAGACTACTTTTAGACTTATAGTAACGGATTCGTAATCCTTTATCGTATGCTCGTTCTTTTTTTCTGAATTCAGACAGCGAATCTTTGCCAGATTCAAGTCTAGAGTAGGAATGCTCAAAGCCGGGTATTACCTTAATGTTGTCCAATAGACCTGCGGTTTCAACTCGAGTGAAAAAGGTTGCGTCTACACCATAAAGTAAAAATCTCTCATCAAAAACACTACCATAAGCTTTCTTGAGCGTATTCTGAAACTCTCTTCCTAAGACAATACCACTACCGACTGCCCTTATTTTTTTACATGGCTCAACGTGGTCTGGTGATTCTACCTTTTTCTTGTTGATTAAAGGGCTTTGTACTTCGCCATTATTTGTCAAAATAGGTACAAGGCACGAGTTGCTCGTAATTTCACTAATAGCAGATATGTAGTTGTCAGAGACGGTAGAGTCATCATCAAGAATGACACAATAACCATTGTTGTTATGCTCTAAAGCATAGTTATAAACTTTAGACAACGCAGCATTACTAATGTCTTGGTGCACGGTGATGCTGCCAAACTTTTTATGATATTTATCAGCAAGTTCGCTATCCACTAGTTGAGGGCCATTATTCCAAATCAATAAATCGAGATGACCTAAGTCATTAGGGTGATTCATCAAGGAATTAAGTGTTATCGAGTCCGCAACTGGCTTGTTATATAAAACAACTAATAGGGTGCCTTGTTCATTCATTTCTAGAAATTACCTATGTGAGTCATAGTAAGGTGAAGTGCATTGTTATCGAATGTAACGTTACTCTCGACTTGAGAATGACGCAGTAAATCAGTTACCTGCTCTGCCAGTAAAGAACTGTTTTCAATAACATGGATTTTATTAAGAGAGCGAAATTCTTCTACAATGTCTTTAAAGTTAAAGTAGCTTGGGCCATTTATGAC
This sequence comes from Vibrio sp. Y42_MX_L11, assembly GCF_024181785.1. Classification (NCBI taxonomy): domain Bacteria; kingdom Pseudomonadati; phylum Pseudomonadota; class Gammaproteobacteria; order Vibrionales; family Vibrionaceae; genus Vibrio; species Vibrio sp. Y42_MX_L11. The sequence goes on from NZ_JAMZAP010000008.1 coordinate 176,624, forward strand.
AGGTAGCCCTAGAGCGATGGGTTCCAAAACATTGTGCCCACCAACTTTATCACCAACTAAGCTACCACCCATAAAACAGATATCCGCAGCGCCCATCAAGACCAGCATCTCACCCATGGTGTCTCCAAGGTACACTTGGGTCGACTCCGTTACTTCTGTTCGGCTTGTGCGTCGAGCGGCTTCAAAACCTAGCTTTTGGCACCGCTCAAATACATTATCGAATCGCTCCGGATGGCGAGGAACAAGGATTAAAAGTGCGTTCGGGTGAGATTCTAAGATTTTCTTGTGAGCTTCTAGCATTTGCTCATCTTCACCTTTATGAGTACTGGCAGCTATCCAAATTGGTCGCTTTATCCCAAGCTCAGTCCGTAGCGCTTTTCCTTTCTGTTTTACTTCCTCGGATATCTGAATATCAAACTTTATCGAGCCAGTAACAAAAAGTTTGTTTTTCTCGATACCTAAACGTTCGAAACGTTCTGCATCAGACTCTGTCTGACAAAGTACTTTATCCAAGCAAGGAACTAATAGGTTAAAAAGAGGCTGTACTTTTGCGTAGTTCTTACAGGACTTTTCAGAAAGGCGAGCGTTAACAACAGTAATCGGTATTTCTGAGTCATGGACAGTATGAAGAGCATTTGGCCAAAGCTCAGTTTCTATGATCAACATTTGCTTTGGTCGTATTGCTTTAAGAAAGCCTTTCACCGCAAAGCTAAAGTCGATAGGCATATAGCGGTGTTCAACTAAGTCGCCTAATTTAGCAATTTGCTCCGCACCAGTGCTGGTTGTGGTGGTGACCAAAATAGGTTGGGTTGGGTTTTGCTTTTTCAACTCTTTAATTAGGGGGATAGCGGCGATGCTTTCGCCTACTGAAACCGCATGAATCCAAATCGGGCGCTCAGTTGCCTCTAGCTTTGGTGTAATACCAAAATGCTCTCTCCATCGTTGACCAAACTTGGGCTTGTTTGGTTTGCTTTTATACAAACCAAACAATAGGAAAGGGGATGCAAGAGCGAGTAATAAAGTATAAAGAATACGAATTAGCATGAGCTTACAGTGATTGCTTCGAGTTTTTGAATGCTGTCTAGTACTTGCTTTGGGGATAGTTCAGTTAAACACTTGAGGTGCTTAAATTGACATTCACGTTTAAAGCATGGACGGCAGTCAATGTCGGTGTGAACAATCTCCACCTTTTCTGCAAGCGGTGGCGTGTACTTTGGAGATGTTGAACCATAGACTGCAACGACATTACAACCAACGGCGGCCGCTACGTGCATAAGACCAGAGTCATTGGCTACGACAGTTTGGCAGGCTGCCAGCAGATCCACCGCTTCAATCAAACTGGTTTGCCCAGCGAGAACGTGAATTCTCTGTTGAAGCTCAGCCGGTGCGAGCTGCTTAATGTTATTACAGGTATCAAGGTCCTTCTGAGAACCAAACAGCCATACTTGATGGCCGATCGTCGCCATTTGAGTAGCGACTTGTGCGTAATGTGCTTCTGGCCACTTTTTAGCAGGCCCAAATTCGGCACCTGGACACAGGCCTATGACTGGGAGCGTTTGGTCGAGAGAAAATTTGTTAAGCGTCCCTTGCTGAGTCTTTTTATCGATAGACAAGCTAGGTCTAGGAAGTGTTTCTAAGCCTCCCAAGGAGGACGAATCCAACATTTCAACCTTAGGGTAGGCTAAAGCGACATAACGCTCTACCATGTATTGAAAAGACTTTTTGTTAGGGCGAAGATCATTGAGTAGCCCATAACGCATTTCTCCTTTCCAGCCTGTGCGCTGTGGGATGTTTGCAAACCAAGGTATCAAAGCAGACTTCGCTGAGTTTGGCAGTACGTAAGCATGATCGTATTGCTTTTCACGCAGTGACTTACCAATCTCTCTGCGGCCAAGTAGATTAAACTCACCATGACCAAGAGGCATCTCAATCGCTTGATGGATCTCAGGCATACGTTCGAGGATCGGTTTACACCAGCCAGGAGCAATCACATCAATTTGGCTCTCTGGGTATTGCTGCTTCAAAACGATGTACAGTGATTGTGACATCACCATATCGCCAACCCAAGATGGGCCGATAATTAAGATCTTTTTCATTTTTCTACTTGCCAGTCAGTGTCATATCTCGGCTTGAAGATATTGTAATAGTTATTGCCATCTTCTTGAGAGTGTAAGAGCTGTAACACCCACATATATTGCTCAGGCTTAGTGGAAACAAAGTACTCGATCGCTTTATTCGAAGTACGTGCGTCTTGCTCTTCGCCTTTGTCTAGCTCAAAGGCTGGTAAAATTTCGATATCGAACGACCCGTCTTCTGTATTCATAGAAGCAAACATAGGGAGCACTTTGGAGCGTGATAGCTTTGCAATTTTTCCAAGACCAGGAAGGGTTGCTTTTCGGGTGGCGAAAAAGTCCACGAACACACTATGCTCTGGACCGTGGTCTTGGTCTGGTAAGTAGTAACCAATATAGCCATCTCGAATAGACTTTAGGAAAGGCTTTATACCACCAGAGCGTTCATAAACTCGACCGCCATACTGAACTCGTTGTTTGTGCATCAACCAATCGCCGACTTCATTTTTCTGCTTTTTAGCCATTGCAGAAACCGGCATTCCCATAGAGGCTAACAAAATAGCTGGAATGTCGATCGCCCATGAGTGCGGTACCATCAAAATGACTTTTTCATCATTTTCGATATGCTTCTGCAAAATATCTAAGCCGCGAATTTGGCAGCGTTGCTGTAACCACTTTGGAGAACGTAAGGTAAGTAGGCTAAAGCGGAAAAAGAATAAAGCGGCTGTGTAAAGCGTCTTTTCGATGAGTGCTTCACGCTCTTCAAAGGTTTTGTCTGGGAAACATAGCTCAAAGTTAACCCGAGCTCTGTGGGCTGGACCTTTGCGTGATTTAGCCAATTTTTTTGCAATTGCTTTGGCTAGCCATTTTTGCACCCCTAATGGAAGAAGCGCCAACGGCATCGATAGTAGGGCGCCGAGCCAAGTTCCCCAGTATTTAGGCGCAAGAAAGTGACGCTCAAATTCAGGGTTATAAGCTTTTGGATCGAAATCATCACGTTGAACAGTCATGAAGTTTTAAGCACCTATTTTCGGAAGAGAGAACTGGAGACGTTTAGAAATGATACTCGTAAATGTATCAGAGTAAAGGTGGTAGAGGCTTCACTACCACCTTTGACAAGTATTAATGATTCTGAAGCGCAAGGTATTCAGCAACACCCTCAGCTACCGTCTTGAATTCTACATCGCAGCCAGCAGCACGAAGCTTAGTAAGGTCAGCTTGAGTGAATTCTTGGTAAGCGCCCTTTAGGTGTTCAGGGAATGGAATGGTTTGGATTTCCCCTTTGTTGTGATGTTTGATCACTGCTTTTGCCACTTCTTCAAAAGATTCAGCACGACCAGTACCGCAGTTGAAGATGCCAGAAACACCCTTTTCTAGGAACCAAAGGTTTACTTTGCTCACGTCACCAACGTAGATAAAGTCACGCTTGAAGGATTCACTACCAGCAAACAATTTAGGGTTTTCACCAGCATTGATCTGGTTATTTAGGTGGAAGGCTACTGACGCCATGCTGCCTTTGTGATCTTCGCGTGGGCCATATACATTGAAGTAACGGAAACCAGTGATTTGAGAGAGTTGCTCGCCATGCTCCTCTGCGTCTTTCCATAGGCGACGAACGTAGTTATCAAATTGCTGTTTCGAGTAGCCGTATACATTGAGTGCGCCTTCGTATTCACGCTCTTCAACAAACGTTTCTGTTTCACCGTATGTCGCAGCTGATGATGCGTATAGGAATGGAATTTCACGATCTAGACAGTAATGAAGCAACTCTTTTGAGTACTCATAGTTGTTTAGCATCATGTACTTACCATCCCACTCTGTGGTTGCAGAGCATGCACCTTCATGGAAAATAGCTTCGATTGGACCAAAATCATCACCCGCCATGATTTGGGTAAGGAAGTCATCACGATCCATGTAATCTGTGATGTCCAGATCAACTAAGTTCTTAAACTTTTTACCATTTTTTAGGTTGTCGACAACCAGAATATCATTCATACCAGCTGCGTTGAGAGCTTTAACAATGTTGCTGCCGATCATGCCAGCACCACCAGTTACGATGATCATAGAACTTCCACCATAGATTAAAATTTTCTCAGGAATTTTAGCAAGAAACGTAATACAGCGCTATTGAAGAGGTAAAGAAAGGTTATTGGAAGTAGGGCCTAGTAGCCTAGACCCTTACGTTAGTTACTTCTCATCAGAGTGGTTTGGTCGCTGGTACCAAGGGTTGCGTTCATCTGTTAGCTCGATCAAATTATATTTTCGATTCATTTTCTGACCACCATCACGCGTTAGTGGCTGCCAACTGAAGTTCGCTCGGTTGTTACTTGGCTTAACTGTCATGATGTCGTATGGAATTGAAATATAGAAGCCTTTGGTAAAACTGCCTTCACCAAATTCATCAGCTGATAAGTCACTCACAGACGCAAAGACGCCAGCTATTACGCCGCTCTTGAACTGCTTGGCAAAATTAAGCTGAGCACCTTTATCTCCACCTAAGAATTGGCCAACATCCAACTGGAACATTGTATCAGACATGAACTCCCACTGCGGAAAGTAGTAGCCTGATACAAAGCCAGTAAAGCCTTTATCAATGACTTGGAATGGATCACCATATTTTGGAACGTTCTGCCATTTATCAGTGTAAACGCCAAAGTAACTTTGTGGGTCTCGTTGAGATATTAAGTTAACGTCAGCACCGATGGCCCAATTTGAACCTTGAGGGCGATATAGTAACTCTGTACCAACACCAGCAAACATACTCTCCAGGTAACCGGCGTAGAACTGCTGGTCTAGTGTATCTGAGTATTCCTGGAACCAAGTGAGCTGCAGGTTGGACATCGTGATGTCATGTTCGTTTTTGTAGGCACGAACCATGGTGCGTACACGAGGAATGGTTGTGCCATCTTCTGGCGTTATATAGTTAAATTTGTCGTAGTTGTTATACCAGTCCCAGTATAGCGAACCGCCTAATTCTAGGTTATCGGTTAACCAATAAGAGGCGCTGCCAGTCAAACCGACGCTGAATAGATAAAAGTCTTCTGCGCTTCCCAGTGTTTGAGTAACATTAGGTGCAACCCCCCAATCGAAGCGTTCAAAACCATTATAAGTCGCTTCACCTTGTGGTTTTTGGTTTGATGTTGAAACCGCATCTTCGATTTTTGCATCGACATAGTTTACTTGAGCGTAATCTCGATATTTATCTTTAGAGACCACTGTTTGGTTTGTTATTAACCCACCATTTCGCTCATTAATGGTAAATGTATCAACACTCTCTGGCATTTGGTTGGCTAATACGGCAGCCGCTTTTTCATGCGCTTCGTTGCGGTCGCGGTACTTTTTCTGTTCACCGACAATCGATATCGTATCATCCTTCGCATAGATGTTGGTATTTTGATAACCCGCGATTTTATCTAAGTCTTCAGTAACACGTTCCCAATCCACCTGAGAAAGTTCAGCTGGTTGGTTATCTTCCACTTTTGGTGTTGGTGTATCACGCCAGAATGAAGGCATGTTATTGAAATTAGTGTATAGGTTAAAGCCTGCTACTAGTGTATCGCCACGCTCATAACTTAAGCGTAGATCGGCCATATGACCCAAGCGGTATAACATACCGACGTTCCATGGAGTGTGCGGAGTCATGTCTACGCCACCGCGAACAAAAGGAAAGTCTTCACTGTAGTCGTTGCTGTCATATTCCAGCTTAAAGCGTAGTGGAGCGTACAAGGTTTGGTATTCTACTCCACCAAAGATAGCCGCAGGACCTTTAAACCAACGCTCAAAATCTACGCTGCCACCATTACCTTTATAATCGGATGGTCGATCACAGTAGCGATCTGATACTTTACAGGCAGCATTGTTGATATTGTCGCGCGTGCCTAAGTAACCCCAGCCCATACCTAAAGTAAAGTCGAACGTACCTAAGTTAGGGCTAGAGTAACGTTTGGTTGCAGCAAGAAACTCAGCATCAAATAGTCCAGTGCCAGCAAAATCACGCACACCGATAGAAAGCTCTGGTAAATACTGAGATTCCTCTAAGAGGCGGACTTTAAAGTCGACACCTTTATCGGTGTACTTTGTATCACCAGAAAAATCAGGGTCACTACTGTAGAATAAGTCATTGACTAAGGTGTAACGTAGGGTTGTTTCCAGCCATGGCATTACTTGTAGAGTGACATTGTAAAACTGATACTCATTACTGAAGGTGGCGGAAAAATTAAATTCACCTTCTGGCGCCATACGACCAGTCGGCATTTGCATCAGGCCTACACCGCCAAAATCCATCTGTGATGGTTGTAACGGTGGTGCTTCAAATGGCATATCTTGAGCCCAAGCTAATGCCGGACCCATTAACGAAAGGGTTAAAGTATTTCTAATTAGCGTCATAGCGGGCTCTTGATTGAGGTTGGCTTTAGTTGGGTAAGCAACTTAACAATATCCTGATCCATTTCGGAATGTTCAAATTCCTCAAAGGGGATATAAACCATAGTCAATGGTGGCAAGTAATATTGTGTCGTTAGCCAGGAACCGTGGTGTGGCTGAACGATGTTACCATCTGGATAAATCAAAATTGGTGGGTATGCCAGTTCACCAATCTCGTTTTTTAGGTTGGTAATCTGTTGCTTTAAAGAGATGCCTGCTTGTTTTTTAACCGAGAAAACTTTATCTAAGTTACCAAGATAAATTACTTTTTCTTCTCGTGGCATGGATACAAGAGAGAATTCACCGTCGATCAAAGGGTTTTTAAACTTATCTGAGCGAATGTTATCTAGATCAACAGCAGAAAATGCACGCGGAGCAAATTGATGCTTTTGTATGTATTTATAGAATGGGTGTGCGACCAGGTTATGCTGAATCATTTGATTCAAAACCGAGTTTTTAAGTGCGGTCGATTCACGCAACGCTTGTTTTGAGCCATCGAATAACGTTGTACCAAGAGGATATTGTAACACCAGGTCTTGCTGCTGTGCATGCTTTAGTACATCCGCGAGACGTGCTGGTTGTTCGAATCGTAACTGTTTGCCTACACCAATCAATTCAACGTTTAAATATGTAGTTTGATCTGGGGTTGATTGAGCGGAAGCAGGATTAACACTTGTGCTTGCCAACAGAGCGAAGCTTAATAAAGATAACAGTCGTTTATTCATGATTTGCTGTATCCTTTTAATATCGTTAACTCAATAGGTGCCATATTTGGACCTAAATGTTGACGGGTCTTCACGACTTGTCCGTCACCATCTACCCAATAAAGATTTTCAACGGTTTCAGAAAGACTAGGAAACTCAACAGATTCTCTATATACATGGGCTGACGTTGAAGACAGTGGAGTTGTGACCAATTCTTTACCTTGATAAGTGCGTGTGATGCGAGCAGGAAAGCCATAGCGGTATTGCTCAGCCCAGTCGTATGAAAGGACATACTCAGTATTTGATGCAGTATATCGAGGCACTTGGCCATAGACACCGGCAATATTATTCTTCTGTAAGCCAACGGTTTTAACGATATGGCCGTCTTCTGTTACTACCATTGTTTTGTCTGCGCTAACCCATTTCAACTGCGTTTTACCAGTTAGAGAGTTATGGTCTGCGAATGCTAAAACAACAAATACTTGTTTTTGACTTCCTAGTTTTAGGTATGCGCTGGCGTACGGTACGGTTTCAATTTCTTCAGGTGTGAGCTCGACATCGATGTAATTACCATAGGCTTCTTGGACGGTTGCGGTGACATCATTGAATTTTTGAGTACATCCGAACATAAGGCTAACGGCAGGTAGGACTAGTAGCAGGTGCTTCCACTTTTTGGCTCGAAAGATATTCATGATTCCCTCTTGAAAATAAAATCGCCCTGAATAATTCAGGGCGATTATCTACTCAATACTTAACTAAAATTAGTTAGTATTAGTATTAACAGTGGTCGTAGTAGTGTCGCTGTCTGTCGCTGCAACTGCTACAACAGTTGCTGCCGCCGCTGCACCAACACCTACTGCAACTTCACCACTAGCAAGAGCAGATGCACCTTCAGTTGTGCCTGCTTCAGGTGCTGCGAATGCTGTTGACGCACTTAGAGCCATAAGAATAGCCAGAGCTGTATTCTTCATTATTTATCCTTGTTATATCCGGTATATAAAACATCGATGTTTTGGAACATAAAATCATGCCCAAAATCTATTCTAGTTAAAAAATCATCAGCATGTAAATAGTTTCGTATCTATTAGGTTGTTAATTTTAAGAAAATAAACAACCTAGGGAAGGGAGAGGGGCTTGGATTCTAGGTTTACGCGTTGAGGTATCTGTACGTTATTCTTCGCTTGTACTTGTTGTATAGAATACTGAAAAGGCAGCTTTCTCGTAATCTGTATTTCCTAAGGTTGTCTTCCTGAACAGCGACGAAGGAGCGTTATTAAGGTTCTGCTGATCGAGTCTGATATGGTTGAATCTATGTCTCGGATTACGCATTTATTGTCAGTAGATTCCTGATATCGCTAAGGCTCCTCGGAATTACGGGGAAGAGAAAGGTCTAAAGTGAGGTTTTAGGGTAAGAGCAGGGGCTAGGCTTTAGGCTCAGGTGTGTACGGTCTTGGAATACTGATTACAGAATACAGAAGTGTTTGACATCGTGATTGGGTGGTTGAAAAATAATCCGTAATCCGTAATCCGTAATCCGTAATCCGTAATCCGTAATCCGTAATCCGTAATCCGTAATCCGTAATCCGTAATCCGTAATCCGTAATCCGTAATCCGTAATCCGTAATCCGTAATCCGTAA
>NZ_JAMZAP010000008.1:185557-200537 GCF_024181785.1 Vibrio sp. Y42_MX_L11
AATCCCAAGCGACAAATTACTAACTTGACATTTACCTCGATAGTCAGAACACTCGCCACCTAGACCTTTTCTAAAAACGAGTATCCCATTCTTACATTCTAGACATATTCGCCCTCTTGCTGTTTACTGTCATTCCATGCATAATTTGGCAGCTTTGTAGAGCACTTTAAATCATGATTTTTTTGGTTTAATCTCACAAGCTGAAGGCTTAAATAAAAATATTTATATAAATAAACCGAGAAATGAATCGGTAATCAGCGAACAGTGGCTAACGCGTAAGTGCCGCAGGGCGGTAGCGTGGAACGCGAGATATTTAACATGCCTTACTGCTCGCTTTAAGCGCTGCGGTAGGTCGATACCTAGGGAACAATTACGTGATTAATAAACGACCATGGCTAGGGGCGTTGAGTGCAATCAGCTTAGGATTGTGCTCTTTTTCTGCTTCGGCTGATTTTTATGCAGGTGCGTTATTGAGTTACTCTAACGCCGAATATCACCACACCACCTCATCTTCAGTAGCTGAAGGAAGCCCTTTTCTTCTTCAAGCTCAAGCTGGCTACTTCTTCAATGATTACCTCGGATTCGAAGCCCGTTACGGCACCTCTCTTGAACGCGATGGTGGATTAGCTGTCGATAGTATAGTAAGCGGCTTTACCAAGTTTAATATTCCAGTCTCTGACCGAGTCGCCCTATATGGATTGGCAGGTTACTCCAGTGTGCAAATTGATCAACAAAATGTTGGATCTGGTAAAGATCAGGGCTTTAGCTTTGGTATGGGCGCGCATTACGCGCTCGATAAGCAAAGTGCCATTGTCTTTGAATTTATTGATAGCCTCGCAGAAGATAAAGTCCGTCTGAATGGAATTTCGCTTGGCTTCCAGCACCGGTTTTAATTAAAAACCTAGCGCCTAGGTCATTGTGTCTAGGTTTTTCACTTCATTATATTATAGCGATCGATCATGCTTAAAGGATATTTCTCCATTGCGGTTTGTGTATTGGCCAGTATGCTTGCGCCATACACGTTAGCGCAGAACCCAACTCCAGAACAAATTCAAATGTTTAAGAGCTTACCAGCCAGTCAGCAACAAGCACTGGCAAGTAAGTATGGTATTTCCATCCCATCAGCATCTTCTCAGCCAGATACTTACCAAAACCCACAGGTGATTGAGCCTCGTACTCCTGTGAACGACAATGAACAAAATAGGAAAGTAAATCAGAAAAACCAAGAGACAGGGTTAAAACGCTTTGGGTTAGAACTTTTTGCAGGCTCACCAAGTACATTTGCTCCTATTAGCGATGTTCCAGTACCGGCTGACTATACGGTTGGTGCGGGTGACGAGATCGTTATCCAGTTATTCGGTAAAGAGAATACCACTCATCGTCTTCGTGTTAACCGTGCAGGTATCATCAATTTCCCGTCATTGGGTCCAGTGCAAGTGGCGGGCATGAGCTTTTCTGAAGTGCGTGATTCACTAAACCAGCGTGTACAAGAGCAGATGATTGGTGTACGTAGCGACATCTCATTGGGTGAAATGCGTACCATGCAAGTGTTTGTCATGGGCGATGCGTACAAACCGGGCGCGTATACCGTGAGTGCTCTATCGACGATTTCTCAGGCGATTTACTACAGTGGTGGCTTTGGCGAAAGTGGTGCGCTGCGTAATATTCAGTTGAAGCGTGATGGTCAAGTTATTCGCAATCTAGACATGTACGATTTGCTTCTAAACGGCGATGCTCGTAACGATGTGCGCTTAATGCCAGGGGATGTGGTGTTTATTGGCTCGGTGGCACAAACCGTTTCAATTGATGGTGAAGTTAACCGCCCAGCTATATATGAAGTAAAACCGGGTGAAACTTACAAACAATTAATTCAAATGGCGGGTGGTTTTACAGCCAATGCCTTCTTTGAACAAATCGATATAAAACGCTTTGGCACTGAAGGTAGCCGAGAAGCATTAACGCTGAACTTTATTAACGCCCAAGACCAACAAGCGAAAGTTAAAGTGGGTGATGAAGTCAATGTGCTGAAAAAAAGCGCAGAGTTAACTCGCTATGTTCAAATAGAAGGTGACGTACGCCATCCTGGCTTTGTTGAATGGAATAGCGGACTACGTATTGCAGACCTTTTTCACTCTGTTGACTCTTCCTTCAACTCAACTGCAGATGTTAATTACGCCGTAGTCGTACGAGAAGTCAATCCGCAACGAGATATAGAAGTCCATCAAGTTAACCTTGCAAAAGCGATCTTATCGCCAGGCAGCAAAGATAACATACAACTTAATTCTCGTGACCGAGTATTGGTCTTTAACCGATTAAGCATTACGAATGTTGAATCGTTATTAGAAACTGAAGATAAAGCGAAGAGTTTAGAACAAGCTCAACAGCAAGCTCAAGAGCAAGAACGTGAGCAAGCTGTTGAGCCGTCGAAAAATGTTTCTCAGACTGACATTCGCATGATGTGGCAAGGTAAGCCTGTTTCAAGAGAGCAACTTAATAGTTTAAAACAGAACACTCGTACAGCTTTATTAGCTCCTGTTTTACTTAAGTTGCAGCAGCAAGCTCGATTGGGCATACCACCACAAATCGTTGAAGTAACAGGCGAAGTAAAATATCCAGGACGCTACCCAATTACTTCACGTATGACAGTATCTATCCTATTAGAGGCTGCAGGTGGTTTGACCTATAGTGCTTTCAGCAATGCAGAGCTTGCGCGAAGCACCATTAATAACCTTGATGAAAGAGCATCTGTTGGTATAGAGCGAATTAATCTTATTAAGGCCATTCAAGGTGACATTAACCATGATGTAATTATTAGTGGAAGAGATAGATTAAACGTTCTCCAAAAGCAGGATGTGAAATTGCAAAGCACAGTGACTTTGCAAGGCGAAGTTCGCTTCCCGGGTACCTATACTGTACGCCAAGGTGAAACGCTCGGAGATCTACTCGAGCGCGCTGGTGGTCTTACTGAGTTTGCTCACCCTCAAGGGGCAATATTTACTCGTGAAGCACTTCGACTAAAAGAGCAGAAGCTACTTAACGAGTATGCTGCTGACATACGTGCAGAAACAGCCAAGAAGACTTTCCGTGCCGACAGTAACTTAGGTTCCATTATTTCTGACCCAGATAAAACACTGAAATTTGTCGAGGAAGCTAGTCGCAGCAAAGCACTTGGCCGAATGGTCGTTCAGCTTAATCGTATTATTAAAGATGAGCGTTCTGCTGACTTTATGCTAGAAGACGGCGATTTCCTATTTGTGCCGACCTTCCGTAACACCGTATCGATTATGGGTGAAGTTCAGGTTCCAATTACTTATCTACGAGATAGTAAGTTGGATGTGGATGATTACCTGAACAAAGCGGGTGGTGCGAAAAAACAAGCAGATGAAGACCGTATTTTCGTCGTACGTGCCGACGGCTCTGTTTATAAACCGACGTCAGGCTACTGGTTTGGTAATAACAATGAAGAGCTAAGTGCCGGTGATACGATTGTTGTTCCAATAGATACGGACTACCGTGACGCGCTGAGCACTTGGACTGCCGCAACGCAAATCCTTTACCAAACAGGTGTAGCAATCAACGCATTGAAGTAAAAAAGCTTCGGTCCTAGGGGCTAGGTCTCTGGGACCAAACACCTCTTACTTCGCTTCAAAAGTAAGAAGGTATGGCTCGAAGTGCTTTGTATAGGAAATATAAAACGTCATTCCAGCGAGGCTAGGAATCGAATCAACACGCTCTCGATAGCTGAAAGTCATATCTTCAATGGATAATCGCTGTACAACGAAATTATCCTAATTCACCAATCTTCAAACCTAGAATTAGTACTAGATTCTGGGCTGCTAGGACCTTTTTAACCCTATGGAACCACACAAAGAACCACAACCAAATTATTTACCCTATCCCCCGCAGACTCCTGTTGCTGATGATGAGATCGATCTGCGTGAATTGTTCAAGGCTATCTGGAAAGGTAAATGGCTCATCATCACCACAACGTTTGTATTTGCGGTCGCTTCGGTATTGTACGCGTTAAGCCTACCGAACATTTACAAAGCTGATGCTTTACTAGCCCCGGCAGAAAGCTCAAACGGTGGCGGTTTAGCAAAAATGGCCGGTCAACTTGGTGGCCTAGCGGCATTAGCTGGGGTTAATCTTGGTAGTGGTGAAACTTCTCAAACCGATCTTGCAGTCCAAGTCATAAAGTCTCGCCAGTTTGTAGACGAATTCATCAATAAACATGACTTGCTAGTGCCGTTAATGGCAGCAAAAGACTGGGATTTATCTAATAACCAATTAGTTTTAGATGAAGAACTATATGATCAGAATACTGGTAAGTGGTTACGCGAGCCCGAAGGTCTTCGCGGTGCAAAACCAACAGCGCAAGAGGCTTTTGAACGTTTCAGTAAAGATATCTTAAGTGTAAATCAAGATAAAGAGAGTGGTTTATACACAGTATCGGTGAAGCATTACTCTCCTTATGTTGCTCAGCAATGGGTTAACTGGCTGATTGAAGATATCAACAAAGTCATGCGTGAACGTACTATTGCAGAAACTTCTCAAAACTTGGCTTATCTGAATACTCAGCTACAGAAAACGGCTGTAGCCGATATGCAAAGCACGTTTTACAAGCTTATAGAAGAACAAACCAAAAGCTTAATGCTGGCTGAAGTTCAAGAAGAGTTTGTATTCAAGGTAGTAGATCCAGCCGTTGTTCCAGAAATAAAAGATGGTCCTAAGCGAGCGCTGATCTGTGTATTAGGAACTTTACTGGGCGGAATGCTAGGTGTTGCAATCGTGCTAGTACGATTTGCGTTTCGTAAGAATGAAGATATAGAGGACCTAGCATCCAGAGCCTAGCCTACCCAGGAGGAGCCATTGGGGCGGGTTTAGGAAACTAGGCGAAAATAAGCAATTACAATGAGATAGTGAAAGTGGACTGTCTCAAAATGAATAAAAAGTGTCTCAATTGACTTGATTGTCTGAGATGAAAAAACGATTATATTCAACAAGCAGGTGAGCTTTGAGAAATTGAAAAGAAAAGTAATCAGGGCCTATTGGGGCGGTTTTTAAAAAGTTAGCAAAATCTAGGTTTTATAAGGGATGGGCGAAAATAGACTGTCTCAAAATGAATGAAAAGTGTCTCAGTGCTATAGAGAATTTGAGGTTTTTTGTGCCATTAGGTTAATCTTTTTCCTTATATTTTAGTTATTCAAGACCCTCGCCAAGCTTGGAAAATAGAGCGCACGTTAACCGATATTATCTTTTTAACTATTTCAGCGGTGATTGCTGGCGCTGAAGGTTGGGAGGATATTGAAGATTTTGGTGAAGATAACTTGGAGTGGCTTCAGGGTTCCCGCATGTTATTTTCGCAGTGTTTCTCAAGTTTTCGGGGTGAAATTTCAAAAAATAGGTTGAATGTGGTGATCTGACGTGATCTTATACTGTTTAGGTAACAGAGTGAGATTGAAAAGATGAATTACGACGAATTCAAAGACCATTTTAACATATTGAGTGATAGTCGTCAGGAGCGAAAAATTACTTATAATTTCTTCGAAGTGATGTTCCAAGTAGTGACTGCCATGTTGTGTGGAATGAAAACCTGGGATGAGATAGAAGCGTTTGGGGAAGAGAACTTAGAATGGTTTAGAAAGTTCAGTCCTTATTTGTCAGGTATTCCAAGTCAAGATACAACGGCTCGCATTGTTGGATTGGTTGACCCCGATGAATTTTCTCTTTGCTTTACTCGATGGTGTAACGATATTCAATATGAAAAATCATTAGAAACCAATCATATAGCTATTGACGGAAAGTCCTTAAAAGGTACGTATGATCACAGCAAAAAGAAATGCCTAACACATATGGTCAATGCTTATTCTGTTGATACTGGTCTGGTTTTAGGGCAACTAAAAACGAGCTCTAAGTCGAATGAGATAACGACTATTCCTGAGCTTCTTAAATTAATCCGAGTGAAGGGTCGAGTAATTAGTGTTGATGCAATGGGTTGCCAGAGAGCAATCGCAGAGTTAATAGTTGGTAAGTGTTCACCAAGCCCCTATTGACAGAAAAAGTGTGACACTCAGCACTTGATCCACTTTTTACTATTGAGTGATCATTCCAGTGCTTCATCCTGTTTGTTATGAGTAGAAAGAAAGCCCCTAAATTTCAAGAGGAACCACCCGTAGCCTCTGACCTTAATGAAGCAAACGCACTGATTGAAGAGTTGTGGGAACAGTTGCGCCACCTTACCGATAAACAAGCAACTAACTCCAAAAACTCATCGAAACCACCTTCGTCTGACAACCCTAAGGACAAGCATGAGCGAAAAAAGATCAAAGCTCTGGTGGTCGCAATTCGAGAGGAGCTAAAGAAGGCCACACAGGGCATCAACGAAAACTCTCACGACTGAAAGCAACTGATGTAGTTATCGATTGTTTTCCTGAAGTGTGCCCTTGCTGTACCCAGTCAGATATCGATATTCAAGGTGGCCCTTACTACCGCCATCAGGTCTTCGATATTCCAAAACCCACTGTCGATATCACTGAATACCGTTTATTTTCAGGTCAATGCCGCCACTGTAAAGAAACAGTAAAAGCTCAAAAGCCCGACAATGCATCACAAGGTATTATCGGTCCCAATTTACTCAGCTACATTGGCGTTCTTGCTGGACAATATCACCTTAGTGTTCGGAAAATCCAATCACTGCTCAAAGAGCAACTCGGCACAACGTTTTCTGTTGGTGCGATTAGCGAAGCACAAACAAAAGTCGCTTCAATGCTGACTCCATTGCATCAAGCAATCAAACAAGCGTTAAAGAAGGCACCTTTGATTCATGCCGACGAAACCTCTCATCACCGAAATGATGAGCAAAGCCTTCGTTGGTGTTGGTTAGTGGCCAGTGATGATCTTGTCTATGAACAAATACTTTATTCGCGCTCGACCTCATCAGCGAAAAAAGTCATTGATGAAGACTATGCAGGCATCGTGGTCAGCGACCAGTGCCCAAGCTATAACTGGATAGCCACAGACCGTCATCAGTTATGTTGGGCACATGTTAAGCGCAATCTTCAACAAATGGCGGATTATAGTGGTGGTGGGCATACTGCTTATATAGGAAGGCACCTATGTCTTCTGACGAATGTTCTCTTCCATACTCGACATCGTTATGAGCAAGGTGAATTGGATTATTCACGGTACTTACGGCGAATGCACAGGCTACAAAAATCGTTCGATCATTGGTTGAGCAAAGGGACAGGTGTGATGGTCAAGCGGTATCGAGGGCGATGCAAGTTACTGCTCAAACATAGAGAGAGCTTGTGGGTTTTCCTCAAGAAAACGTCAATCCCCTTAACCAATAATGAAGCCGAGCGATGTATTAGAGGCTTTGTAATCCAAAGGAAAATTAGCTTCGGAACGACCTCAGATGCAGGCGATAAATTCCGTAGTCGTATCCACACACTCATCGAAACTTGCAAAAAGCGCGGCCTATCAGCAATGTCAGTTCTGAGTGAAATCATCACGTCAGTCGTTGAGAAGAAACCGTACCCGAACGTTTTTGATCTATAAACTGCACATCCTTCTTCAGGCATGGTAAGTCAAGATACCTCGGTGAACGCTTACAATAGTTGCACGTAAAGGTGACTATTTAATGTCAGTAAAAGATAATCAACCAAGTCTTCATAAGGTTTTTACTAAACACTTTTCGTTAGAACAATTAAGCCGCTATGCGAGTGATTCTTTTGAACAAGAAGAAATTGGTCAACGAGGACGCAAGATATTAAGAAGTTATATTGTTGTTCCGTTTACTGATAAGCTTGGAGACTTCGCCTCTAAATGGAAAGGGTTGAAAAGCTTATGTATAGCAACGACTTATCAACAGAAAAATGGTGAACCTTCAGGTGGTTTAGGGGTTAGATACTTCATTTCTTCTAAGGACATGAAAGCAGAAGAATTTGGTAAATTATGCCGAGGTCATTGGGGCGTTGAAAGTATGCACTGGTGGTTGGATGCCGTAATGAATGAAGATGACAGCCGAATCACCTACAAGCACGCATCCGAAAACCTATCGCGAATTCGTCAAATGTGTATGAATTTTATTAAGCTTGTAGAGATGAAAGGAACATTAAAACGGCGACAATTGAAATGCGCGTTAAATACTGAGTTTCGAGAGAGAGTTTTGTTTGGCACTTAAGTGCTTTTAACAACTTTGCAACTCGTGCGGGAACCCTGGCTTGATGGGAGCGGTATGAATTGAGAGGTTCACGTACCGTTCTGCGAGAGGCTGTGGGGGAAGCTCCCACGGTCTACTCACCATCAGATGCACTGGTGATTAGACGTTGGCTTTAAAGAAGATGAATGTCGGATACGTCGAGAGCAAGCTGGTGAGAACTTGGCTGTTATAAGACATATTGCTTTAAACTTGCTGACAGAAGAAACCAGCTTCAAAGCTGGGATCAAAAGAAAGCAAACCGCAGAAATAGCTACCTTTCGCAAGTCCTTGCAGGGCAAGGGGCTTCGTAATCTTGCCCTGTTTCAATTAACGAAGAATTATAATGATTAAAAAACTTTTTAAAAAAAATTTTTTCCGTAATATACTATTAGTTGTATCAGGTAGTGCAGGAGCTCAAGCTATTGCAATGGCTTTTACTCCTTTTATCACAAGGTTATACGGACCTGAGGCATTTGGTGAATTAGGTGCTTTTGTTGCTTTGTTAGGAATTTTTACCCCTTTAGTTGCATTAGCTTATCCGATTGCTATTGTTTTACCTAAATCAGATAGTGCTGCGATAGGAATTGCAAAATTATCCTTGTTAATTGCAATTTTTACTTCAACTTTTCTGGCTTTTTTGATACTCGTCTGGGATGAAAGACTTATAGAGTTATTGAATTTACAACTTACCTCTAGTTTTTTGATTTTTATTCCTATTGCTCTTTTGGGAACGGGATCATTACAAGTAATACAGCAATGGTTAATTAGAAAAAAACAATTCAAAACTACTGCTAAAGTAGCTATTAGCCAATCACTTATTATGAATATTTCAAAAGCATCTGCTGGTTTATTGTTACCTTTGAGCTCTGTACTTATTATATTCAGCACAGTTAGTAGTTTTCTACATGCTGGATTATTGTTACTTGGCTGGTATAAATGTTCAGAAAAGAATGTCAGAACAAATAGAGTACCTATCAGTAATGTAAGTTTAACAGAATTAGCTTATTGTCATCGAGATTTTCCTCTTTATAGAGCACCACAACAATTTATTAATGGATTAGCACAAAGTATACCTGTATTAATGTTAGCCAGTTTTTTTGGCCCAGCCGCAGCTGGTTTCTATACTTTAAGTCGAACTGTGGCCGGAGTACCTGCTACGCTAATCAGTAATGCTGTTGGGGATGTTTTTTACCCACGTATTACTGCTGCTGCAAATAATAAAGAAAAATTATTCCCATTATTATTTAAAGCAACCAGTAGTTTGGCAGTCGTCGGTTTATTACCTTTTGGTTCTCTTATTATCTTCGGTCCTTGGTTATTTTATTTTGTTTTTGGCCCTGAATGGGTTGTCGCTGGTGAATATGTAAGATATTTAGCTCCTTGGTTATACTTCATATTTATTAACGCCCCTAGTAATAAAATCATTCCAGTACTTTCTATACAAGGTTATTACCTGTGCTTTACATGTTGTACAATAATAATCAGAGTATTGGCATTGGCCATCGGTTATTATGTTTTCAAAACAGAGCTCGCATCAATTTTATTTTTTAGTATCGCTGGTGTATTATTAAATGCAATATTGATTGGAGCAGTGTTAATCATTACTCGTAATTATGACAATAGGAATAGCTTTAATGAATAAAATTTTCGTATGTGGTGATATTGTTAATTACAATAATGCCGATGGGATGATACTTTCAAAAGAAATGTCTGATATTGTCGAAAGTGCAGACTATTCGGTTTGTAATTTTGAAGCTCCAGTAGCCGGGTATGGTCAACCTATCCCCAAAAGTGGAGCAATTCATTATCAGTGTTCCGAAACATTAAACGGCTTGAATAAACAAGGGTTCAATCTTGCTCTTCTTGCCAATAATCATATTATGGACTTTGGCACTAAGGGATTAGAGGCGACAATTGAAACTGCAAGTAAATCTGGTATGGAAGTTATTGGGGCTGGAGTAAATAAAAGTCAAGCATATGAGCCTTTGATAAAAGAAATTAATGGAATGAAGGTTGGAATTGTTAATGCATGCGAAGCTCAATTTGGTGTTATAGACCATTTTAAACGTTCAGAATCTTCTGGATATGCATGGATTAATCATCCATTGATAGATAAAAATATCATACGATTGAAAAATGAATGTGATTTTGTTCTAGTTTTTGCTCATGCAGGACTAGAAAACTATAAAGTTCCACAAAAAGAGTGGCGTGAGCGTTATAAACATTTATGTGATTTAGGTGCAGATGCAGTAATTGGCTCTCATCCTCATATAGCTCAAGGATATGAACAGTATAATGAATCAATGATTTTTTATAGCTTGGGGAATTTTTACTTTGATGGTGGACGTTGGGCTACGAATGAAAATCAATCTTATGCCCTAGAGTTAATTTTAAATAAAGGTAGACCAATTAGCTTTGAGCCTATATTTCACTATACGTTTAATGGAAAAGTTCAATTATCATCAGAAGAAAACAAAGTGGATCTCGAAGAGTTATGTGAGTTGCTTGGAGATCGCTACGATATAGAGCATGACAATATGATTTTAGATTCTTTCCCTTTAGTTCGAGACAGGTTGCTTAAATCAATTAGCCCTTTCCCGATTGGCAGTTCGTTGAAAATGACATTAAAAGAGATACTTGCAACGCTTATTGGGCGTCGTAACCATATAAATAAAGACCTTGACGCAATGCATTTTATGCGTAATGAAGCTTATTATTACGTTATGCGTCATGGACTAGAAGTTAAAGCACAAAAGGCTGAGAAATGAGTGATTATCTTTATTCTTCTGAACCTATAGAAGAAGGTGTTTTAAGTAAGTCAATACGAGATATATACGACAGTAATCCACCAGAAGTAACAGAATTTCATGGGAGTTGGGGAGCACTAGCTGTTAGCAATAGCCATTATAAAGGTTTTCAGCCTTTTGAAACCAGTGAACATCTATTAATAGTGATTGGTGGTCCAGTTTTATATTTCAGAAATAATGACTTCTTAGTTGATGATGATTCATTTGAAGCGACAGAATCGATATACCAAAGATGGTGTGTTGAATCACAGACCCAATGGGATGAGGATTTGAGTGGTCCTTTTACAATAATACGTATTAATAAAAATACAAATGCGGTTGATGTAGTAACAGATTTAATGGCTTTCATTCCGGTCTATTATCATCAAAGTGTAAAAGGGTTATATATTGGCACTCATATTGATGCATTAGCTAAGGTTTCGAAAGAATCTAATAATTTTGATGTCGTTTCATTAACTGACTTTATTATTAATGATGTCATTACTTACCCATATACAGCTTATACAGAACTAAAACAGTTGGAACCTTCAAGTCATATTGAGTTTAATAATAATGATCGTAATCCTAATGTTAATAAATATTGGGAACCAAAAGAATACAACCCATATTCAAACATTAAAGAATCAGCCAGAGCATTAAGAGCCGGACTTGATGGTTATGTTAATAGAATTACAGATAAAATGGATAAAGTTGCTCAATTTATTTCTGGTGGTGAAGATTCACGAGCTTTGTCTGGACTACTTCCTTATCACTTACAACGAGATGCGTATGTTTTTTTAGATGAGATGAATAGAGAAGGAAAAATTGCAAAGAAAGTTGCAGATAAATACAACGCAAATTGTACCGTAGGCTTTAGAGAAAAGACACATTATTTAGATATTTTGCCGGAAGCTAGTAAGCTAGTTGGTACGGGACACCAGTATCATCATGCACATAGCCTTGGTTTTGATAAAATATATAAATTAGCAGATTATACAGCTGTTTTTGGTGGGTATTTATCTGACTCGTTATTAAAATCCCCATACGCATTAAAAACATTAAATACAGCTAGATACCCTTTTTTGCCAGAATTTTTTAAGAAAGGTGAAAATCGTACCAAAGAGCTTTCAAATATATTAGTTAATGATGAGGTTTTGAGAGAGATAAATAGCAGGCGTAAACTTCATTTTGAAAAAATTAAAAAATTGAGATCAGAATCTGTACATGAGTGGTTTGTACTTTATCCTGCAACAATGCGTACTGCTATTCCAAATCTTTATACTACTCGTAGATTGTTTAGAAGTTATGAGCCATTTATGTGTAAAGATGCTGTAAAAATTAGTGCAGTTTTACCAACTGAATGGAAAATGAATCGTAGATTATTTAATTTGACCACCAAACCTTACCTTGAAAAAACAAAATGGATATTTCATGCGGATGGAAGACTTCCTTATTTTTCATGGTGGATTAATTCACCTATTCAATTTCCTATATGGTTCTATCGACACATTGCAAAACGTATGGGGCTGATTCAAGGGAATCAAGGGCCGTGGGGAGATTGGAATCATATTATATCATCTAATAAATCATATAGTTTTTTTGATGAATATATAACAAATAATGAATCAATAAGCTTTTTAAAAAATAGCTTAGTTTTTAATGATCTTGATACGATGAAAAAGATTAATTTCTTGCAAGTTGCATGGTACATATACCGAATCAACTTGAAGATGCAGGCTTGAGAACCTGAAAATTATCATTAATTCGAGATGCCAAAGAGCCTGCGATCTCTGGAAGAGTCACAGTAAAAAATTGGTCTATTGCTGCCTTGAAGTCCCGTTTACTTTTGAAGTAAACGTTGTTCCTCGACTTCTCATTCATTACTTTCCAAAGCCGCTCTATTGGATTGAGGTTTGGGCTGTAAGGTGGAAGATAATGCAGCTCGATATTAAGGACAAATGCCGCATCTCTGACCAAGTCACTACGGTGATATCCCGCACCATCTAAAATGATATGAAGCTTATGAGCTAACGGATAACTCTCTCTTAACTTACAGAAAAAGCGAACTATCGTTTCACTGTTAATGCTCTCATAATCATCAATAATAGTAGCTCCGATATCTGACAGGTTCAGTGCGCCAAGAATGTTCAATCGACTGCGATTTCCCGTTGTTTCAATCACTTTATCTTGACCAGTTCGTATCCAGCCATGAGATATTTTTGTTGATAGGGTTGGGTGAACAGCATCGATAAAGACTATCGATTCATCCTCGTCACAACTTGCCTTTAGCGCTTCGTAAGCATCTATGAAAGCTTGTTGTTTTGCTTCATCAAACTTATGTGGAACGCCTTTCGGTTGCTTGTAGCTAAAACCGTTGTGGTGAAGCCATTTGTTCATACCAGAGACAGTGTAATCAAGTCCAAAAGTCTCTTTAACGTAGGCGACAATTTGATGAGTATGAGGAAAACCGGTACCACATAGGGACTCAGTTTCTGCAAAACGTACAATGTTTTCGCTGGGTGAATGCTTGGTAAGATGTTCGACCACTTCGTTTATAATTCAAGCTGGTTAATATGCACTTACTTTGCTAGAATCCCCTGCGCAAAACAGCCACGGATAGCTGGGGGATGCATTCACCCCGTAAATACCTTGCCTTTAGGAGCCAAACCTAAGGGCGGTAGCGTGCCTGAATCTTAATGTGTGGCCAGGGTTCCCGCATGTTATTTTCGCAGTGTTTCTCAAGTTTTCGGGGTGAAATTTCAAAAAATAGGTTGAATGTGGTGATCTGACGTGATCTTATACTGTTTAGATAACAGAGTGAGATTGAAAAGATGAATTACGACGAATTCAAAGAGCATTTTAACATATTGAGTGATAGTCGTCAGGAGCGAAAAATTACTTATAATTTCTTCGAAGTGATGTTCCAAGTAGTGACTGCCATGTTGTGTGGAAAATAATGAGAAGAAGAAAAGAGATATTGTTAAAAAAACGTATGTGTATTTTGTTTTTCTCGTATTTTTAGCTGCATTGTCGTTTTTAATCGCACCACCAATATTAAAGTTAGTTGTAGGCGAAAAATTCCATCAGGCAGCAGGTGTTTTACCTTTGATTATCACAGGTCAAATATTTATGGGGATGTACTTTATGATTACTAATTACATCTTTTATATTAAAAAAACAAAGTATTTATCTTATGTAACTATTATATCAGGCGTAGTTAATGTGCTCTTACTGCTGGTACTTATTCCTAATTATGGTTTGAAAGGTGCTGCCTTTGCTTTTTTAATTGCTAACTTCTTGAGGTTCCTAGGAACGTGGGCTCTTAGTGCTAAAGTTTACAAAATGCCTTGGCTTTTAGCGCGCTAGTATTCTGGTAATTAGGTGGCTTAAGTTATATTTGAAATACATAAGTAGTTACTTTATTTTAATCTGAGTAAATACGTACTGCGGTTGTTGGGAATGCTGTGTTTCCAATGATTTCAGCTCATCCCGTGTGATGATTACTCAAAGTCATTACTATATTCATGGATATATGTATTAGTGATAATGTTTGCTTCTGTAGGTAAAGTATTATTTAAGGTATTATAGTAATAAGTTTAGGTGTGGTTATTCAACCCGTTAGAGCTATTTTATCAAATGCACTATCAGTATCTATTCTCCAGTTGTTGTTTTAGCCAAAGAAGCAAAGAATGCAGCTTCAATTTAAAAAAGGTTAATAAACTAATATCATTAGACTGGTACACTTATTTTTAAAGCTATATTTATATTTGTCATGTCAGCGAAAATAAGCTGGATATTATTTTATGGAAATTCTATTAGATGAACCATTACTTAAGTTAGTTCATTGTTAATACTATTGTGTTAGTGTTTTGTTCAGGGCAAGATCATGAAAATCCTTTATGGCATAAGGGGTGACGTGAAGTGATGTTTCCACTAATTTGTACATTTAAATCACAATAATTTCAATACATTCAAGATCGATTTGATGATCAGA
>NZ_JAMZAP010000009.1:0-182356 GCF_024181785.1 Vibrio sp. Y42_MX_L11
TCTGATCATCAAATCGATCTTGAATGTATTGAAATTATTGTGATTTAAATGTACAAATTAGTGGAAACATCACTTCACGTCACCCCTTATGCCATAAAGGATTTTCATGATCTTGCCCTGGGTTCCTATCTTGTTTGACAACACGGAATCATCCTATTTGGATAGTTACGGTGTCAGCGAAACCAAAGTGGTTTCAGAGTATTTTGGTACGGCGTCTGAAGGTGATGTCATCATTGCTACCGGAGTACAGAATGAGGATGGCAGCATTCATTACCTGGTTTTGCCTTTGAAGAGCAAAGATCTCAACGATAACAGTAAATTGTTTGAGGACACTAAGCTCGCAATCACTCTACTTAAAGAACAAAAGCATGACTTGATAAAAGAGAGACAAAGCGAACATCGCGAATAAAAATAAAGGAAGATAGCTTCTCCTATTCCATGGCTATCTTCCTTAAAATAACTCCAGTCTCAATCAAGAAAAATTCATTTATCTTCCCTCCGGAGCCCTATCCGAAATCACCTTGCCATCTTTGATGGTGATGATGCGTTTGGTGCGCTCTGCTAACGCATTATCATGGGTAACGATGATCAGCGTTCTACCTTCGGAGTGAAGTTGATTGAACAAGGCTTCAATCTCTGCGCCGGATTTTGAATCCAATGCACCCGTTGGTTCATCCGCTAAGATGATTTGCGGATCGTTGACCAAGGCTCTTGCAATCGCAACTCTTTGCTTTTGACCACCAGAAAGCTGGTTTGGTTTATGATCTAAACGATCCCCTAGCCCGACTTGCTCTAGCAATTTAGCGGCGCGCTGGCGACGTTCTTTGGCTTTGATACCAGAGTAAACCAACGGCAGTGCCACGTTATCAAGCGCCGTCGCGTATTCCAATAAGTTAAAGCTTTGGAAGACAAATCCGATCTTTTGGTTACGAATGCCAGCCAGCTCATTCGCACTTAAACTTGCGACGTTTTGGCCGCCAAGTTGGTACTCGCCATCGGTGGGCTTATCTAAACAGCCGAGCATGTTCATCAACGTTGATTTGCCTGAACCGGACGGGCCAAGAATCGAAAGAAACTCGCCTTGATTAATGGTTAAGTCAACGCCGTCTAGCGCGCGAACTTCCGCCTCCCCGCTTGAGTAGTATTTACAGATGTTGGTCAGCTCAACAAGCGGCTTGTTCGACATGTTCTCTCCAGAGTTATTGTTGTTATTCACTTTGTAGCGCCTCCAACGGGCTGACTTTTGCGGCTCGGTTTGCAGGTAACCATGCAGATGCCACACCAATGATCACTAAGGTGAGGATGACAATCGCGACAACGACCCACGATAACTCAGGGACAGGTTTACCCAGTTGTTCATAAAAGGCATTGCCTTCTAAAGGAATAGAACTGATGGCCGACACCAGCGCGTACGTCACGGCTAACCCAAGCGCGCCCCCCATCATCATTGTCAATAAAGACTGCACTAAATAGTGCATGCGAATTGCGGTTGGGGTTGCACCGACTGCCATGCGCACGCCGATATCACGCGTAGATCGCTTTACGGTGGCATACATCACATTGGCGATGCCAACGCCAGCAACAGCTAACGTCACGAAGCCGATAATGCCAAGAAAACTCTGCAAACCTATCAGAAACTGCTGCATACTCTTTTGCTTAAGGAAGATATCATCGACTTGGACGATCTGCTCATCGCTGACACTTGCCCCGTGCTTACGGGCAATCACTTGCCTGATCGTCTTTGCTAAGGCTTCTCGGTCTACATCGGCTTGTGGTTGCACATTGATGCCACCAATTTCACCGTTGACATGAAATCGCTTCCACGTCGCTAACGGCACAAAGCTGGAATAGTTGATAAGTTCCCCCTGTTCTATTTGGGCGCTGTTTTTCTCCAATACGCCCACAACGGTGAACTCCTCATTGCCGATTTTTACCTTTTGCCCCACAGGGTTGACTTGCAATGTGACTGTCGCAAACCAACTAAAGTCCTCATTCGGGTTGAATAAGTCGGCTGCCAGTTCATAACCCAGTACAACGACTTTGCGCGTCTCTTTTTGATCGAGTGGATTTAACCATCGTCCCCCCGCCATCGGCACCAAATTGGTCATGGATTGAAACTCGCTCGTGACCGCTAACGGCTCTTGCCACGAGCTTCTGTCACCAACGGTGATACGCTCTTTCCACTTCGCAGTTGGCGCAACACTTTTTACATCGGGTAACGCTCGAACGATCTCTGAATCGTCCATTTTTAATGTCAGAAATTTACCTTGGTGAAAAGCACCGTGGTCGACGGTGGCCATCCCTCCGGTCAAATAGATCAAGTTGCCGTTACCATTTTGTGCGGTTTTCAATACCCCCTGACGAATGCCCTCACCTACCGCCAACATAGCAGCGATACAGAGGGTCGCCCACGCTACAGCCAGAATGGTCAAACCCAATCTCAGCTTTTCTGCGGCCATTTCTTGGAAAATTTGTCTCATCGGTAACAACATGACTAAGCCCTCGCACTCAAAGCAATGACTGGCGTGAGACGCGATGCTCGCCTTGCTGGGAAATACGACGCCATCAATGCCAAGATAAGCGTCACAAGTAAAGACCAAGCAATGGAATCTGGCGTGATCACAGGTAAACCAATCCATTCCGGTAATGCCATGCTGCTTAGGACAGATACCACTGCATACGAAAACATCAGACCTAATGCCGTGCCCACGGCTACCAAAATAAGCCCTTCAAGAATAAACTGACTGAGTATGGATTTTTGAGTCGCCCCGATCGCCAAACGCACACCGATTTCACGCGTGCGCTCCGTGACGGATAAAAACATGATGTTGGCAACGCCAAGCGCACCGACCGCCATGGTCATCGCACCGCTCGCTCCGAGAAAAATCTGAATGCCACGTAAAATTCCACTGATGACCGCCACACCTTCACTAAAATCAGGTAATTCGACCGCATCTTTATCACTTGGGTCAAAATGAAGCTGCTTGGCGAAAAAGTTCACGATATTTTGTCGAAACGACGGTACATCCATCCCATCTCTCGGCTTCATCAATACCATCCAAGGTTTCGCATCCCACAAATCGCGGTACGTTGTTTGAGGAATGAAAACCGTGCGGCTATCGCCGAATGAAATGCCAGTGTCC
Source organism: Vibrio sp. Y42_MX_L11 (assembly GCF_024181785.1). Lineage (NCBI taxonomy): Bacteria > Pseudomonadati > Pseudomonadota > Gammaproteobacteria > Vibrionales > Vibrionaceae > Vibrio > Vibrio sp. Y42_MX_L11. The sequence continues at coordinate 3,144 of NZ_JAMZAP010000009.1, forward strand.
TCACCAACGGTTATCCCAATCACCAAAAACGGAATGCCGTTGACTTTGAGCCTATCCCCGATCTGGATTCCGCCCATTTGCGCAATTTGATCGCCTAACACCGCCACGCGAGTATGGTTGTCCATATCACTTGGTGACAGGTTTCTCGAACCGGATTGCAGCTTGCGTTGCATTAAAGGAAAGTAAGACGTATCAATACCGCTGACCGTACTCGATAAGTTCTGTCCTTTGAGATTGGTGATATTCGCATCCCATTTGGCGTAAACGCTTGACGCCTGTTGCACGAAGCCTGACTGTTTGAGCATGTCGACTTTTTCTTGTGGAATATCAATTTGTCGTCTTGAAGCTAACCCTTGCCACGGTTTACTGGTACTCGACGGAAACACCACTTGCACATTGTTGATCATAAATGAAAACGACTGGGTCTGATGGCGATAAAAGCCTTCGCCAAGTGCGATTAACACCACCACAGAGATCACGCCCCAAGCAATCGCGATAATGGCCAGCACGCTCTTCATGCGGTGCGCCATCAACGTTTGCCAAGTTTGTTGCAATAGACTGCTCATGAATGAAAAGCTCGAGAGATCAACGCCATGGTATCGTCATCGAGTTTCCCTGCGGTTTGCAGTAAGCCGATTCTCTTACGCCAGTAGCTGTACAAGTTGGTTTGCAGACTGTTTTTCGCCTCAAACAAGCTGTTGTGTGCGCTGATAACTTCCGACACTTCAAGCAGGCCAGCGTCGTAAAGTTTCTCTTTGCTTTGCAACACTCTGGCGCGCGACTCAACCAGCTCGTTCGCTATCAAAACTTGATTCCAGTTGATATCGACCTGCGTAAACTGCTGAATAACTCGTTTCTGAATATCAATTTCCACTCTACGCATATCTTGCTTGGCATTTAAAATATTCAACGATGCTTCGTCCACTTTCGCTCGCACTGCACCATTGAGGTCAATCGGCAAACTCAAACTAATCCCAGCGTTAAACTCGCCGTTTGAACGATTGTCACCATCGCTGTAGCCCACACTGCCTTTGACGGTTGGGTAGTATCCTCCTTTAGCTGAATCTTTCGCGAACTCGCTCGCTTTCACCATCTGCGCCGCTACCAACAGCTCTGGACTACTGTCTTTCGCCAGCTTTAGCCATTGCTCCTGAGAGTCCACCAGCATCGGCGGCTGAATCAAAGAATCCGTTCGAATTTGGTCGACACTCTCCGGCATTTGATTGATTAACGCCGCAAGCTCTGCTTTTTTCACTTCGAGATCGGCTTTTGCATTGAGGATACTTGCTTGCTCAGAGACTTGATTCGCTCGCATCTCTTCAACATCAACCGACTTCACTTTGCCTGCTCGATAGCGTTTCTCGATGATGTTGAGAAGTTCCTTCCCCTCCTCCAGCTTGGACTGCGCCAATTTGAGGTCGCCCAGTGCGCTTGCCACATCTAGGTAAGCGGTGAGCAACTTCTGCGCAAGCTCGTTATGTGATTGAGATAGCTCTAACTGTGCTTTGAGATAATTGGCATTCGCTTGATCCAGTTCCGACCACAAACTGCTATCCCAAATAGTTTGAGATAAGGTAGCGCCGTAACTGTTGGAATGGCTTGAAGACTCATTCCAATCCGCTGACGCACTGGCACTTAAACCCGGCAATAACGCTCTGCGGCTACTCTGTACGCCAACCTCGCCAAGCTGGACGCCGATTTTCGCTTTTTCGTAATTTGGATCGTTCTGCTTTGCTTGTTGCCAAGCTTGTTCAATAGAAATTGCGTAGGTCGGCAAACTGAGCGTGGCAGCCAACAATGCAAAGGCGATTGTTGATCGTTGCAGCTTAACCATGCGCCGCTCCCATCATGCTGTTGTCGATAACCTCTTCATCAAGCTCCACGCCGTCAAGCACTTCGACATTGATGCCATCTGACAGACCGAGTTTCACCGGTTGTTTATGAAACCCTTGTTCTGAGCTGTCGGGGATCAGAACATTCGGTGCGTCACCATCAAATTGCAGAGCGCGCTCCGGTAGAGTGAGCACACTTTCAGACTTCTTCAGAATGATTTGAGCCGTCGATGAAAAACCAGAACGAAGCAACACATCTTGTGGGATCTTGAGTTCTCCCACTTCAACCTCAAAACCGTTATCAAAACTTTTTGCCGAAGCATTTCCCTCTGGTGAGTTGAGGTTCTCAGATTGAATCGCCACTTTGATTAGCACACCAGAAATCGCCACATCAGGATAAGGCGCCACCGTCAACATAACGGGCATTCCCGGAGACAACTGCGCAGCATCATGCTCACTGACGCTACCTTTAAAAATCAGACTGTTCATGTCGGCCAATGACATCATTTCAGTCGCGGCTTGGCTTGATTGAGTCGAGATGATCGGCTCTCCGACCTCAACTTTCTGGTTGAGTACCGTGCCATCAATTGGCGCGTAGATCGTCGACGTTAAACGTGCATCACCGATAGACGCCTCACCACTGCGGATGAGTTCGAGATTCTGGCGCTTTTGCAATACGTCCGCTTGCGCAGATTTGACTGCCGAGCGCGCACTTACGTATTCGTCGTAGTTACTTGGAATAATGTCCTGCTTGACCAAGCTTTCTAGGTTAGACAGTTTTTGTTTGGCGGATTCCAGATCGGCTTCGCTACGCATGAGTTCTGCCGATGCATCCGTTAATGCTTGGGGGGTTGGGTTTGGACGCACTTTGATCAGCGGCTGGCCTTGCTTCACCTTTTCACCAACTTTCGCGTAAATTTCACCGACAATACCGTCGATTTGTGACTTGATAGACACAGAGTGTGCAGGGACAATTTTACCAACAGCCACCGCTTGTTTTTCAATCGTGCCTTTTTCCACAATCAATGTAGGCAGCAATTCTGGTTGAGCAGCAGATTGGAGATAGAAATACGTACCACCGCCGAGCAGCGCGATGCTCACAGCGGAGACAAGCCAACGTTTCGTCATTATTTATTCCAACAATTATTGGGTAGTCTAATGACTACTCCTAAAACACAAAGTTGAAGGAATAATATCCTGCTTTAATAGCGGTTTGGTTGTCACAGTTGGTATGGTTTTGTCAGTCGTCTCTGACAATCAAAGACTAAAAAATCTCGAGGAATCATTCAGCAAAGACGCTGTCTACGATGGCGACTAACAAGCTCTGTAACCGCTCATTTCAACCTCCACCCATTTTATTCTGAACAATGTGCAAAATGGCGCAATTCTGTATCCTCCAATCGCATATCCATACAGTCTTGCGCCTCACGTCCTAAAGCTGGAAAAACCGCATGCGCTTTTAAAATGCCTTGGCTGATAAAGCCACATTTCTCCAACACACGAATACTTGCGTGGTTTTCAATATGCGGGGCAGTGCGAATGCGCGTTATACCTAAGCTTTGCAGGTAGACAACGCCAAGTTTGCAGGCTTGGGTTGCATAGCCTTTTCCCCGATAGCGAGCAGAAATACCAAAATGGATTTCACTGCTGTCTTGCTCAGGTATCAGCACCAGACAACCAATAGGAGTTTGAGAAGTGAGTTCTTCAATAGCGAAGACCAATAGATTGGGAGACTTTTGATCATATTGAGCGCCCATCTTTTGATGGCTTCAAGGGTTTGATTAGAATTTTGGTAGGCTTGGCGATTGAGGAGGCGGTATGCTTGCTCATCGCCTAAATAGTTTTCAAACAGAGGAGCAGAGTCTGTTGTTTTGAGGTGTCTGATTGCCACTTGTTGAGATTCAACTCTCATCATGATTTAGCTCTGATAAACATTCGGTTTCCAGATTTGCATGAAGTTTTCTACTGGAGCAATAGGAGTGAACCCAAACTGTTCGTACAACCCATGAGCATCGCGGGTTGCAAGCATCATACGGCGTAAACCTTGTAGTTCTGGATGAGCAACAATTTCTGAGATCAACCACTTACTGATGCCTTTACCACGATGTGCCTCCACAACAAACACATCGGCAAGATACGCAAACGTGGTGCGATCGGTAATTAACCGAGCAAAAGCAACGAGTTGATTTTCGTCATCCAAAACCGCGAAACAGAACGAATTTCGCAATGACTTCTCAAAGCGTTCTCTTGGAATACCCTTTCCCCAATAACTGTTTGAAATGAACTGGTAGATAACGTCTAAATCCATGTCATCTAACGACGTGGTAATTCGAAACCCTTGCATTGTATCCCTCAACATTGATTTATATTTTCTCAGCCACACAGACAAGCGATTTGGCATTCACCTCAAATGCTTGCGCTGACCACGACTGGTACTTCTCTATGATTCTGAATCCCGCTTGTTCAAGGAAAACCTCTATGTCTTCCAGCGGACGATATTTTAAATCAATGCTGGAATACTCAATCGCTCAACCTTCAAAATGGCGCTCTTTCTTCAAATACATGATGGATGTTTGCGAGTCATACTCGGCCTTCATACCTAAATAATTCACTTCACCATAAGTTGGAGAAACATAGGTTTGCCACAGTGCCATCTCATTATCCAATTCTAGATTCTCTGGCGTTGGTAACCGCGTATCGAAGACAAATCGCCCACCTTTTTCTAGGTGCTTTGATATTGAGCTCAGTGCGCCTGCCAGCATGTCGTCACTTAAAAAGGCCTGAAATGCATTCCCTGTCATTATGGCTAGGTCAAACTTCTTACCTAACGAAAACTGCGTTGCGTCGAGATGAAGAAAACGCAAGTTACTCCTGCTTTTGGCTTTGTCCTTTGCGTGTTTGAGCATCCCTTCAGAAATATCAATGCCAATGGCTTCGTTGAGTGGCTCAGAGACTGGAATCGTGACAATGCCGGAACCACAACAGACATCCAGTACACTTCGAGCATTGGTTTCTTCGATTAACCTTCTGATGAAAGCAATGTCGTGATGGTAATGCTGCTCGTATTGGGCATCGTATTCAATGCCCGATCCGAACTCGGTTAAATCTTGTGTTTTCAAAAACAGTCCTTGTTTGTTACTTATTTCAGCGGTGTGACTTTTTCAGCTCTAGCATCAAGTATCGACACACATAACCAACACCAGATACATAACCAATCACATTTTCTAGGGAAACCACTTCCAACCCCGCCTGCTGACAGAGTTGTTCAACTTCACTTTCGGTATATGCCGTATGCACGACCGATCCACTATAAGTATTTCGGGGCAAATCTTGTCCATCCGGATCGTGGTATTGAAATATCCATCATTTCGTCCTTGATAACCAGAACGATGCTCGAATGTAACACGCAATACGCACCTAGGCACTTATTAAATAGCTAATTTTCTATGAAACGTAACCGACTGGTTATTCAGCGCTAACCAGTAGAAATAGATGAAATTTTGAAAAGTACTAGCCCGTGATTCCGATGGAATTTTTAAGTGCATAAAGAAAAAATATGTCCTGATAATCTGCTTCGATTATTCAGCTAATCTTATTTCCATCATTCTATTCTCTGTATATAAAAACAATATTTAAATTAACATAACAAACCTATCGCTTATTATTTTCCATTTAAATAATGATTCTTATTTTTAATATCATTCTATAATTAAAGTGCTCAAATTCTCATGTTGTATTAACTTGAGGTTTAATTTATGAAACTAACTCCTTATTTAACTGCTGTTGTTTCGGTCAGCTGCGCTTTTGGCGCATTCGCAGCCGATGATTCAAAAGCACTTTTAGAAGATGCACTGAGTGCTGCACCACCGACTATTCGCGATAAAGTAACAGTGATGGACTGGAACAATAATGTTCTGCAAGAAGGTTCTAGCCAATACACTTGCTTCCCAACGCCTCCTCAATTGGAAGGCATTGCTCCAATGTGTATGGATGGTCCTTGGATGGAATGGGCAGACGCTTGGATGAACAAAAAACCTTTCCAAGCCAAAGCATTAGGTATTTCTTACATGTTAGCGGGTGATGGCGGTGCCAGTAACACCGACCCATTTGCAGAAGGGATGACGGACGATAATCAATGGATTGTGGAAGGACCACACTTGATGATTATTACGCCAGACCAAGCGTTGCTCGACTCTCTACCAACCGATCCAAGTTATGGTGGCCCATACGTGATGTGGAAAGGCACGCCATACGCACACATTATGATTCCCGTTGGAGCGAGAAAATAAAAAGAAAAAATCCGATATTCAGTATTTTGAATATCGGATTTTTATTTAGTTATTGAGCTAACCAAATTCTCGCCAATATTCCTATCGGCGTTGTGACGCCTGTCGTAATAGAGGTCACTTCACCATTTCTTAAAATATAAATGGTTGGAGTCACGCTAATTTTCCATTCACGCATAATATCGCTTGAAGGATCGTTTATGTTTTCAAAACGATATTCTTTTGCCTGCATAAACTGCGCCACACGCTCATTTGGCCCTGATGAGCCAGAAACACCAACTACGGCATAGTCATCACTCAGCCAGCTCACGCTTGGGCTTACAAATTTACAAGCGGGACACCAAGTCGCCCAAAAATAAACAACGACAGGTTGTTCATGACTTTGTGCGATTGCATCGAAGTATTCACCATCGCTCAATACGGAGCTCAATGGTGGTGCCTCCTGTTTGGGAATATCTTTGGTGCGATACCAATCCATCGCGATAGAAATAACGGTGACAATGAGCACCATCTGTACGATTTGAACGAGCCAATATCGGACTGTTCTACGCTGCTTTGTCGAACTCATTGAATGGATCCCCCACTCGCTTGTTTCACCGCGCTTAAAACAACATCATCAGTCAGAATCACAGGTAACGGGATACCTTGTGGCGCCGCCGGGCCATAGACGATGTTAAACGGCACACCGTAACGCCCATGAGCTCGTAAAAAGTCCGTTACCGAGCCGTCCGGATGCGTCCAATCCCCTTTTAACGTCGCCACATTAGGGCTTTGCAGCAATGAGTAGACAGGATCTTGCCAGATCACACCGATCTTGTTCGCTTTACACGTGACACACCAATCCGCAGTCACATCCACAAACACCACTCGCCCATTACTGACGTGCTCTTCAATCGCTGAATTAGAAAGCTTTTGCCAAGCTAAGTCCTCAGGAAGCGGTGTCGCCCATTGGTCGGCAGTGACACTACCAAGTAACAGGCCACCAGCTATCAACACTAATGACGCAGTTCCGGATACAGCAAGCGCTTTCTCACCATACACTTTCTTAACTCTTGCCATCATTACGACAAAAGCAACCACAGCGATGAGTGCAATCCATAACATCGGTACATGATTTGCCATTAATGAAAGTAGCCAAACGCTGGTTGCCAACATCATTATGCCAAACACGATCTTAACGACATTCATCCATGGACCGGGCTTTGGTAGTTTTAGCGCGATACTTGGAAACACAGCGACTAAGATCCAAGGCAGTGCCATACCCAATGCTAATGCTGTAAAGGTTGCAAATAACGTTAATACGTCCGCGCCCAAGGCAAAAGCAACGGCGGTGCCTAAAAACGGTGCAGAACAAGGTGTCGCAAGCAAAGTAGCGAACATACCTTGAACGTAGTGACCCACTAGAGAGTTATCACCTTTCGATGCGAGCCATGTATTAGTACCCGATGACAGACGGATTTCAAATAATCCCAACATATTGGCGCCGAACAAAGCAGTGACTAGTACTATCAATCCTAGGAACCAAGGGCTTTGGAACTGCACGCCCCAACCGATCGCGTTACCCGTAAGCTTCAACACCAAAATGAATCCAGCTATCAGCCAGAACGAAGTGAGAATCCCCAGAGAAGAAGCGATAAACTGGGTACGAATTTGACGGCGCTCTACACCATGCGCAGCCACAATACTGCTGAGCTTCATCCCCAATACAGGCAGCACACACGGCATGATGTTCAAAATCAAACCGCCTAACAGTGCAAATAAGAAAATACTCGCTAAAGAGGTAGTTGGCAGTGACGATGTAACCGCTCCTGCTTGTGCTTGTGTTACCTCTTCGACCAGCAAGTTATCATCTTTGATAGAAACATATAACGATTGTTCATTAAGCTCTACCTCACCCAGCCAGGTATCAACCGAGTAATTTGCTGTGACGATATCACCTTCTTGCTGAAGTCCATCCAACTTGAAGCTGTAGTCACGAATCGCATCACCAACACCATCCACCAACACTTGAGGATTTTGCCAACCTTGTGTGTTCTTTAGTTTGATTTGTAATTTGGATTGCGTCGCATCCCAATTTGTTTGCGTGACCTCAACAAAAGGCGAAGATTGAGGAACATTACTCACCGCTTGGGCGTAACTAAACATCACGTCTTCGTCCACTTTCAGCTCAGAAGGTAAGAACGTCAATTGGATTTGGTAGTCCGTCAGCACACAAATCGTCGTACAGGAAGAAAGCGTGAGCACTGCATCAATCGTGACGGGTTTCGACATATCGTCGATATGCAGCGTCATTGGGAACAAAGTGTCGCCTTTGTAACCGAGAGTCTCAATGCCCAATAACTCGAACTTTTGCGGATATGGCCATTGCCAATCAACCTTGCTCAGGTTTTGCGAGTTTTGCCAATCTATCGATGGCGCGACACCACCCTCGCCCGGCGATCGCCAATAAGTTTTCCAGTCTCCGCTCAACTTAACATCCAAATAACCTGTAAGTGTTTTGGCTTGCGGATCTTGTTGACCCGTTAGTACAAAGCGCGTTTGCACTGGAGGATGCTTCGGGTTGGTCATCCAACCGGTATCGGTAGTTTGTGCTGAAATATTCAGAGAGAACAAACTCAAAGCCAGCGTCATAAAGAACATAGACGCGAACTGAGTCAGTTTGGTAATTTGATTCATAGTGATTCCTAATAATAAAAACAAATGTGCTAAATCGCTGACTTTATTGGTCAGAAAGCACGTTTTTATTCTTGGAATACACAGAAAGTCAGATGGACCCGATACTTACGACCTATCGGCTCCGTCCAATGTTGTGCGCGAATATAAGTGCAGCACATCCAAATAGCCGACGCTAAAAGACCGACAAACAGAACAACAATAAATGCATCGAGTTGATGTTGAGAAAATTGAATTAACTTTTCAGACAATTCGCATTTGCTGGTTTCTTTAGCATCAATCGACTTGACGCTCGAACCCTCATCAGTAAGTGAAACAGCAGGCGATACCGTCTCGTACTTCATAGAGCATGACGATGCAAAACCTGAATTTTGCATCAGACACACGACAACCACCCAGCCAATAATCGCTAGTAGCCATTTCACCCGTTTATGTGGTGTGTGATGTCGTTTAGTCAATAAACTCATAAGAATTCAGATAAAGTAGGAACGAAGAAGATAATACGCGAGTCGTCATAAAGCTCAAGTTGTATCCACAAAATAGCATTAAGAAGCTTCACTCACTAAGCTCTAATCTAGCTTGCCATAAATATATGCCAACTCTGCGACGGTTTTCGCTGAGAACTTTTTCAATAGGTTGGCGCGGTGTACTTCAACCGTGCGCATTGCAATGCAAAGCTCATCCGCAATTCGAATGTTCCGCTTGCCTGCGATGATCAAACGTAAAATCTCTTTTTCTCGGGGAGTGAGCGATTCATACGCCGATTTTGCCGCCGCCATATCAAGGTTTGCAGCCGACTGCACTTGCCCCTGCAAAATGGCTTGTGCCAACTCATCTCCTTTGACTGGCTTTTGGAAAAAATTGACCGCGCCAGCTTGTAATGCATCGACCGCCATCGGGACATCACCATGTCCGGTCAGGTAAATAACGGCCAAGGGACTGTTGGCTTGATTTAAAATTTGATGGACTTGCTGACCACGAAGATTTGGCATTCGACTATCAAGAATGATACACCCCGCTTGCTGAACGTCCACCTCATCAAGGAAAGACTGCCCATCAGCAAAAGTGGTGACGTTGAAGTCATGTTCTTCCAACATAAAAGCGAGCGAGTCACGCACCGATTCATCATCATCGACTACAAAAACAGGTAGCTGCTTTTCACCGCTGCTCATTGAATGCTCCTATGCCTAGTTCAGATTAGTTTTGATATGGAAACACGAGCTCAACCAAACAGCCATGTGGCGCTGTCGAGCTGATGAGAAACTCGCCACCATGCATTTCCATTACATCACGACAAATGGCTAACCCCAGCCCGAGCCCCTCTTCTTTGCTACTCACAAACGCTTGAGTTGGATTCTCTTGCTGCAACCCTGTGCCGTTGTCTAATACTCGAATGGAAAGTTGATTGTCTTGGTAGTCACTATGCAGGGCAATTTTACCTTGATAACCTGACGAGTGATATTTCTCTTGGAACAAAGTACACGCATCAATCGCGTTACTGATCACATTAACTAAAACCTGTTGAACGCCCACAGCGTCGACAAGTACCGGACGGACGTTCCCTTCTATACTGGTCACAATCGAAATATTTTGCTTCTGCATTCGAAAATGGAGCAACTCAATCGTGTCATCAATGAGTAGTTGAAGGTCGCACGGCGCTTTGTCGACACTACGCTTGCGGATCAACGTTCTTAAGCGCTGAATAATTGCATCGGCTCGTTCAACTTGCCCCTGTATTTTCTCAAGCACTGGGACAATATCTTCATGAGGGCGCTTTTTGGCCAAGCGAAGTAAACCGCCTTCACTGTAATTGCGAATGGCCGCCAATGGCTGATTGAGTTCATGGGCAAGACTAGTGCCGATTTCTCCGACAATCGCGACTCTTTGTGAGTGTTCTAACTGTTCGCTTTTCTCTTTTAATCGTAACGATGTCTGCTCCAACGCTTGCTTACTCTTGCTAAATCGATACTCAAGCCAAAAGTGGTACGCGTTCAATACAATCACAAAAATGAACAGCGCCCACGCCCATTCTTGATGACTGCGCAACCAGCGCAGTGCCTCACTCCACCAAGGTTGTTGCAACGGATGGAGATCCAACGCCTGATAAAGTTTGTCGATGCTCAGCAAGCTGACGGGTGACGTCCAACCTGACGCGCCAGCGGCAATAATGGCGGGGTGATCTGGCGGCATAGCAAGCAAGACTTGCGCAATCTGTTTGGCGAGCTGAGCTGAACCACGCTCTGTTTTGGCAAATGACCAGTTTGGATATAACGGCGTAGAAACAGCGCACGAAGAATGTTCATTTGGCTGTTGATTTAGGACTCGAAAATCCCCTTGCTGTAACAGACCTTCATTTTGCATCTGTTCCAATAAACAAGCAGGGACGACAGCGGCTTCCACATTGCCATCACGTAATTGATACAGGTTGGCATCAATAGGAAAGCCGAGGTAACGGACATCAGCAAAGAAATCGTTCGGATTAAGACCCATTTCCACGATTTGATAGCGCAGCGTTAAGTAACCGCCAAAGGCTTTTTCTGATACCGCTGCAACAGGACGTCCTGAGACATCTTGCAATGTTTGATAGCTTGAACTGGCTCGAACCACCAGCGCCGAACCAATGCCGTAGTTCGAATTTTGCGGCGCTCGGCTGGTTAGCGTTGCCATCCACGACAGTGCGTATTGCCTACCCAATCGCACTGCCTGACCTGGGTTAGTTAAGATGAAATCCATCGTCTGAAACTTCACCGCTTCGCCCATTTCATCCAAGTTAAGGGGATGAAGAACAAAATGCACATCAGAAATTTGCTGATTGAGCCAATCAATGGTCGGTTGCCATCTCTGCTCAGCATAAAGGTGACCACGTATCGCTAACACGCCCACTTCGACTTTCTGCTTAGACTCTGGCTGCACTGCGTTTTGCTCTTGCAGATCTGCTTGTTCAGAAACAGCGCCCTGAGCTAAAGATGCAAAGGCAACCAAGCAAAGAATCCAAAACTGAAGCAACCGTGGCGTTTTGTTCATGATGAGTCGAATCGTTCCTTCGAAAATAATGAAGCAAGAATAACAGCTACCTTCCCTAAACCACATTTGTTTTAGATCAAGTTTGATCTGGGTATGTGGAAATCCACAATATAAGCCTCGCGGTGCATTTCTCACAATGGAATCAGTCAATTCAAATACAACAAAAAAAGCAGGTGAGTTATGGATTCCACCAAACGTCGCTTTCTCAGCGCGGTCACAGCCGGAGCCGCGTTAATTCCAGTCGCAGGCATTGGCACGGCAACTGCGGGAAACATTATTCGAAATAACCAGTCCGCTGACCGAAAAGGACAAGTCGGGAAGCGTTATGCCATGGTGATAGATTTACGAAAGTGCGTCGGCTGCCAGGCTTGCACCGTGGGTTGCAGCATTGAGAACCAAGCGCCTATCGGCCAGTTCCGGACCACCGTAAAGCAATACGAAGTCACACTGGATGACGGTTCGAAAGCCACGCGAGAAGCAAAGGCCTTTATGCTGCCTCGCCTTTGTAACCACTGCGAAAACCCACCTTGCGTGGCTGTGTGTCCGGTTCAAGCGACCTTTCAGCGCGAAGATGGCATCGTCATGGTGGATAACAGTCGCTGTGTCGCCTGCGCGTATTGCGTACAAGCTTGCCCTTACGATGCGCGTTTTATCAATGAGGACACCCTCACCGCAGATAAGTGCACCTTCTGTGCACATCGTCTAGAGCAAGGTCTATTGCCTGCCTGCGTGGAGACCTGTGTTGGCGGTGCGCGTGTGATTGGTGATTTAAATGATCCAACAAGCGAGATTCGCCGCTTAATCACAGAACATCAGGACGACATCAAAGTGCTGAAACCCAATGAAGGTACCAAGCCTCACGTGTTTTACATCGGCATGGATGAGCGCTTCACCAGCCACATCGACGGACAACCGGCCATTTACGACCCACAAGGAGAGCACGCATGAACATCACCGAAGTGTTAGTCCAACCTCAAGCGATGGCATGGCTACCGTGGGCGGTGCAGTATTTCTTCTACATCGGTTCGGCTTATGCGGCCGCTATTTTATTCTTAATCGCCCTATTATTTGAAAAACACACCAGCCACAGACTGCGCGCTGCGCTTGTGCTGACGCTGGCCATCGGCGCCATCGTGGGACCATTAGCGTTAACTGGTGATTTACACCAACCGGGACGAGCATGGCATTTTTACGCACACATCACGCCGTGGTCATGGATGTCTTTAGGGTCACTTTTCTTGCCTGTTTTCTCAGGTTTAGCGGTAGTGACCGCATGGCTGTATCTCCGCGAGGATCTGATCAACTTACGTAATCAGCCAGGGAAAGTACTGCCTCTAATTTCAAAGCTATCACTGGGTGAGTGGGTGCTCTCTCGTAGAGCCATGCTTATGGTATCTTCCATCACAGTGCTATCAGGCATCACTATTGCAGTTTACACGGGCGCTGAAATTGCGGTCGTTAAATCGCGCTCGTTGTGGCACCAACCCGCGTCGCCGGTTCTTTGGTTTGTCACTGCTTTTATGGGCGCAGTCGGCTTCGCTCTGCTGATTTGGTTACTGCTGCCTAGTCAGTCAAAGACGCTGACATCTGGCGATACTAATTTACTGAAAAAATCAGTGGTTACCAGCGGCGTATTAACGCTGATACTGCTACCGATTTGGGCATCCAACAATTCCGCATTTTCGCTCTATTCTAGCGAACAATGGATGCACAACATTGCCCTGCTCACTTTTGTCGTTTTAGGTTGTGTTTTGCTCGCTTTCATCTTCTTACGCGATACCAAAAAGTCCGCATCAGCCAGATTTCGTCACGTCATAGGGCTCAGTTTTGTGTCTGCTGCCGCACTGGCAAGTGCATGGCTGATTCGCTGGTTTACCATCATGGAAGTGCAAACCATCGCCAAGTTCGATGCAGGGCTGTATCCATACCAACTCACTATGGATGGAAATGGCTGGATAGGCATTATCGGCATGCTCGGATTATGGCTTGCACTCGCACTGCTCGGCTCTGAGCTGGTTCAGCAAAAACAAAATATCGAAGTAAAAGCATCATCACTCACCTTAACTGAACGCTAATCAAAGAGGATTTCATCATGGATAACAAACGCCGTCAGTTTTTGAAATCAGGCATTGCAGTGGGTGGGCTTGGCGCATTCGCTGCGGGTTACGCCACCACAACCAAACACATGGTCGAGGGTGCGCTCGAAGGCACTGCGGGAGAAAAAACGCGTGATATTCACCACGGTAACTCGCTTGAACCAGAGTACACGGTCAACAGCAAAGGCAACCTGATCCCGAATCCAAATCAGCGCGTTGCGCCATCCATGTGCTTTGGTTGTTGGTCACTGTGCGGATTGCGTGTACGCATTGATAACCGCAACGACGAGATTTTGCGTATTACTGGCAACCCATATCACCCACTCTCTCATCAGCAACACATTCCGTTCGAAACGCCCGTCAAAGATGCTTATTTAAGTTTGGCAGGAGAATCGGGGCTTGATGGCCGTTCGACCGCCTGTGCAAGAGGAAACGGGATGCTAGAAATTCGCAACAGCCCGTATCGCATCACTCAACCGCTAAAACGTGTGGGTAAACGTGGTGAAGGAAAATGGATTCCGATCAACTACGAGCAACTGATAGAAGAAGTCGTGGAAGGTGGTGATTTATTTGGTGAAGGCCATGTTGATGGCTTGCGCGACATTCGCGATTTAACAACGCCCGTAGATCCTGAAAACCCAGAATATGGCCCGAAAGCCAATCAACTGTTAATGACCAATGCCGGTAACGAAGGCCGAGACGACATTTTCAAACGCTTCGCGTTCAATAGCTATGGTACGCGTAACTTTGGGCATCATGGCTCTTACTGCGGCTACGCATTTCGTGCTGGCAGCGGTGCATTTATGAATGATTTGGATAAATTTGCCCATTTAAAACCAGACTTCGATAATGCCGAATACATCATCTTTATTGGTATGTCGCCTGCTCAAGCTGGCAACCCTTTTAAGCGTCAGGCGCGTCAACTCGCCAATGCGCGAACAGAAGGTAGCTTGGAATACACCATCATCACACCAAGTTTGCCTGCGGGGTCATCGAGCTTGGCGGCCGGTGACAACAACCGCTGGGTACCAATCAAACCAGGCACCGACTCTGCCCTCGTGCTTGGCATGATCCAGTGGATCATCGAAAACCAACGCTACAACAAAACCTTCTTAGCCCAACCGGGGGCGAACGCAATGAAACGAGCTGGCACCGCGCACTGGTGTAATGCTACGCATCTCGTGATAAGCGATGAGCAGCACCCGAGAAACGGCACGTTTTTACGCGCGTCGGATCTGAATCTGCCATTCGAGGGCGAAGCGTTGTCTGATTCCGACCCGTACGTCATCGTGGATGATCAAAGCGGCGAATTTGGTGTGCATACCCAGACAGGAGAAGCGGCACTGTTTGTCGATAAAACGGTTTCGCTTGCATCAGGCAAAGTGCGCGTAAAATCTTCCCTACAAAGACTCAAAGAAGAGGCGTTCCAATACAGTCTTGAGTTCTACAGCCAACAATGTGAAACCCCTGTCGAACAAATTGTTGAACTAGCAAAGCGCTTCACCAGTCACGGAACAAAAGCGGTGGTCGATACCCACGGTGGCAACATGCACACCAATGGGTTCTATAACTCGTTTACCATCATGATGCTCAATGCGTTGATTGGTAACATAAATATGAAAGGCGGCGCTATGGCCAAAGCGGGTGGCTACCCAACTTCCGCTGCGGGTCCTCGTTACGACTTCACCAAATTTGCTGGCAAAGTCGGCCCGAAAGGCGTCTTTCTGTCGCGCAGTAAATTCCCATACCACAAAACCAGCGAATACAAACGTCGCGTTGAGGCAGGTGAATCCCCTTACCCAACTCGCGCCCCTTGGTATCCGTTTGCCGCGCCACTGCTGACAGAGCACCTATCTGCGGCTATTGATGGTTATCCATACCGCGTTAAAGCGTGGATCAACCACATGGCGAACCCAATGTATGGTGTACCCGGTTTGAAAACGCTGCTGGAAGATAAGCTTAAAGATCCAAAACAACTCGGTTTGATTGTATCTGTTGATGCGTTCATTAACGAAACCACCGCATTGTCGGATTACATTGTGCCAGACACCGTTACTTACGAAAGCTGGGGTATGGCAACGCCTTGGCACGACGTTCCGGTGAAAACCGTCACCGCTCGCTGGCCGATTGTGGAAGCGCGAACAGAGAAAACCGCCGATGGTCGTTCGATTTGCTTAGAAAACTTTTTGATTGATGTCGCCAAGAAAATGCAACTAGGCGGCTTTGGTGACAACGCGATTCAAGATGCGCAAGGGAATTGGCACGCTCTCCACAGCGCTGAAGATTTCTACTTACGTTCCGCGGCAAACTTGGCGTATGTGAAAGGCGGCGTGCCTGAAGTTTCGGCAGAAGACATTGCGTGGTCCGGCCTAGAGCGTTTAATGCCAGCCATGCAGAAGACGCTGACAGCGGATGAGATGAAACGTGTGGCGTTTATTTTTGCTCGCGGTGGACGCTTTGAAAATGCAACCGAAGCGTATCAAGGTGAGCAAATGAAGCACAAATGGACACGACCAGTTGCGATATGGAATGAACGTGTCGGCAGCGCAAGAAACACCATGACCGGTGATTTCTACACCGGTTGCCCAACATGGCATCCACAAAAAATGGCCGACGGCACACCAATGGAAGACCAGTTCCCAAGCTCAGAATGGCCTTTCAGCCTGACTAACTTTAAATCCAACATTCACAGTGCGGTATCCAACCTATCGCCAAGGTTGAACTCGATAAAAGGCGTAAACCCAGTGTACATCCATCCAATCGATGCCGAACGCGCAGGCATTAAAACGGGTGATGAGTTTGTTATCGAGACTCCATCTGCAAGCACCAAAGCACTTGCGATGATAGTCAGCGGGATTCGCCCTGGCACACTAGGATTTGAACATGGGTTTGGTCATACCGAGCTAGGACAACGCTCGCACTGGATCGGCGATAAACAGCAACCCGTAAAAACGCGCAGCCAAGATGGCGTCAACATTAACGACATTGGCTTAATTGACCCTACCCGAGAAGGCAAAGGCGTGTTGTTGGATTGGGTGGTAGGAGCCGCGGCTCGCCAATCATTACCAGCCAAAATCCGCAAAGCTTAGTAGAAAACCTAACCTGAAGAGCTGTCATTTAGCAGCTCTTCACATCCTCTAAATATGTGGAAATCCACAATACCTTTCCTTATTGACAAGGCCGACAATATCGTCCCAGTGACTACCAAGTAGCACTTGGACATATTAATAACAATTAAAGTGAGTCAGCATGTCAAAAATACTACCTGTGGTGACGGCCTGTTTGCTGGCAACCACAATGGGCGCAAGCGCCTCGTCTATTCCTGAAAAAGCCAGCGTGTGCAGCGGTTGTCACGGCCAAGATGGCATGGGTCAACCAAACATTGCGCCTATGATTGCTGGTCTGAACGCGAATTATCTCAACACCCAAATAGAACTCTTCCTTAGTGGCGAACGACAAAACGTAGTCATGCAAGGCATGGCGAAAGAGCTTAGCGATCCTGCCGTTCGTAAAGAAGTCATGGATTACTTTGCTAACCTTCCAAGCTACGAGTTCACTAACCCAGAGCAACGCGGCGACCAAGCCGACATTCGTAACCCGTATCGTAAATTGATCTTCCAAGGTGATTGGGATAGAAACATTCCAGCTTGCGCGACTTGTCATGGAGCCAGCGGAATGGGCGTCGACAAATTCCCTCGCCTCGCAAGCCAACATGCTGATTACTTAAAAACGCAATTGATGGCATGGAAAAACGGCACTCGCAGTGGTGACCCGCTCAATATGATGGGTACTATCGCGAAAAATCTCACTGACGAAGAGATTGAAAACCTTTCCTACTACTTTGCCTCATTACGTTACTAGGAGCAGACATGAAACGTTTATATTCTTTGTTCGCATTGCCTCTCATCTCTGCTGCTACTTTGGCCAACGAGCCACTGCCGGATCGTCAAACTGAACTGCCCGCGGTGAAAAAAAAGAATCACGGTGAATACTTAAAACCGCGTGATCTAGGCACCATTCCAAATACCGAATTTGGTGAGCAAGTAAAACGTGGTTATTCCCTATTTGTTAACTCGCAACAAATGCGCGGAAAATACGTTGGCAACGAACAAAACTGTGTGAATTGCCATATGGAAGCAGGACGAAAAGCCAACGCTGCACCTCTATGGGCGGCATACATGGCCTACCCTGCTTATCGCAAGAAAAACGATCGCGTAAACAGCTATGCTGACCGTATCCAGGGTTGTTTCGAATATTCCATGAACGGTAAAGCTCCCGCTTACGATTCGCCAGAAATTGTTGCCCTTAGTGCTTACGCCTACTGGTTGGCGATGGGCGGCTTGCTCGACAAACATGGTATGACGGATGAACCAATTCCGGAGCTAGACGCAAAAGCGTTGCAAGTTGGTGGAAAAGCAAAAGACTTCCCGCTGCCAGAAGCCATCGCGCAAGCATTACCAATTGAAGAACGAGGTAATCTCTCTGGACGTGGCTACCCAAAAATCGCCGCCCCTGAGCAAGAACCATCACCAGAGCGAGGGGCATTAGTCTACGAAAAGAACTGCGAAACTTGCCATCGCGCCGACGGTTCAGGCATAAAAGGCACCGACGGCGATTCTTACATTCCACCACTTTGGGGCGAATATGCGTATAACTGGGGTGCAGGTATGCACCGTATTAACACCGCGGCCTATTTTATTTACGAAAACATGCCGCTTGGGAAAAGTGTCCAGTTAAGCAAACAAGAAGCGTGGGATGTCGCGGCATACGTCAATAGCCACGAGCGTCCACAAGATCCACGATTTAAAGGCAACGTGGCCGCAAACGCAGAGAGATATCACCAACATCAAGGCTATTACGGAAAAACAATTAGTGGTAAGCAAGTCGGCTCGAATGCTTTCAAGAGCGGTACCGTCGAGTAAAAGACAACCATTCATCTTAAATACCAGTGCTCCCTGCTCAGGCTCTCTGGGCAGGGTTGTTTTACTCTCCTGAAGCAATCACTGCCCCCCTCCAAACCAGCAACGTTAAGTAGTTTTCGGCTTCCAACATACCCATCTTCTCAGTAAAATAGTGCGCCAAACGCAACTTTGTTTATATCTTAGAGCTTCCATATACTATGATGCCAAAAGTAAGAAACTCGTAAACTCCTGAATCAAAACAAGCGTGCCTAATGAAAAAAGAGTATTCTTAGGACAAATGAATCCAAAACCTACCCGATGAGTATTCAACCTAATTCCCGTCAGTTAATTTCATGCGAAGAATGCGGCCTTGTTGTTCGTATTCCCGATATCGATCAAGGGCAAAAAGCTCAATGTCCTCGATGCGCGCATTCTCTGACAAAAGTGAATGCTAAACCCTATCAAAGCGTGATCGCCATTTCATCGGCATGTTTGATCATGTTGGTGTTAAGCATTTCTTTCCCTTTTATGTCGTTCAGTGTGCAAGGGCTATCGCAAGAAATCACCTTACTGCATGCAGCCAAAATGCTGGCTGAATTTCAAAATGTACTTTTAGGTGTGTTACTTCTCGCAACGGTCGTCGTATTGCCTGCTATCTATGTCGGTCTCATTCTCTTTCTTCATCTCGAAGCATTAAAAGCGCGTAAACATACGCCATCCAAAAAACAGCAACGAATGGCGAAAGTTTTATGTCGCCTTCTGTTTCGAGTCGAACCCTGGCTGATGGTCGATGTATTCTTGATTGGCGTATTAGTCAGCTTAATTAAAATCGCTTCTCTGGCAGACATTGGAATGGGGACTTCATTCTGGGCGTTCTGCGTTTATACCGTACTGGTAGTCAAATGTATTTCTATGGTTGACAAAAGCTGGCTCTGGGGACACTTCATTCCAGCCATCGTGCTGCCCGATGTAAATGAGGGCGATACGCACCATAACCACAACCATATTGGTTGCCATACATGTCACCAACTCAACCCAATTGAAGCGAAAAAGCACCAATACTGCATTCGTTGTAAAAGCCCTATTCACAAATACAACCCAGCTGATAATTTACAAAAAGCTTGGGCGCTTTTGTTTGCGTCAGTCATTTTCTATATCCCCGCGAACCTTTATCCAATGATGTATACCGTAAGCCTTGGACATTCAGAAGGCTCGACTATCATGGAAGGGGTAATACTGCTTTGGCATTTAGGTTCTTACCCTATTGCGATGGTAATTTTCTTTGCTAGCGTATTCATTCCAATGGCGAAAATGCTGGCACTCGCGTGGCTGTATTACAATGCGCAAAAAGCGCGATATCTTCCTCCTGAAGAAAGTATTTCACGCTTAAAGATATACCGCTTAACTGAGTTTATTGGTCGTTGGTCCATGATCGATATCTTTGTCGTTGCCATCTTAGTTGCACTGGTTCAGTTGCAAAACTTAATGGCGATTTATCCAGGCCCTGCTGCGCTCTCTTTCGCGGCAGTGGTCATTTTCACTATGCTTTCTGCAATGATATTTGACTCACGTTTGTTGTGGCAGTTGCCACAAAACGAAGTGCAGGAGCCGATTTCTGACAACTTAAACGAGAAAGCCAAATATGAGTGATGAGAACAACGTAACCGCTCAAATAAAACCGCAAAAGCAGATTTCTGCGATCTGGATTGTCCCGATCCTTGCGCTAGCCATGGGAGCGTGGATGCTGTTCCAATACATCAACAGTACAGGCCCACAAATTACTCTCCAACTGCCAACCGCAGATGGGATTGAGGTTGGTAAAACCGAGGTCCGAGCATTGAATGTTAAAGTCGGTCTGATTACCGAAGTCACTCTCAGTGAAAACTACGATCACATCATCGCTAAGGCGCAGATGAACAAAGATGCTGAACGCATGCTGCGTGACGATACCATGTTCTGGGTGGTGAAGCCTCGTATTGGCCGTGATGGCGTTTCAGGTTTAGAGACCTTGCTATCTGGCGCTTATATCCAACTTCAGCCGGGTAAATCTAAAGTAGAAAAGGAGCACTTTACGGTATTAGATGTGCCACCGGTCGCTTCTCCTGATGCAGAAGGCCTACGTCTTGTATTAACACACCGCGAAGCTGGCAAACTAGGTGTTGGTGACCCGGTTATTTATAAAGGCTTTACCGTTGGTCGTGTAGAGAAAACCAGCTTTGATGTTGATACTCGCAAAGCGCTGTATCAACTCTTTATTTTCAAACCTTATGACAGCTTAGTGCGCACTCGTACTAAGTTTTGGCTGAATTCTGGTGTTGATTTACAGCTCAATGCCGAAGGGTTTGAAGTTAAGTTTGGCTCGCTAGAGAGCATGCTAACGGGTGGCGTTACCTTCGATACCGTTCCAGGTCTTGAGTCCGGCGAACTACTCACAGAAGACATGGTTAACTTCCGCTTGTACGATGATATTAAGCAGCTGAGAGAAGGTATGTACGATGACTACATTGAGTTCGTCATGTTATTTGATGAATCGGTACGTGGCTTAAAAGCGAATGCGCCTGTTGAGTACCGCGGTCTTCGTATTGGTACCGTAACGAGAGTACCGATGCGTTTACCAACACCAGAAGAAAACTTCTCTGCGAAAAAAATTCCTGTTTTGGTGCGCGTTGAGCTCGGTCGAGTGTACGGAGATTTAGAATCCCAATCTTTATCTATGTTCAAAGAAAAGTTGAAGGAAGAGTTTGCTCGCGGTCTCCGTGGCACCTTAAAGACTGGTAACTTGTTAACTGGCGCGCTTTATATTGATGCAGACTTTTATCCTAATGATGATCAGTACGTTCCAAGTGAATATGAAGGTTTAGATGTATTTCCAACCATGCGTGGTGGTTTTGCCCAAGTTCAGCGCCAAGTTAATGACTTCCTAAATAAGATTAACAGCTTACCAATGGAAGAAACGCTTAACTCTCTCAATGCAACGTTAAAAACGTCGGAAAAGACGTTGGCGTCAGCAGAACGTGTCGCGGACAGTATTGATAAACTTTTAAATCAAAAAGAGACGCAAGAGATCCCAACAGATATTCGCCAAAGCTTGCAGCAGTTGCAAAAAACACTCGATGGTTATGGACCAAACTCAACCATGTACAATGAAATGGAAGCCACGCTCAAAGAACTAGAAAGCGTGATGACAGAGTTTAAACCCGTACTCAAACAGCTAAACGAAAAGCCAAACTCTCTCGTGTTTGGAGAAGATGAAATCAGTGACCCAATCCCAGTTAAAGGCCAAAACTAATGAAACGAGTATTCTTTTTGTCTATCGCGCTATTTGTCGGTCTAACGGGTTGCAGTAGCGCTCCAGAAACTAAAGGGGCTTTGTACCTTCTACCTAAGGCGGAACCAGTGACGCTGAGCTCTTCTGATATCTCACAGCGCCCTACTTTAGTTGTTCGTCCAGTAAAACTGGCAAGTTATTTAAACGACAGTGGTATCGTTTACCGAACCTCTGAGACTCAAGTTATCCAGGCAAGAAACAATCAATGGGCGCATAGTATTTCCGAGCAAATCACTCAGAGAGTCGTCACAGAACTACGCCACAAACAGACTCATTACTGGCCGACTGAAATGAACAACCTGTTGGATCAAAATGGTGAAGCCAAACTACAGCTTACGTTAAATAAATTTAATGGTAGCTACAAAGGCAATATCGAAATTGAGGGGGAATGGTTACTCATCAATGCTGAAGGTAAGGTAGAAAACAGTGCACCAATACAAATCTCTCAGCCTCTACAGGACGAAGGCTATGGAGCACTTGTCGACGCACTGTCCGTCGGGTTGGAAGAAATGACTTCGGAGATTGCCAAAAAAATCTAAGATCGATGTTAATTACAGGGAAGCAAGTTGCTTCCCTTTTTTGTGCTGCAAGAAGTTTTTTCGATCGAAATAGATGTAGATAATCAAGCGAGACAAATTGATCTTAGTCAGACTGCAATCCGTTCTTTGGTGCTACTCTACGGCAAAATATAAAGCCCCATCCTATGACCTTATGTAGAGGTCTTGTTGATAAGGTTCTTGAGTAGCAATGTCGATTAACATTTCCGATTTAACCACCGCCCTAAATAAGGTGGAGCATATTCATAAAGTTCAACTTGAAAATGTGCATCAGTTCTTTAAAGCAAACGAAGCTTTCTCGGTAAAAACGTTCAGCCAACTTATATCTAGTGACTCACTTGATGAGCGATTTAAAACCATCGACAAGGCCTTCTCTTTGCTTGGTGATGTGAAAACCTACCTTTTAGAAGCGTCCTACTTAGTTAAGTAAAAATAAAAAAGCCCCTGTAACTTAATTACCTGGGCTTTCATTTTTATCGCCGCTAAGTTGTGGAGTTACAACTTGTAGCGATCATCAATGACCGTTGTCTCTGGGAAGGTTTTACCCTCGTCCATCGCTTCCTCAGTCTCTTCTTTTACTTTGCTATCGATCCAGAAATTACCAATATCCATTGGATGAAGCACCCATTCTGTCGCTTTTGTCATGCCATCTTTAGGAATTTTAACCCAGCGCCAATGCGCAACTCGAGAATAAGGCACCATGTATCCAGGAACGATGATATTCGCTTTGCTGACATAGTTTTGGATTTGATGCGATAAATCGTAACGCTTCTCCTGATCAAACTCAGAGTCATAAGCTTCAATCAACTTGTCCAGCTCAGGGCTGCTGTAGTTGGTGTGAGCATTCGTTTGTGGTCGATTCGCATTATCAGAGTGCAGGTATTCCCAATACGCAGGAATCTCACCAGAGCCCATATTCAAGAACGCTAACTGATGCTTTTTCTCAAGAATGTATTTAAACGCAGATGAGCCATCCACCAAGTTTAACGTGAACTCTAGACCAGCGAGTTTCGCTTGCTCTTTCAGGTATGCAATACGTGGAGTCCAAGAGTTGTATCCGTAGGTGATAGCAAAGCTCAAGCGTTGACCCTTATCGTTGACACGAATACCATCTGCGCCCACTTTGTCAAAGCCCGCTTTTTCGAAGTGTTTAACCGCCGCATCAGCATCAAACTTTGGCGGTGTATTGTTAGGATCATCGTATTCGCCATGACCAAAGCCGAGTCCATGTGGTTTACGTGAATAATCCCCACGCATGATATTTTCAATCATGCCGTCATAGTCAGTGGCTGCCATAACACCCTTGCGCACTTCTAGGTCATCCAACATTGGCATCGCGGTGTTCATCCAAAGGCCACCGGCGCCTTGTGGTGCTTCGTTAAAGCCCCAGTACTTTTGGATATAGCCTTTTTTGTACACATCACTATCGGTTTTGTCATGCCAAAAGCTTGGTAGCACCATCTCAAAGTAATCTAAGTTACCTTTTTCAAAGTGCTTCATGGCAATATCAGGATCGCGAATCACCTTAATGCGGACTTTTTCTACGTTGTAGCGGTTTTTATAGTAGCGGTTGTTATACCCCCACCAATCTTCGCCCACGTGTTTGAATGTCACGCTCTTACCTTTCTTCACTTTATCAATGTAGTAAGGCGCCGCAGTTGGCTCAGATTTAAAGTTGAACTTTCTGACGAAGTTATCAGGCATGCCATCGTTATTTGCGTCCTTTTCTCCTTCAAAGAAGTGTTCCGGACGAGGCTGAAAACCATTACTCGGCATGTTAATCATAACCATGAGCGAGTCATGACTTTGAGCTACAGCGAGATTGACTTTGATGGTGTAGTCGTCAATTTTTTCAACACCAACAACGCTGTTCGTGAAGAAGTCGTTGTACCACGGGTCGATAATGTCTTTTGACGTGTAGTACTTCATCATAAAGACGTAATCATCTGCCGTAATTTTTTCACCATCTGACCACTCGGCCGTTTCATCAAGCTTAAAGAATACGGTTTTGTTGTCCTCTCCAAATGCCCATGACTTAGCAAGTTGGGGGATCCATTTACCAGTATTTGGATGACGCTGAGCAAGCTTTGGTGAACCATCCATTAAATATTGGCGCAAGCCGGAGTTCGCATCTGGACCAACACTTCGTAATGTCTGAGGAAAGCTCTGAATGTACGTACGATAAGTACCACCTCGTACCGCTTCTTCAGAGGCGAACAGAGGTTCATTGTTATTTGAAATCCATTCTATATCAGCAGGTAGCTCTGCCGCACTCAGTTGAAAACTGGCAGCGGTCAGTGTTGCAAGTACTGAAAATGGCAGTTTTTTAGTCATGTTTCTTCCTTGTTGTGTTTGCGATTAAGGTCGTAGCAAGGAAGACGGAGTGTGAAAGCTGCAAATAGAAAATACGCAGATAGGAAATAATAGGAGCGTAATATGAAGTGACTTCCTGCCAGCTTCTATATTAATTTCAAAGAGTTTCACTAGGTCATCCTAGACCTTACAACGCAGTGAATGCATCTTCGCCATAGTATTCTTTAGGCTTTTGTAACGCAAGTCATCAATAATACATGGTCGCATTTTCTATGCATCACAGTGAGTTATGTTACAAAAGTGTGATCGATACAGTACCAAGCCCTACTTTCCTCATAATAAACCGTAGAACCTTTATCCGAATAAGCTCCCCCCTACACCAATTAAAGCAAGCAAGTAAGCGAGCAGATATAACTGGTTAAAATGAGCAGTTACTTACTACGGTTGGTATTTTTATTAGATACAAAAAAGGTGAGGCATCACAGCCTCACCTTTCTTTATACAATACAAGACTGTGCTTACATACTAGACAAGCTATCATTGATCGATTTCAACACTGCAGCAGGATCCACAGCTTGAGTAATTGGACGCCCAATAACAAGATAGTCAGAGCCTGACTGAATAGCCTCTACTGGTGTCATGATACGGCGCTGGTCACCTTGCTCAGAGCCAGCAGGTCGGATTCCTGGTGTAACTAACTTAAAGTCTTGACCAAGTTCGCTCTTAAGCAATGAAGACTCTTGAGCTGAACATACGACACCATCTAAACCAGCGTTTTTGGTCAATGTCGCCAGACGAATAACTTGATCCTGAGGCGCAATGTTCAAACCAATACCCGCTAAATCACTTTGTTCCATACTGGTTAGTACCGTTACTCCAATCAGAAGTGGGCGATCTTTACCGTATGGCTCAAGAATTTCACGTGATGCCGTCATCATGCGCTCACCACCGCTCGCATGCACATTCACCATCCAAACCCCTAATTCCGCGGCTGCGCGGACCGCCTTAGAACACGTATTTGGAATATCGTGAAATTTCAAATCCAAGAAGACTGAGAAACCACGTTTGTGGAGTTCACGTACGAAATCAGGACCAAATAGCGTAAACATTTCCTTGCCAACTTTTAGGCGACATGACGCAGGATCAATTCTATCTACAAACGCAAGTGCGTCTGCTTGGTTATCATAATCCAGTGCGACAATAACTTTTTGGTCGATCATTTCATCTCCTAACTATTTTGGTTCTTATTAAATAAAAAGTTAAAAAAATGCAGCGGACAGAAACTCTGTCAGCTGCATTAAAATTATTCACCATCCAATCCGCGGATTGGCTTGATCGTCCCCCACCCTTTACAGGATGGGCAGTGCCAATAAAGGGAATGAGTAGAAAACCCACACTTCCGGCATCGGTAGTGTGGTTTCACTTTTAACTGTTCACCCACCATCGCTTGTAGCGTCGATAGACTGTCCTTCGCGCGACCGTCTTCTGCTTCAGCAATGTGGTAGTCAATTAATCGATAAAAGCCCTTCATGGTTGGATTTTTCAGCAGCTGTTTGGTCAGCAGCTCTTGTGCAGCCCCGACGTTCTCGTGGTGAGCAACCAACTGAGCCAACATTAACTCGGCTGATACGCCTGCTTTCTTATCAATACAAGCTCGCAGAAACTCTACAAGTTCATCTTCCTGGCCCAAATGATGGTAGCACTCTGCAATGGTTGGTAAGACATCGCTGATAAAGTCTTTGTCTTGCTCAAGCACACCCGTTAGGTATTTTATCGTGTGTTTATAATCTTCAGACTCTAGATAAATTCGTCCCAAAGCAATACTCGCTCGAACACACTTTGGGTCTTCTGCTAGGGCTTTTTTAAAGTGCTGTATTGCCTTATTAGTATTACCATCGGCTTGGTCGAGCATGGCAATTTCACACCAAAAATGAGCAATATTCGCACGCATTCTGGAGCGTTTATTACCCAACTTAGCCAATTGATTGGCGTAATAAATTGCTTTTTCCCATTCACGTGTTTGTTGGTAAATGGTTACCAATTGCTGAAGGGCCGCTTCTTTGTAATCTGGCTCTTCGACTAACTGTTCGAAGATTTTCTCTGCACGATCGAGAAAACCAGAGACCATGTAATCTTTCGCCAACTGTTGAAGTGCAAGATTCTTTTGATCCAGTGTTAAGCCAGAGCGAGAAATGAGATTTTGGTGAATTCGGATTGCGCGGTCGACTTCGCCACGAGACCGGAACAAATTACCCAACGCAAGGTGAGTATCGATTGTCTCGTTATCAACTTGGAGCAATTCAATAAAGTGATCAACAGCCTTATCTGATTGGTCAGAGAGCAGCAGATTAAGACCCGTCATATACTGACGAGAGATTTGATGAGATTGCTTCTGCTTGTCTTGCTGAGCGCTGCGATGCCCCATATACCAGCCATACGCAGCAGCTATAGGCAATAACAAGAAGAGTAGTTCAAGCATTAAAGTTAAGCCTTATCCTTATGCCTGTTTTTCGATGGCTGGCTTATCAGCAGGTTTGTTTGCATCTGTAGGTTCGTACTTTTTCAGTTTTTTCTTTAAACGACGAACTTGTAGCTGAGTTTTCAGCTGGATACTACCAAAGATAACCCACGCTAAAGCAAAGCCAACCACAAATACCACACCTAATAGTGTAGATAAGTGGAACTCTCCTTTGGCTAGAAGATAGTTAAAAGTCACGAGCTCTTGGTTTTGAGAACCTAACGCCAATGCAATTAAAAAGAGAGCTAAAACAGCAACGATTTTTATAATTTTCATTTACATCACCCTTCTAGGAGTAAGTCGGTAAGATTATGCAGGAAAATGCTTCTTCAGACTACGTATATTAGCAATAATCTATACCCAAGTAACCTCAAGATGCTTAGTTTGTAGACACGCCTAGAAGTTAAAGTTACTTGGGTATAGAAAGCTGCAAAGAAAACAGTCAGAACCAACAGCTCGCTTCGTAAACTGCTTGGATACATTACAAAAAAGCGGCATACACAAACGTATGCCGCTTTTTTCAAACTAATAAGAGTGCGTTAGCCAATATTTACACGCTCACGAAGCTCTTTACCAGGTTTGAAATGTGGAACGTATTTACCTTCCAATTCCACTTTATCGCCCGTTTTAGGGTTACGACCTACGCGAGGCTCGCGGTAATGAAGAGAAAAACTACCAAAGCCACGGATCTCGATACGGTCACCGCTCTCTAGCGTAGAGGCCATGTGCTCTAAAATATCTTTTACAGCATCCTCTACCTCTTTCGCTGATAAGTGTGTTTGCTCAGCGCAGAGTCTTTCAATCAGTTCAGACTTAGTCATAGTTGCCCTCTTTGAGTATCTTTATCACTTATTATAGTAAGTAATACTAATTCCAACAAACACTTGCTGACAATTCTAGACAAATTTTATGCAAAATGCGCAATGAAGAAATGCCTTTTATTAAGATAGTTTACCGTCATTAGTATTACTACTTAAATATGCTCAAATATAAAAAAGGAGCCTTGCGGCTCCTTTTTTGCTTAAGCGAGTATATTATTCGCCTTTAGCAGCTTTGAAAGCGTCAGCCATTGCGTTACCGAATGCATTGTCATCTTGCTTATTGATAGATGCCATTGCTTCTTGCTCGTCAGCTTCGTCTTTAGCTTTGATAGATAGGTTGATTACGCGGTTCTTACGGTCTACACCTGTGAACTTCGCTTCAACAACATCACCAGCGCTTAGGATTAGAGAAGCATCTTCTACGCGATCGCGAGATACTTCAGAAGCACGGATGTAACCTTCAACGCCTTCTGCGATTTCAACAGTAGCGCCTTTAGCGTCAACAGCAGTTACAGTAGCGTTAACTAGAACACCTTTCTTGTTGTCAGCAACGTAAGCATTGAATGGGTCGTTTTCCATTTGCTTGATGCCTAGAGAGATGCGCTCACGCTCAGCGTCTACTGCTAGAACAACTGCAGAGATCTCGTCGCCTTTCTTGTACTCACGTACAGCTTCTTCGCCAGCAACATTCCAAGAAATGTCAGATAGGTGAACTAGACCGTCGATGCCGCCTTCTAGACCGATGAAGATACCGAAGTCAGTGATAGACTTGATCTTACCAGTAACTTTGTCGCCTTTAGCTTGTGCTTCAGCGAATGACTGCCATGGGTTAG
Source organism: Vibrio sp. Y42_MX_L11 (assembly GCF_024181785.1). Lineage (NCBI taxonomy): Bacteria > Pseudomonadati > Pseudomonadota > Gammaproteobacteria > Vibrionales > Vibrionaceae > Vibrio > Vibrio sp. Y42_MX_L11. The sequence goes on from NZ_JAMZAP010000009.1 coordinate 32,326, forward strand.
CTTTACACTGTTTCAGACCTAGAGAGATACGACGACGTTCTTCGTCGATTTCAAGAACCATAACCTCAACTTCGTCGCCAACATTAACAACTTTAGAAGGGTGGATGTTCTTGTTAGTCCAATCCATTTCTGAAACGTGAACTAGACCTTCAACGCCTTCTTCGATTTCAACGAAGCAGCCGTAGTCAGTTAGGTTAGTTACGCGACCAGTTAGTTTGTGACCTTCTGGGTAACGCTTAGCGATTGCTACCCATGGATCTTCGCCTAGTTGCTTAAGACCTAGTGATACGCGAGTACGCTCACGGTCGAACTTAAGAACTTTAACTTGGATCTCGTCACCAACGTTAACGATTTCAGATGGGTGCTTAACGCGCTTCCAAGCCATATCAGTGATATGTAGAAGACCGTCAACGCCACCTAGGTCAACGAACGCACCGTAGTCAGTAAGGTTCTTAACGATACCTTTAACTTCAGAACCTTCTTGTAGAGTTTCTAGAAGCTCGTCACGCTCAACGCTGTTTTCAGATTCGATAACAGCACGACGTGAAACAACTACGTTGTTACGTTTTTGGTCAAGTTTGATAACTTTGAACTCTAGCTCTTTGTTTTCTAGGTGAGCAGTGTCGCGGATTGGACGTACGTCTACTAGAGAGCCAGGAAGGAAAGCACGGATACCGTTTAGTTCAACAGTGAAACCGCCTTTAACTTTACCGTTGATGATACCAACAACAGTTTCAGCTTCTTCGTAAGCTTTCTCAAGTACGATCCAAGCTTCGTGACGCTTAGCTTTCTCACGAGAAAGTTGAGTTTCACCGAAACCATCTTCAACAGCGTCTAGAGCTACGTCTACTTCAGCGCCAACTTCAACTTCAAGTTCGCCAGCAGCGTTCTTGAACTGTTCAGCAGGGATAGCAGATTCAGACTTAAGACCAGCGTCAACAAGAACGAAACCGTTCTCGATAGCTACTACAGTACCTTTAACGATGCTGCCTTGTTGGAATTCTGTTTCGTTTAGAAACTCTTCAAAGAGTTGAGCAAAAGATTCAGTCATTTAGTTAATCTTCAATAAATTAAACGTCCACGGGTATCCTACCGCATGGGGTTATTAAATTCGCCAGTCATCATCCTTGCGACCAACGCTCTTAGTCTAGCCGAGTATCATTACTCAGCTAGCTTCGATTCGATATATTGTAGTGCCTTTTCTACTACTTCGTCGATAGTCATCGACGTAGAATCTAGCACAAGCGCATCCTCAGCAGGGCGTAGTGGCGCCACTGGGCGGTTACGATCTCGGTCGTCACGCTCTTGGATCTCGCTTAAAAGGTCAGCAAATTTAACATCTAACCCTTTCTCTTGCAACTGTTTAAGGCGTCGATTTGCACGCTCTTCTGCGCTCGCATCAAGGAAGATTTTCGCTTGTGCACTTGGGAATACAATTGTGCCCATATCACGACCATCAGCCACTAGGCCCGGAGCGGCCTCAAATGCACGCTGACGACGTAATAATGCTTCACGAACACGTGGCAGAGCCGCAACTTTAGATGCTGCCATACCCGTTTCTTCTTTGCGAAGCTCCCCTGACACATCTTCGCCTTCTAGAACGACCTTAACTAAGTCACCCTCTGCGATAAATTGAACGTCTAGGTGTGTTGCCAGTGGGACAAGTGCGTCTTCTGACTCTGTGTCGACACCGTGGTGAATCGCAGCGAGTGCAAGTACACGATAAATTGCGCCAGAATCTAAGAGTTGGAAACCCAACTTTTTCGCCAGCAACATACATAAAGTGCCTTTACCTGCACCACTAGGTCCATCTACGGTTACAACCGGAGTTTGAGAGGACATGTTCTTCTCCACCTATAGTTTCTTTTCAGCAATTTGCTCGGTTTTCGAGGCGCGCATTATACGGGTAATCGCCCTTTGGAGCGAGGAAAAATGTCGTGTAAAGCATTACACCTAATGCGCAATTGGATTCATCAATAAACATAAGGTTCAACAAAAACGGCGAGAGCTTCCACCCTCGCCGTTTCAAATGTCATGATCTTAGGTTCGATTAAACAATCGGTTTTTGACCACGCTCAGCTAACTTTAAGATCACACTGTCAGCAACTTTGCCCGCGACACCTGCTAGCTTGTCTGCCAGTTTTTTCTTCTGCACATAATGCACAGAAAGTACGGTTTTATCTTTGCATGCCGCAACAACGATATCATCAGATGTACTAATATCATCCACCAAACCAAGCTCTTTCGCTTGTGTACCGAACCAGTGCTCACCTGTAGCTACTTTGTCTAGGTCCAAACTAGGACGACGCTCGCGAATAAAGTCTTTAAACAAGACATGTGTTTCTTCAAGCTCTTGCTTAAACTTATCGCGCGCTTTATCGGTATTCTCACCAAACATCGTTAGCGTGCGTTTATATTCACCCGCGGTTAGTTGTTCGTACTCAATGTCATGTTTCTTCAACAGTTTGTTGAAGTTAGGAATTTGTGCGATAACGCCAATAGAACCCACAATTGCAAATGGTGCAGAAACAATCTTATCTGCTACACATGCCATCATGTAACCGCCACTTGCCGCAACTTTGTCAACAGAGATAGTCAGAGGAAGACCCGCTGCTTTGATTCGGTCCAGTTGAGAAGAGGCAAGGCCGTAGCCATGAACCATACCACCGCCAGATTCTAAACGAAGTAATACTTCATCACCTTCACGTGCGACAGCCAAAATAGCAGTGATCTCTTCACGTAGAGACGCGACTTCTTTTGCATCTATGCTACCGTTAAAATCAAGAACAAATAGGTGTGGTTCACGCTTGCTATCTAATGAACCGTCTTTGCTCGCTTGTTTGATTTCTTTCTCGCGAGATTTGTTCTTCTCTTTTTCTTCTTTTTTGACGGCTTTATCTCGAGCCTTGATGAAAGCATCGTCATGCAAATGATGTTCTAACTGCTCAACAGATTGTTTGTGTTGCTCTGAAAGGTTGGTAATCTCTAACTCCCCTTTCGCCGCACCCGATTTGCCACCAGCCGATTTTGCAATAATGAGCAGAACAATTATCGCAGCAACCACCGTGATAATTTTGGCCAGAAACAGACCATAATCTAATAAAAATTCCAACGAGAGCTCCTTTATCTCATTTCAGATGACGTTAGTATGTTACGCAGAAACATCAGCGAGAAGGCAGCGCGGTTTGTAACCACTTGTTCTGATTGATAGCATACCTAACGAAAGTTCTGGAATTGGTATAACACATGAATTGGTGTATTGTAACCATCTTGTCACGATTACCAAGATTTTCCATTGAGAAACAGGCGTTTTTTAGCGTCAATTAACTATCATGGACCCTCTTACAATAATAAGGATTTATCGCCGTGAACTACTCCGTTTCAGCTGATGCTCTAAAAGGTAAAGTCATTCTTGTTACTGGCGCTGGTAATGGCATCGGCCGTCAAGCCGCGCTTTCTTATGCCGAGCACGGTGCAACTGTTATTCTTTTGGGTAGAAATGTGCAAAACCTTGAATCTATCTATGATGAGATTGAAGCAGCTGGCTACCCACAAGCTGCTATCATTCCTCTGGATCTCAAGGGCGCAACTAAGCAAAATTACATTGATATGGCAGAGACAATCGAAGGACAGTTTGGTCGTTTGGATGGCCTATTACACAACGCAGGTGTCTTGAGTTCGCTGTGTCCATTTGATCAAATCAAAGAGGAAGACTTCGACGATATCATGCAGATCAACGTGAAAGCAGAAGTGTTAATGACTCAAGCACTACTGCCTGTGATGCGTAAATCAGAAGCTGGGCGTATTATCTTTACCTCTTCGACCGTCGGCCACTCTGGTCGCGCTTTCTGGGGGCCATACGCTATCTCTAAATTTGCCGTAGAAGGCATGATGCAAGTTTTGGCTGACGAGCTGAGTGATACACCGATCCGCGTTAATGCAATTAACCCTGGTGCCACTCGTACTCGCATGCGTGAAAAAGCATATCCGGGTGAAGATGCGAATACTCTCAAAACGCCATTGGATATCATGCCGCTATATTTGCACTTAATGGATCCAGCGGTTACCGATGTGAATGGTCAGTGCATCGACGCTCAACCGAAGCGTAAATAACGAATTCAGGTTACCTCACATAATCGATTGAAAAGGCAGCAAACGCTGCCTTTTTTCATTTCTCTCTTCATAAAAATCTTGCGACTTTCTGCCATAGAAATATACTGTACATATATACAGGTATTTATTATGCACGATATTATTCAGCACTTAAAAAGCCAGCACCTTGTTTGGCAAGCAAATTTAACGAAAACAGATCCTCAGCAGTTGCAGACTAGTTCCGGTTTTTCTGAATTAGATGATTTGCTCGGCGGAGGCTTTCCACCTCATGGCGTGGTGGAGATGGAATCTATTGGTAGTATTGGTGAATTGCGTTTGCTCGCTCCCTATTTAAAAGCCACTCAGACCAATGGTGTGACCGCATTTATTCAACCACCTGCGTTAGTGAATTCTCTGTTTTTGCACTACATAGGGTTGGATATAAACCAAGTGTGGGTTGTTACTCCAACTCACCCCAAAGATGCTCTTTGGGCTGCAGAGCAATGTCTGAAAAGTGGGGTATGCAGTAATGTTTTGTTATGGCAAGAAGAGCTTGAAATACATCAAGTGAAACGCTTACAGGTAGCGAGTGAACAAGGTACTTGCCCTCTCTTTATGCTTAAAACAGATACTATCAACCGCTTGTCTTTGCCTGTGTCACTCAGTTTAAAACTGAAAGGCGACGAGCAAGGGATTAATGTTGAAGTGCTGAAAAGGAAAGGAGGCTGGAATAGAGGTAGCGTTAGTATCGGCTTCCAACACCATTACCCGCAACTGGTGAAACCATCATCTAAAACTCTGCACTCGACTGTGGTCAATTTCCCACTGGCGAACCAAGGTTAGTGATATGGCTTTGTGGATTTACTTGCACTTCCCTCGCCTACAGCTAGACGCACTCTTTGGTGATAACCAAAATCACCCCGTGGTGATTGTAGAAAGCCAACGTTGTCAGATCATTCAATACAACGGCATTGCCGAGCAACAAGGTATTAAGCCTGGTATGGGCTTAGGCAGTGCTGCGTCCTTGTGTCGAGATTTACAAGTGCATCCTTATCATCCACAAACCGAATTAAATAAATTACAAGAGGTAGCTCAGTGGTTGTATTTGATCACATCTGACGTTGTGTTGATGCCAAACCAAGGTATTTTGCTACGTGCCACACCGATGCTCACCCTATATGAAGGGTTAGACAATTACTGGAATAAAGTCAGTGCTCACTTAACTAAACTGCAGTTAAGCTTTCAATTTGGTTGTGGTTTTTCACCTCTGTCAGCCAAGTTAATGGCATTGGCAGGAGCAAATGTTCTTAGTGACGACAAATCTCTTATCGAACAAATGTTATTCCCATTACCTCTGCCTCTAACCGATTTATCGAGCTCTATGGTTGAAAAGCTGCACCGCGTAGGCGTTACTTCCTTAAAAGGGTTACTTGAACTGCCGTTGCAAGACATCGCTCGACGCTTTGATATCGATTTGGTGAACTACGTTGGTCGACTGACTGGGCAGTTTAAGCATCCTGTCGACTTTTATCACCCGACCGAATCCTTCCAAGTTTATTTAGAACTGCTGTTTGAGTTCGAAAACGTTCAGTGGATTGAAAAGCCGCTGGCCAAGTTACTTCGTCAACTCGAAACCTTTCTTAAATTAAGAGATAAGGTCGCTTTTGAGCTGTGTTTAACACTCCACCAGCGTGAGAAACAAGAGCAACACCTTCAACTCACTTCTGCGCAAGGTGATTACCTATGTCAGCGTTGGCAGCAGTTAGCGAGTTTAAGCTTAGAGTCACTCTCGCTCAATGGCCCAGTCACAGGGCTAACGTTAAAAGTCGTCCGTCAAGGTGAGCCTCTTAGTGCATCACGCGATCTCTTTGCTGGGCAAAAAGGGAACATGAATGCTTTAGAACTGCTCTCTTTACTGCAAGCTAAATTGGGGAAAAGTGCTGTGTTAAAACCCAACATCGCTTGTGATCCTAGACCAGAAAAGGCCAGTCAATATCGCCCTGCTGATGCTCCAGATGAAAAGGAGCACGCCATACCATCCATACTACGCCCCGCAATGCAATTGCCCACTCCCATTGCATTGCAAGAGCAAGTCTCTTTGGTCCACGGACCTGAGCGAATCGTTTCTGGATGGTGGGATGGTGATGAGATCATGCGTGATTACTACATTGCACACACCAAGCAAGGCCGCTGGTTATGGATATTTCGCGATCAGCACAAGCACTGGTTTCTTCATGGCTATTTTTGTTAAATCGACAGTAATTTTTGTTGGGTCATTATGAGTTACGCGGAACTATTTTGTCAGTCTAACTTCTCTTTTTTGACTGGGGCTTCTCATGCAGAAGAACTGGTACTCCAAGCTGCTTTCTATCGCTACCAAGCTCTAGCCATAACGGATGAATGTTCGGTCGCGGGCGTTGTCAAAGCCCATGCGACCATCGAACAACATAAACTCGATATCAAACAAATCGTTGGAAGTATGTTTTGGTTAAATGATGAATGCCAAATCGTACTGCTTTGCCCTTGTCGCAAGGCTTATGCCGAGTTGTGTCGTATCATCACAAACGCAAGAAGACGAAGTGGAAAAGGCAACTATCAACTGTTCGAATGGGATTTGATGTCGATTCGACATTGCTTGATATTGTGGCTGCCCACACATCAAGAGAGTGACCACTATTGGGGACGCTGGCTCAATCAACACCACGCTAATCGCTTGTGGGTAGCGATTCAGCGCCATTTGAGTAACAACGATACTGAGTACATTGCGCACTGCGAGCAGTTAGCACATGAATTTCAATTACCTATAACTGCCTGCGGAGGCGTTCTCATGCATGATGTTGAACGCTTGCCATTACAGCATGTACTTACCGCTATAAAGCATGGGTGTAGCGTCGATAAACTCGGTTTTGATCGTATTTCGAATACAGAACGAGCGCTTCGTCCTTTTAAAAAACTGGTTCGGATTTACAAACCAGAATGGCTGGAAGAAAGTACTTACATCGCCGATTTATGCGAGTTTAAGCTCTCCGATTTAAAATACGAATATCCTACCGAGCTGATCCCAGATGGTTATACACCCGACTCTTACTTACGTATGTTAGTCGAGCGTGGTAAAAAGCTGCGTTTTCCTGAAGGCGTGCCAGCAGAAGTCAATCAAACCATCGAGAATGAACTTGCGCTTATTCAAGAGCTGAAATACCACTACTACTTCCTTACCATCCATGACATCGTAATGTTCGCGAAACAACAAGGCATTCTTTACCAAGGTCGAGGTTCCGCCGCAAACTCTGTGGTGTGCTATTGCCTGGAAATTACCGCCGTCGACCCTCGACAAATCGCAGTCTTATTCGAACGATTTATCAGTAAAGAACGTAAGGAACCGCCGGATATTGATGTGGACTTTGAACACGAGCGCCGTGAAGAGGTTATCCAATATATTTACAAAAAATATGGCCGTGAGCGTGCAGCACTTGCTGCAACAGTGATCAGCTATCGCTTTAAAAGTGCCGTGCGTGAAGTCGGTAAAGCGCTAGGGATTGAAGAGACCCAATTAGATTTTTTCATTAAGAACGTTAATCGCCGAGATCGCAGCCAAGGCTGGCAAGCTCAAATTATTGAACTTGGCTTACAACCAGAATCTCTCAAAGGGCAGCAGTTTATCCAATTGGTCAACGAGATAATTGGCTTCCCACGCCACTTATCTCAGCACGTGGGTGGTTTTGTAATTTCATCTGGCCCTTTATATGAGTTAGTACCTGTTGAAAATGCCTCGATGGAAGATCGCACTATCATTCAATGGGACAAAGACGATTTAGAAAGCTTGAAGCTATTAAAAGTCGATGTACTCGCACTCGGCATGTTAAACGCCATCAGAAAGTGCTTTCAACTGGTCGAGAAACACCACCAGCGCTCCCTCTCGATTTCCGAGATCACTCGCCGACAAGATGATCCACACGTGTACCGCATGATCCAAAAAGCTGACACGATAGGCGTATTCCAAATTGAATCTCGTGCACAAATGAGCATGCTCCCTCGCTTAAAGCCCGCTTGTTATTACGATTTAGTGATTCAAATTGCGATTGTTCGTCCAGGCCCTATTCAGGGTGATATGGTGCATCCTTTTTTAAAACGGCGTGATCACAAAGAGCCTGTCAGTTATCCATCGGAAGAAGTAAAAAGCGTTCTTGAGCGGACTATGGGCGTCCCAATTTTCCAAGAGCAAGTAATCAAGTTAGCCATGGTAGCAGCTGGGTTTAGCGGCGGCGAGGCCGATCAACTCCGTCGAGCGATGGCATCATGGAAAAAGAATGGCGATCTCGCTAAATTCAGGCCAAAACTGATCAATGGTATGCAAGAGAGAGGTTATGACTTAGCGTTTGCTGAGCGCATTTTCGATCAGATTTGCGGCTTTGGTGAGTATGGCTTCCCTGAAAGCCATTCAGCGTCTTTCGCAGTGCTGGCATATTGTTCTGCATGGTTAAAATATTATTACCCAGCAGAATTTTACACTGCACTGTTGAACAGCCAACCAATGGGGTTTTATAGCCCATCGCAATTAGTACAAGATGCCCGCCGACATGGCGTCGAAGTATTGCCGGTGTGTGTCAATCACTCAAAATATCAGCATCATCTCGTCTCACGTCCGAATGGCAGGCTGGGCGTGCAACTTGGTTTTCGCTTGGTGAAAGGCTTTAACGCAGAAAGTGCGCAAAGGCTTATTGAGCGCAAACCACTTAATGGTTACCGCTCGATTCAAGAAGTAAAGCAGATATTAAGAAGCCGAAGTGACATTGAATTACTGGCTTCAGCCAATGCATTTCAGATCCTATCGGGGAATCGTTATAACGCACGCTGGGCAGCAATGGATTCCTTATCTGACCTACCATTGTTTCACAAGGTCGAAGAACCCGGTGTTAGCTACCAAACTCAGCCCTCTGAATATGAAAATTTAATTGAGGATTACGCGAGCACAGGACTATCTCTTAGCCGCCACCCGATTAAATTATTAGAAGAAACGGGCAAACTCCCTCATTTTACCCGCATGAGGCAATTGGCAGAGAAACCGCATAGGTCATTGGTCACAGTGGTAGGCGTGGTAACGGGAAGACAATCTCCAGGCACCGCCGCTGGCGTGACATTTTTTACGTTAGAAGATGACACTAGCAACATTAATGTGGTCGTTTGGCAAGCGACAGCACGAGCCCAAAAGCAAGCGTATTTAGGCGCTAAAGTATTAATGGTGAAAGGCATTCTTGAAAGAGAGGGAGAAGTCACGCACGTTATTGCTGGCAAGTTGATTGATTGCACGCACTATTTGAATAATTTACAAAGTAAATCTCGCGACTTTCATTAGTACAGAGATATTAATAAGCGAGGCATTAAAAATCAGAGGGAGAGATGCTCCCCCTCTGATTTCACTATATCTAATCATGCACTTTTAGAAAGCATCTGGCGTAACCGGTCTTGAGCAACTTCAACCAACAGATCTGGTTGGAATTTAGAGAGAAAACGATCACAACCTACTTTTTGTACCATGGCTTCATTAAAGCTGCCGCTCAGAGAGGTGTTCAACGTAATAAACAACTTAGACATACGTGGATCTTGGCGCACTTCATGAGTCAGTTTATAACCGTCCATTTCAGGCATTTCAGCATCCGTAATCATCATCAACAGCTCTTTTTCTACGTCTTTCCCTTCATCACACCAGCGTTTTAAAACTGTTAGCGCTTCTAGTCCGTCACGGCACTCGATGATATTCATACCCAATTGAGAAAGCGTATCGCGAACTTGATTACGAGCTGTAGATGAATCATCCACAATCAGAACATTACGCCCGACCATTGCTTGGGCAAGTTCTTGATCCAGAATGTCCGCTGAAATCGTGACATCGTAATGCACGATCTCTGCTAAAACTTTTTCTACGTCAATAATTTCGACAATTTGAGAGGCATCCCCCTCTTTGATTTGCGTGATCGCCGTGAGGTAATTCGAGCGACCAGACGTGGAAGGAGGCGGCTGAATTTCAGTCCATGCTGTATTAATAATATTCTTGACCGGACCGACTAAGAAGCCCTGCACCGTGCGGTTGTACTCTGTCACGATCAAATTTTCTTCTTCCGCTTCACCACGCAAAGCTGGGAAACCTATCGCGCCACGCAAATCAATCACTGGCACTGCTTCACCTCGTAAAGAAGCGACCCCACGAATGTTGTAGTGTGAGCCAGGAAGCTTGGTTAACGGTGGCAGCTTGATGACCTCTTTCACTTTGAACACATTAATCGCAAACAATTGGCGACTATTTAAAGTGAACAGCAAAAGCTCTAGTCGGTTTTCACCAACCAAGTTCGTACGCTGGTCAACCGTATTTAACACTCCGGACATACTACTACCTAAATTATGGATAATTCTTATTTTTACTCAAAATCAATACAGACACATCAAGGTTCTAAGCCCAAATAACCTTAAGATATTTGTTTTTCAAGCATGGCTTGAAAGTACAACGGTTTCAGCGCATTACTTCCCTTCTATTTGTATCAGACACAAAGTCACTCTACACATTGAAAGCCATTTGGGTTTATTTACTTGAGCTTTTTAGGAAATTACATGAATGGCGCAGATATAGCAATGCAGCACAACTCAAATTCACCTTCTAGTAATAGGCGATCAAAAAGGGTGAGCTGTTAAGCCTCACCCTAAATCATCTAAAAATGTATAGGCTCGACACCTAAGCACTTCATCATGTTTGAAGCAATTAGCCTTCCACAACCTTCATCAATAACTGACCATCGTACAACGCTTGCTTGATCAGCGCGGCACCAGGCATTGTTGCTTGCTTATAGAAACGAGATTCCACCAGCTCAAGATCTTGGTGATAAACCGGTAAACTCTGCTCTTCGATACAGCGACGCACCGCAGGATAAAGTACATCTTTTGCTTGGTTAATCACACCACCGATCAAGATCTTCTCAGGGTTAAATAAGTTGATCACAATAGCAATTGCGGAACCTAAGTAGCGTCCAAGCTTTTCAATCACATCAACTGCCAACGGATCACCGTTCGCTGCCGCTTCACAAATGCTCTCAATACTCATTTCTTCTTGTTCAGCAAGAATAGAGTCTTCGCCATCAGCAACTCGTCTTACGACTTCTTCACGAATGGCTTGAGAACTGGCAACGGTTTCCAAACAACCAATGTTGCCACAATGACAACGTTTTCCATTTGGATCGATTTGAATATGCCCAAGCTCACCAATGTTGCCGTGACGACCTTGCAAAACGCGCCCATCCAGAATGATGCCGGCACCTAAACCATGGTGAATAGAGATAAGAACGGAGTTGTCATTATCTTGAGAATGGCCGAAAAGCTTTTCTGCTAATGCCCAAGCTCGCGTGTCATTGGCAATGAAAACTGGCAAGCCCGTTGCTTTGTATATCTCTGGTCCAAGAGCAAGATTTTCGACATTGTAATGAGGCATTTGCAGCACGACACCTTGCTCTGAATTCACAAGGCCAGGCAGCGTAATTGCAATACTGGTAACACGGTCAAGTTGATACGCGTAAGTTTGGAAGAATTCATCAATTTCGTAGAGCAGACGCTCAAGCACATCGTCTTGGTCACGTTCGTGTATCTCGATTTTAGTATCGATCAACACATCGCCACCTAGCTCATGCAGAGCAATAGTTAAATAACCTCGCCCCAAACGCATTGACAGAAATTGCCACCCTTCGTTGTTGACCTGCAAACCGACGGCAGGTCGACCACGACTCGTCGCTTCTTGTACTGTGGTTTCATGAATCAAGTGCGCTTCAATTAATTCTCGAGTGATTTTGGTGATACTGGCAGGAGCAAGCTCACTCTGCTTGGACAAATCAATTCGAGAAATAGGACCTTTTAGGTCAATTAGTTTATATACACGACCAGCATTGACCTGTTTGATATGATCAATATGGCCCGGTTGAGCCATGTACATCTTGCACTCCGAAATTCTATAACGAGACAATTTTTTTACTTTGCGAACTAATTGTGAAGTGAATTAATAAATCCCCGTGACAAGCATCACGTATAAACCTGTTTGTTTGTGTATTCAATCAAATAACGAAGAATCTACTCCTGTTAAATTGTTTGAAAAATAACTTATTTTTATTCACTAAATTATGAAGCAACTCCTGTTACAACAGCGCATTCTCTTCAATAGAGGCTGAAGCCTATGGAATATCTGTCTGTTTTACCGGGATTACTCTTAATGTAAACATTCTGTGCATATACTTATACTCAAGCAGCTTTAAGGTGTGGGCTCAGCAACGAGGCAGACCTTGAGAGCGATTGAGAAAAGTAAGGATAGAGTTCAAGTTACCTTTACACATACATTCATCGGAGAATCTATGACTTCCAAACTAAGACGAACAAAAATTGTCACCACGCTTGGTCCTTCAACGGATAAGGACAATGTACTTGAGGAGATCATCAAAGCCGGTGCAAACGTTGTCCGTATGAATTTCTCACATGGAACCAGTGAAGACCACATTCAACGCGCCAAAAAAGTCCGTACTATTGCGGCAAAACTTGGGCGTCAGGTTGCAATTCTTGGTGACTTGCAAGGCCCTAAAATCCGCGTATCGACCTTTAAAGACGGCCAAGTCATGTTAAATGTGGGCGATAAATTCACATTAGACAGTGATTTACCAAAAGGTGAAGGCAACCAAGAGTCTGTAGGGCTAGATTATAAAGAACTGCCGCAAGATGTGTCACCAAACGACATTCTGTTACTCGATGATGGACGCGTTCAACTGCAAGTCACCAGCGTCGAAGGCAATAAAGTTCATACCCGTGTGATTGTTGGTGGCCCACTATCTAATAATAAAGGTATCAACAAAAAAGGCGGCGGATTGTCAGCCGATGCGCTCACAGAGAAAGATAAAGCCGACATTCTTACCGCCGCAGAAATTCAAGTGGACTACCTTGCTATTTCGTTCCCGCGTAACGGCGAAGACATGCATTACGCTCGACGCCTAGCCAGAGATGCAGGCCTCGAAGCCATGTTGGTGGCTAAAGTCGAACGAGCAGAAACCGTCGCGACTAATGAGTCTATTGACGATATTATTCTCGCATCCGATGTGGTGATGGTTGCGCGTGGCGATCTGGGTGTAGAAATCGGCGATCCTGAACTTATTGGCGTCCAGAAAAAACTGATTCGCCGCGCACGCAGTTTAAACCGCATCGTAATTACTGCGACACAAATGATGGAGTCCATGATTACTAGCCCGATGCCGACGCGTGCTGAAGTGATGGACGTGGCCAATGCGGTTCTAGACGGCACTGACGCCGTGATGCTGTCTGGAGAGACCGCAGCAGGTAAATACCCTGTAGAAACGGTCAAATCCATGGCCGAGGTATGTGTGGGCGCAGAAAAGATGTCTGAGGCAAGCCTATCCACTTATCGCTTAGATCGCACCTTCGAAACCGCTGAAGAAACCATCGCAATGGCAACCATGTACTCTGCGAATCACATGGAAGGAATTAAAGCGATGATCTCGTTAACAGAGTCCGGCAGGACTGCGTTGATGATGTCTCGCTTAAGCTCTGGCTTACCAATATTTGCCTTATCACGTAATGAATCAACGCTCAATCGAGCTGCACTATACCGAGGCGTGACACCGGTATATTTCGAGTCAAAAAGTGATGCAGGTTTACCGACAGCTCAAGCTGCGATTGCCAGCCTTAAAGAACAAGGGTTCTTGCACAAGGGTGATTTAGTCATGATCACTCAAGGCGATGTAATGGATGTCGTTGGTTCAACCAACTGCATGAGAATTCTGCAAGCATAACCTTTATACCTAACCCTATTAACCACAGAGATTAGGTACGCACACGAATGAGGCTCCGTGTTTGGAGCCTCGTTTATTTACACTTCACTTTGTATTTAGCGTATGTCGTTAATACAAAAGGTTATGCACTCTCTCTGCCATCAATTTCAATATTCAGTTGGTCATAGAGTTGAACCAGATTAAACCCCGCCTGAAGTCCGAGTTGATAATCATGCTCTAGTGATTCTTGGTCACTTAACAAAGAAGAAGAACGAAGCCCCTCTTTAGGCGCGATTTGTAAAATGAAAGTGTCGTCAGGTGGAGCAGATATAAAGGCCTGAGTGAGCTCAAATGTTTGATAGTGAATCATCAGCATGTCGGCTAAACCTGAGTCAAAATTCTCACCGATTAAATGGCTTAAACGATACAAATTATCAGCACCGAACAACCAACGGCCTCCATTTAGTAGCATTTTTCCGGCAAGCTTCGATTGATGGGCGGCATTAATTTTTTGTTGGAAGAACGAAGCCCAATCCAACTTCCATCGATTCACTTTTTGCTGCCATGATTGCTGCACCGAATTGATAGACTCTCGATACCACTCGACAGGCACATCCCCTACTTCACTTTGCGCTCTCGCTTCAATCTCCGAGAACGGTTCTGTTCGGATGACAATAATGTTGCGAGCATTCTGACGCCACGCTTCTTGAACAGGGATAGAAGCCGACACACCACCATCAACAAACTTATTGCCATTAACGTCGACAGGTCCGTGGTACAACTTAGGAATCGCGCATGTTGCTAACATGGTGTTAAACCACGTTTCACCTAGGATTGGTAAATATTGATCCGATAGCGTCTCCACATTTGTTACCGCTGCAAACGCACCTCGCCCTCCTAGTGCACTGCGGCCTAAATCAAGATCAAGCTTGTAAGGGAAATCTTGAATCCGCTCTAACGCCCACTCTAAACCCAAGTACTGCTGCTTTCGAATATAACGAAACAGATTAAAAAACTCAGGAGACGTTGTCAGTTCGGTAATAAAAGCTTTGCCCATACCGTGTTGACGACATAAGTAAGAGCATAAATTAAGTGCCCCAGCAGAGGTACCGTAGAATTCATCGAAAGGATCAAAGTTGGAAAGTAAAAATGCGTCTAATACGCCAGCGGTAAAAATCCCTCTCTGCCCTCCACCTTGCGTGACTAAAGCAGTTTTTCCATGCCTGAAATGCTCATAAACTTTGACATCAAGCTCAGTGTGGCTTTCTGTGATTATACCGCTGTTACGTATCATAGGCTCACGCCATTTTGTTAAAACGTTTGGTAAAAGTAGTTATCTTAAGCCGTTGTAATCGCAATGATACCAAACGACAAAAGTACTGCAAAAACAGTCACCACGATGATTAATGCGGATTTTAGATCGTGTTCCATAAACACCTCCTTAATATGTAACAAATTAATAACACCAGTGTGAAATATGTTCAAGATTTGCTTAATTTAGTCGCGCAATTTTGACTAACCCATCACAATTAGCTTAGTCATAATAAGGAGATAGGACATGAACCAAAAACTCAGCTGGCTGGTAGGAAGCATACTGCTCAGCACCGCGGTAAGTGCACAAGCCAATATTATCGTTACTCCATTCATAGGCTATACAGGTGGCGGTCAAGTAGAAGACGAAGGTGGCAATACATACGACCTCGATCCCGCAGTGAACTACGCAATTTCAATCGAGACGCCTTTTGAGAAAGGAAGAATTGGATTATTTTACTCCAACCAATCAACAGAACTTGAAAAGTTATCAAATTCGGCAGATATCCATTACCTGCAATTTCAAAGCAGCATGTACTACCCTGTTGCAGAAAACTGGCAAACCTATATTGGTGTTGGCTTGGGAGCCTCTTACGCAGATGTTGATTGGGTAGACAAAAAATACGGATTTTCGGCTAGCGCTTTTGCAGGGCTGGAATATGAGTTTTCAAAGAACTTTGCGTTGACAGCCCAATTGAGATGGTTAGGAACGGTCGTTGATAACGATACCTCTGGAGCCTGCACCCTACCTAATGACGGCTCAAACTGCATCATTAAGTTCGATACCGATTGGATGAACCAATTCCAATCAAATATTGGTTTTAGTTTCCGTTTCTAATTTTTTGTACACTTCACTTCGTAGGGCTCGCCACAAAGAGTGCTGGGCGAGCCCTACACAAAGCAGATAGAGAATATCATCTAAACATCATCGCTTAGAAAAGTAACGAAGCATTCTCTAGCGGGGTGCGCAAAAGATAGCCGTACGCCCTAGTCCATCAAAATAGTTTTAAACACCAAGTCGATTATTGGATTCTAGTCATTTGTTCCATACAACCTACCAATCCCCCACACAAAACCATAATCAAACTCAAATTTAACAAGATTAAAACCAGACAACGCACCTGAGTTAACATTTAGATTCTATTGCGCTAAGTATTATTAGAAGTTAGTCTGATTAGTGAAAACAGATAAATATTTCAGTTTTATCAAACACACATCAAAACTTTAAGATTAATAATCTACTTTCTCTCACAGTAACCAGAATATAGCTCTAGAAAATTATAATAAGCTAGAATTAAGGATAGAAAAGCTGATGGATAACAGCGGTCCTTTCTTCCAACGGTTTGCGCAAATATTACTGTGTTACGGAGAGAGCTTCATTCCTCAGGGAGTCGTATAGGAGTCAAATATGAAGCGAGAACAATGGGGATCCCGAGCGGGATTCATCTTAGCAGCAGTCGGGTCTGCTATCGGTTTGGGAAACATTTGGCGTTTTCCATACATGGCCTATGAAAACGGTGGCGGCGCATTTTTTATTCCTTACATTTTCGCCATGATCACGGCCGGTATTCCATTTATGATCCTTGAGTTCAGTATGGGACAAAAGTACCGAGGCTCAGCACCAAAAACGCTAGCGAAAATTCATTCTAAATTTGAATGGCTTGGCTGGTTCCAAGTTGGTGTTGCAGCAGTTATCGCCGTTTACTATGTTGCAGTTATCGGTTGGTCAATTTCTTACTTTGGGTTGTCGTTCACTCAAGGTTGGGGAGCCGATACAAACGCATTTTTCTTTAGTGAGTACCTAAAGTTAGGTGACAACTCACCAACAGACTTAGGCAGTATTCAATGGAAGATTGCCTTATCTATGGTGATTGCTTGGGCCATTACTTATACCGCCATTGCCAAAGGCGTGAAATCAGGGATTGAGCGCGCATCTAAAATCATGATGCCAATACTATTTTTGATGGTGATTTTTTTAATCGGACGTATGGTTTTCTTGCCAGGAGCTTTGGATGGCGTTAACTACATGTTTGAACCCGATTTCAGCAAAATTTGGGATGTGAGAGTATGGGCAGCTGCGTACGGTCAGATCTTCTTTACCCTAAGCATCGGCTTCGCGATCATGCTGGCTTACTCTAGCTATCTGCCAGAAAAATCAGACATCACGAATAACGCGTTTATGACCGTGTTGATCAACTGTGGCTTCTCCATCCTAGCTGGTATTATGATCTTCTCTGTCTTGGGTTACATGGCTCAAGAACAAGGTAAACCGCTAACAGAAGTGGTATCTGCAGGCGTTGGCCTTGCTTTTGTTACTTTACCTGCGGCAATTAACTTATTACCCGCACCATATATTCTTGGTCCTCTGTTCTTCTTTGCACTGGTGGTTGCTGGTCTAAGTTCGCACATTTCTATCATGGAAGCCGTAACCTCCGCCATCATCGATAAGCTAAAGTGGAGCCGAAAAAAAGCTGCAAACGTTGTAATTGGAACTGGTTTTGTGGTTTCTATGGCATTCGCAACAAATGGCGGTCTATTGCTGCTAGACCTAGTAGACCACTTCGCAAACAACGTTGGCATTATGGTAGGCGGCTTGGTTGAGATTGTATTGATGGCGTGGCTATTGAAACGCGTGCCTGAAGTGCGTAATTACGTAAATGAGCGCTCTGATTTCTCTATTGGTCAATGGTTTGAGATCTGTTTACGCTTCGTAACACCGATTATGCTCGCCATTATCTTAGCGACTAAGCTTTATGCTTTATTTACTGAAGGCTACGGTGGTTATGATCTAACTGTAGGCTGGGCACTTATCGTCGCACTATTTATCTTTGGTCTAGTGATTAACGCAGTGAATCGCAAGGAGACAGCGAAATGACAATCAGCGCAATTATTATGATGGTTATTGGTTTAGGTATCACTTGGGGCGGCGCTGCCGTTTGTATCAAGCGAGCCATGGATAAACAATAGCAGTATTGCATTCCAAACAAAAAACGCCGGTATTTACCGGCGTTTTTTTATGTTTCTTTTATTCTAGAAACTGTATTTGATGCCAACGGCACCACCAAGTTGTAAGTCAGCACCTTTGTAAAGATCTAGCTCTGGGTGTATTTGACCATAAAGATCCCAGCCGCGTGATAAATCCCAGTTCACACCGAGAGGTACACGCACGCCAAACTCATCATCCCATTCATACCAACCACCAACGCCAACATACCAGGTCACAGGCATGTTTTGATCGAATGTTCCACGTTTAGCGATGTAATCAAACGCCATACCATCGTTACCGATAATGCCGCGATACTTATTATCTAACTCAACAACAACACTCAACTGTTGATCGACAGCCATACCAACAGACAAGTTCGTTGGCTCATTTGCCGCCATTGCGGTACTAGAAACTAGTCCTGCTAATAAAATTAATTTGCTCTTCATACACGTTATCAATTATTAAAAAAACATCATGCGCTATTCAAACATAGTGGTGCTTCAATATGTCAACGATGAGTAAGCGCGATGTATGAAAAGACTGGCAAAAGTAAAGATGAGTTTAGGATCACACTCAGAAAGCACTTTTAGCAATGAGAGAGGAACTAAAAAAGGAGGCCGAAGCCTCCTTTTATTCATTGTTATGAATGACGGTGATTAGCCGTGGTTACGGATCCACTCATCCATTTCAGTTTTTAGGTTGTCAGACTTAGTACCGAAGATAGCCTGTACACCACCTGCAACAACTACAACACCAGCAGCGCCAAGTTGTTTCAGTTTGTCTTGGTCAACAGCTGCTGTATCTGCAACCGCGACACGTAGGCGAGTGATACATGCGTCTAGACCAGTAATGTTAGCTTTACCACCGAACGCTGCAACCAGTTCACCACCCATGTCAGAGCCAGAAGTTGCTGCCGCACTTTCTGTTTCATCTTCACGACCAGGAGTTTTTAGGTCAAGTGCTGTGATTACGCCACGGAACACTACGTAGTAAATCACTGCGTATACTAGACCAACAGCAATCATTAGACCCATCTTCTGAGCGTTACCAGATAGAACTAGGAAGTCGATCAGACCGTGAGAGAAAGAAGTACCGTGTACAAAGCCTAGAGTGTTAGAAACAATGTATGCAGAACCAGCTAGTAGAGCGTGGATACCGTATAGTAGTGGAGCAACGAATAGGAATGAGAATTCGATAGGCTCAGTAATACCAGTTAGGAATGAAGTCAGTGCAGCTGACGCCATGATACCCATTACTTTTGCGCGGTTTTCTGGTTTAGCACAGTGAGCAATTGCGATTGCTGCAGCTGGTAGACCAAACATCTTGAACATGTAACCACCCGCTAGCTGACCGAAGCCATTACCAGCAGCACGAGATGCTTCATCAGCAACTAGGTAACAAGTTAGTACGCCGTTTTGAGCTTCACCAGCAGCGTTAACACAAGAACCTGCTTCGAAGAAGAACGGTACGTTCCATACGTGGTGTAGGCCGAATGGGATTAGAGAACGCTCTACAACACCGTAGATACCGAATGCTAGTTGTGGGTTTTGGTGCGCAGCCCAATCAGAGAATGCAGAGATTGCACCGCCAATTGGTGGCCAAATTACAGAAAGGATAACACCAAGGATGATCGCTGCAAAACCAGTGATGATAGGCACTGCACGCTTACCAGCGAAGAAGCCAAGATACTCTGGAAGTTGAATTTTGAAGAAACGGTTGAATGCCCAAGCAGCCACACCACCGACAAGGATACCACCTAGTACACCTGTATCGATTTTCTCAACACCCATAACACCCGCCATTACACCTAGCGTTGCCGTCATGATGCCGTAACCAACGATTGCTGCAAGACCAGCAACACCGTCGTTATTAGTGAAGCCTAGAGCTACACCTACTGCAAATAGAAGTGCCATTTGGCCGAATACTGAACCACCAGCTTGTTCCATAAGATTAGAAACGATCTCTGGAATAAAGCTTAGATGGGCAGCACCCACACCTAATAAAATACCTGCAACTGGTAAAACTGATACTGGAAGCATCAGCGCCTTACCAACTTTTTGCAGGTTAGCAAAAAGGTTCTTAAACATGTTTATGCTCCTGATAAATTTATAAGTATTATTTGGGCACTAACGGCACACCCCCGTAGCCTAAAGGTTAGCACCCAATGAAAATGTAACCACAACTGCATTATATTTTCCGGCTCTAAATATATATTGATGACCCTCAAACTTTCCACACAGTTACGAAATTTAGTTTCAAAACAAGTCTTGGATCACACCCAAAAACAGCTGATGAAAAGGTTTGCATTGCAGCTATATTACTGTTTTATAAAGAGTTTATTATTTATATAATTAATTTTAAGGCGTAAATAAAATACGCCCCAATGTTATTTTTAGTAACAAAATTACATTTGTGATTTTTGAATGTTATTAAATCAACATTTTTAGTAAACATTAAACTCATGAGTATATCTGTTGTTTTTATCAACAAAAAAGGAGCATACGCTCCTTTTTTATGCTCTTATTGATTTTTCATCGCAAAAAAAGATTTCGGAAATTTTCGGTGGTTTTTTGTGCCACTTCAGAAAGAGAGCACGATTTGAGTTGCGCAATATAAGAAGCCACCTCGACAACATAAGCAGGTTGATTCTCTTTACCTCGGTGAGGGACTGGAGCCAAGTAAGGAGAATCTGTCTCAATGAGAAGCTTTTCTAGAGGTAGAGTCTTCACCACTTCTTTCAACTCTGTAGCTTGACGGAAAGTGACAATCCCCGAGATAGAAATATAAAACCCCAGCTCAAGTGCAGCTTCAGCAAATGGAAGATCTTCTGTAAAACAGTGGATAACACCACCACATTTCTCCGCCCCACCCTTACGCAAAATATCTAGAGTATCCGCACGTGCGTTTCTGGTATGGATAATTAAAGGTTTGTTAAGCTCCACCGCAAGATCAACGTGTTGCTCAAAACGCTCTTTCTGTAACGCTGCCGTTTCTGGCTTATAATGATAATCCAAGCCTGTTTCACCAATGGCAACGACTTTTTCATTCGATGCGTGGTGA
Source organism: Vibrio sp. Y42_MX_L11 (assembly GCF_024181785.1). NCBI lineage: Bacteria > Pseudomonadati > Pseudomonadota > Gammaproteobacteria > Vibrionales > Vibrionaceae > Vibrio > Vibrio sp. Y42_MX_L11. Next base: position 53,578 of record NZ_JAMZAP010000009.1, read on the forward strand.
CGTAGCACGTCCATCGAAAAGTCGCTTTCAACATCAAGTGGGTGTACACCGCACGAAGCATAAACATTCTCATAAGGCTCAATCATTTCCATCATTTTAGGGAAAGAATCCAGCGTAACTCCCACAGAAAGCAGCTCGGTTACCTTTGCTTGTTTAGCTTTGTTAATAACGTCTTCCACATTGATGTGGAGATCGTCGTAATTCAATTTGTCTAAATGACAATGAGAATCTACGAACATAATGCCTCTCGTGATTCAATTAACCAGTTCATTGATAGTAGCTCAAGGTTTAGACCAGGAAAGGCTTGCACCTGAGCTTTGAGGTCCATCAGCGCCTTCGCTGATGAGTACAAACCGTTGTAGTTGTTCGGCTGAAACTTTATAGCGCCAGGAAGCATTTGTGCTTCTGATACACCAAACTGCGCTTTCTGAGCGTCTGTCAGTAAATACCACGCCCAGTCTAGTGATTGCTCCGAGTGTTTAGCCATTAAAGAAGCACACTCAGAAATGTCTGAGGCAGGAGAAGACATCGCCTTAATAAAAGTGCGCTCAAAAGCCAAGTAAGCATCGAGATCGCCATTATTTAACGCATCCAATGTTTTTATAGGAGAGCCCATATTCAGTTTTAAGGCGTAAGCAGGAACTTGCTGCGCCCCTTGTTCGCGCATCCATTGCATCGCTTGTTCCGTTGACGGCGGCGCAACAACCCAGTGTTGGCAACGGCTACGAATCGTTGGAAGCAGGCGCTCCTGATTGTGGGTAACGAGCAAAAACAAGCACTTTGCCCCAGGCTCTTCTAGCGTTTTTAATAATGCATTCGATGCCGATTCATTCATAGAGTCCGCAGGCTCTATAACAAATAGGCGATAACCATTAAGCTGTGATGATTCCTGTGCAAGACGGTTGCAAGCTCGAACTTGGTCCACCGTTATCGCTTTTCCTTCTTTTTCTGGTTTGATCCAGTGTAAATCTGGGTGGTTGTGTGATTGATTTAATTGACAGCTATGACAAAAACCGCACGCTTCACTGGCGTAATTTTGGCAAAGAAGTGCTTGGCTAAAAAACTCGATAAGCTTTTCGATGCCTAAGCCTTGCTCGCTTTGCAATAAAAGCGCACCTGGTATTCTGTCCGACTCTAGCCCTACTTTGAGGTTATCCCATACTGGCTGCAACCATGGATAATCATTTAACATGAGTCACCTAAATTTAAGTTTCACTTATTATTGACGAGCTAACCACTCGTTAAGAGCGTCCCGAATATCACGCGACACGTCTTCGATCGCCTGCTCAGCGTTAATGATAACGATAGAAGGATCAGCATGAGCAATCTCCAAATAACGCTCTCGTGTACGTTCAAAGAAGCTGATATCCATCTTCTCGATACGATCGAGCTCACCACGCCCACGCGCACGCTCAAGCCCAACGCGAGGGTCAATATCCATATAGAGAGTGAAAGCAGGTTTAAAATCACCAAGCGTTGTGTCTCGAAGGTTTTTCATTAGCGACGCGTCAATCTGACGGCCACCACCTTGATAAGCCTGCGACGACATATCGTGGCGGTCACCCACCACCCACTGACCGTTCGCCAAAGCTGGTTTGATCACGTTCTCAACCAACTGGACACGTGCAGCATATAGAAGAAGCAACTCCGTCATGTCTTTAAGTTCTTCGCCTTCATGCTCTTCTTTCACCAGAGCGCGCATCTTTTCTGCTAGCGGCGTGCCTCCTGGCTCACGAGTATTTACGATATTTTTAATACCTGCCGCTTTTAGCGTATCTAAAACGGTTTTAATCGCAGTGCTTTTACCCGCGCCTTCTAGGCCTTCAACGACAATAAAGTTTGCTTTCATCATTTGTTCTTTCTTAGTTCTCTTAAATAGGCTCGAACAGCACGATTGTGCTCTGCAAGGGATTTCGAAAATACGTGTCCGCCCTTTCCACTTGCTACGAAATATAAATAGTTGCTGCTTTCTGGATTCAAAGCCGCTTCAATAGAGGCTTCACCTGCCATCGCGATTGGGGTTGGAGGTAAGCCATTGATGGTATAGGTGTTATATGGTGTCGGCGTGCGCAAATCTTTCTTACGAATATTTCCGTCGTAAGCATCACCCATACCATAAATAACCGTCGGATCCGTTTGTAAACGCATGCGTTTGTTCAATCGGTTGATAAACACAGAAGCGACGCGCTCACGCTCAGAGTCAATGGCCGTCTCTTTCTCGATGATAGACGCCAGAATCAAGGCTTCATATTTGTCTTGCAATGGCAGCTTTTCTTGACGAGCTTCCCAGTTAGCATCCAGAATCTTATTGAGTTTTCGATGCGCTCGTTTTAATAACTGGCTTTCACTTGCACCCGCCGTGTAATGGTAGGTTTCTGCTAAAAACAGTCCTTCCAGCTTTTCTCGCTCAATACCCAACTTTGCTGCCATGTCTTTTTCTGAGAGATCGGTTAAGTCATGCTCTAAATAAGGAGCACTTTTCAATTGCTCTACCCACTCAGAAAAGCGGCTGCCTTCAACAAAAGTGATCGCAAACTGGTATTCTTTTCCGGTATTCAGGTGCTCCAATGCTTGCGAAAGCGACATACCAGGCTCTAGTTGATAAGTGCCCGCTCGTACTTGCAACAGTTCTGGATATAAATGAGGTATTAAACGGATGTACTCCGACGTTTCAATTACCTCATCTTCAACTAAGGCGCGCATGACATGATGAAAGCTTGTACCACTTTCTACAGTAAACAGCTGAGGTTGTTCCAATAGAATAGGCTTTTCAACGTATTGTTTAGCCTGTGAAATTATATAAAAAACAGCTGCTGCGCCTATCACTGCGATCAGCACAACAAAAGCCAACAGTTTTTTAATCACGTAGTTAAATTCCCTTGCAGTCGTTGAGTCAATTTTCCTATCGGAAATATAGTCTTAGAGTTAGATGGCACTATGCTGCGAATTGGTGCGACACCTAATATTGAGTTACACATGAAAGCCTCGTCTGCGCTCAGCAAATCTGGAAGTATAAAACGCCCTTCGATGACTTCAATATGACTTACTTTTAGTAACTCAAGCACCTTACGACGCATTACGCCCGCAACGCCAGATAAGGTCAGCTCCGGTGTAAATACTTTATTACCTGTAACCCAAAAAAGGTTGGCCATTGTAGTTTCAATGACATGGTTTTGCACATTTAACGTTATTGCATCTGCAAACTCGGTATCGTCGATTTCAGCCTTGGCGAGAATCTGCTCTAAACGGTTGTTGTGCTTGTGTCCAGCAAGTAAAGGTTGGATCCCGAGACGAGTCTCACAAACGCCCAAATCCACGCCTTTTTCTTGCCAAGAAGAGTAATGAGAAGGAAACGCAAAATTGGAGATCGTCACGATAGGGCCTTCAATCCCATTAGGACTATACCCTCTCCCACCAATACCACGGCTAACGTGAATTTTCATCCCAGCTTGTGCGTCAGATAAAGCCGCTTTGCTTGCCCAATCATGCACAACTTGCCAGTCAGGGGAAGAGATCTTCAATGCGTCAAGGCAGGACTTCATACGCTCAATGTGTTCTTGCCAGTAAACCAACTCTCCGTTTTGGGTCAGGATGGTGGTAAAACCTCCATCACCGTATTGGAATGAGCGATCACCCAGTTCTACATGCGTTTGTGGAACTCCATTTACCCAAAACATACGCGTACCTTCAAATTAGCAGACAACAAATAAAACAAAACGGCTCAATGCTAAGCATCGAGCCGTTAGAATACAAGTTTCGCTTATCTAAATAAGGTTAGATAGTGTTACTCAGCGAACTTTTTGAAGATCAAGGAACCGTTTGTACCACCAAAGCCAAACGAGTTACAGATAGCGTATTCCATACCTTCAACTTTGCGCGCAGTGTGCGGCACAAGGTCGATGTCTAGACCTTCTTCTGGATCATCAAGGTTAATCGTTGGTGGAACGATTTGGTCAACCAAAGACATAACCGTGATAATTGCTTCAACAGAGCCTGCTGCACCTAATAGGTGACCAGTCATAGACTTAGTTGATGATACAAGTACTTGCTTCGCACCTTCTTCACCAAGAGCACGTTTCACGCCCTTGATTTCTGCAACGTCGCCAGCAGGAGTAGATGTACCGTGAGCATTCACATAACCTACTTGGGTGCCTGTGATGTTCGCGTCGCGCATTGCCGCTTCCATCGCAAGTGCACCACCAGAGCCATCTTCGCTTGGAGAAGTCATGTGGTAAGCATCACCAGACATACCAAAACCAACCAGTTCTGCATAAATCTTCGCGCCACGTGCTTTCGCGTGTTCGTACTCTTCAAGCACCATCATGCCAGCACCATCACCTAGAACGAAGCCATCACGGCCTTTATCCCATGGACGAGACGCTTTTTGAGGTTCGTCATTACGAGTAGATAGCGCTTTAGCTGCACCGAAGCCAGCCATACCAAGAGGCGTAGACGCTTTTTCTGCGCCACCAGCAACCATCGCATCTGCATCGCCGTACGCAATCATTCGTGCAGCATGACCGATGTTATGTAGGCCAGTAGTACATGCTGTAGAAATCGCGATATTTGGACCACGAAGACCACGCATGATAGATAGGTTACCTGCAACCATATTTACGATGGTCGAAGGAACAAAAAATGGGCTAACTTTGCGAGGGCCTTTTTCTACTAATGCAGTGTGACCTGTTTCAATCAGATCTAGACCGCCAATGCCTGAGCCGATAGCAACACCAACTCGAGCCGCATTTTCTTCGGTAATTTGTAAGCCAGAGTTATCAAGAGCTTGAATACCCGCTGCAATGCCGTACTGGATGAAAAGATCCATCTTACGAGCATCTTTCTTAGACATGTACTCTGTGCAATCGAAATCTTTAACAAGACCTGCAAAACGAGTTGAGAAGTTCGTAGCATCAAAGTGCTCGATATTCACGATACCACTTTGACCTTCTAGCAGGGCTTTCCAAGATGATTCTACTGTGTTGCCTACCGGTGACAACATACCCATGCCAGTGACAACTACACGACGCTTGGACACGATATAATTCTCCGGGAATTGAATATTTCTATGAGAGGATAGAAGAAGTTAGAAAGAACACAGGCGGTCTAGGAGACCGCCTGGGAGAGCTAATTACTGAGCGCTGTTTACGTAGTCGATTGCAGCTTGAACAGTAGTGATCTTCTCAGCTTCTTCGTCAGGAATCTCAGTGTCGAATTCCTCTTCTAGAGCCATAACTAGTTCTACAGTGTCTAGAGAATCAGCACCTAGATCGTCAACGAAAGAAGCTTCGTTTTTAACTTCTGCTTCGTCTACACCTAGCTGTTCAACAATGATTTTCTTTACGCGTTCTTCGATGTTGCTCATTTTTCTTTTCCTTTACAGATTTCGCCTAATGCGATGATTCCGTAGTTTATTCGAACTATTGAAAGTTGCAAGGGGGTCCTTGCTGGTCAAACCACAAAATTAGCGAATTTAACCGAATTTCAATACATTTTTGACTTAAATCATGCACAAATCTTGCGCATAAGCATGACAAGTTCATGACAGTTAACTGCAACTATAGGCTATTTTTCACAATGTAAAATAGCTTATTTTGCACAAACTGTCGCATTAAACCATGTACATGCCACCATTTACATGCAAAGTTTCACCAGTAATGTACGCTGCTTCAGGAGAAGCAAGGAAAACTACTGCTGATGCAATTTCACGTGGGTCACCTAAACGACCAGCTGGCACGTTCGACAACGTTGCCGCACGTTGCTCATCATTTAGTGCCTTTGTCATGTCAGTTTCGATGAAACCAGGGGCAACAGTGTTCACTGTTACACCACGAGACGCAACTTCACGAGCCATTGATTTAGTAAAACCAATCACGCCCGCTTTCGCTGCTGCGTAGTTAGTTTGACCTGCGTTACCCATGGTACCAACAACAGAGCCTACGTTGATGATACGACCCGCACGTTTTTTCATCATGCCGCGTAAAACCGCTTTAGACATGCGGTAGATAGGCGTTAGGTTGGTATCGATGATGTCGTTCCACTCATCATCTTTCATACGCATCAATAGGTTGTCACGAGTAATACCAGCGTTATTCACCAGAATATCGATCACACCAAATTCTTCGTTGATCGTTTTTAGTGTCGCTTCGATAGACTCGACATCAGTCACGTTCAGTGCCAGACCTTTACCGTTATCACCAAGATACTCGCTGATAGCAGCAGCGCCACTTTCAGAAGTAGCCGTACCGATAACCGTCGCACCGCGCTCTACAAGAAGTTCCGCGATCGCGCGGCCAATACCACGGCTTGCGCCGGTAACTAGCGCGATCTTACCTTCTAGATTCATCATGTTGTGTTTCCTTTTCTTATCGCAAGTTTTATCGCTTGATGGATTACTTCGCCGCGTCTAGCGACGCAACATCATTCACTGCTGCTGCAGTTAGCGTTTTCACGATACGTTTTGTTAGACCTGTTAAAACCTTACCAGGACCAAGCTCAAGAAGCAGTTCTACCCCTTGCTCGTGCATAAGCTCGACTGTTTCAGTCCAGCGAACTGGGCTATGTAGCTGACGAACAAGCGCATCTTTGATTTTTGCAGGATCTGTCTCAGCGACCACATCAACGTTGTTGATAACTGGAAGCTGTGGTGAGTTAAATTCGATAGACTCAAGAGCTACTGCAAGTTTTTCCGCTGCTGGCTTCATAAGCGCACAGTGTGATGGAACTGAAACAGGAAGAGGAAGCGCACGTTTCGCACCAGCTTCTTTACATAGCGCTCCCGCACGCTCTACTGCGTCTTTGCTACCCGCGATAACTACCTGACCAGGCGAGTTAAAGTTTACTGGAGAGACCACTTCACCTTGCGCTGCGTCTTCACACGCTTTTGCAATCGCATCATCAGCCAAACCGATAATCGCGTACATAGCGCCAGTACCTGCTGGTACCGCCTCTTGCATTAGCTTACCGCGTAATTCAACCAGCTTGATTGCTTCTTTAAAGTCAATCACACCCGCACATACAAGTGCTGAGTACTCACCTAGGCTGTGACCGGCTAGGTTTGCTGGTTGCTCTAAACCGAGCTCCTGCCATACACGCCAGATTGCAACAGATGAAGCTAGCAAAGCTGGTTGAGTGCGGAAAGTCTCGTTTAAATCTTCTGCAGGTCCATTTTGAACAAGCGCCCATAGATCGTAACCTAGTGCGTCAGATGCTTCTGCAAATGTTTGTTTTACTACGTCATATTGTTCGCCTAGTTCTGCAAGCATACCTACAGCTTGAGAACCTTGACCTGGAAATACGATAGCAAACTTGCTCATGTTGTTTTCCTTTAAGCAAAGTAAAAAGAAATAAGATGCAACAAGTGCACCTTAAATTTTGAATTCTCGTGAAACTTAGAACTTCACCAGAGCAGAGCCCCAAGTGAAACCGCCACCAAACGCCTCTAGCAATAAATTCTGCCCACGTTTAATGCGACCATCGCGCACAGCTTCATCCAGCGCAGACGGTACTGTCGCCGCAGAAGTGTTCCCGTGTCGGTCTAATGTCACTACGACTTGGTCTAAAGACATTGAAAGCTTTTTCGCTGTTGCCGAAATAATTCGATAGTTCGCTTGATGCGGTACTAGCCAGTCTAGTTCAGACTTATGCATGTTGTTGGCTTCAAGCGTATCTTTAACGAGTTTAGACAGTTGAGTTACCGCAACTTTGAATACTTCGTTACCTGCCATATGAAGCCATTTGTCAGCATCTTGACCACGCTCAGGTACAGGTAGGCTTAGTAGCTCACCGAATTGACCATCCGAGTATATGTGGGTAGAAATAATACCTGGCTCTTGGCTAGCGCCTACGACAACGGCTCCAGCACCATCACCAAATAGGATAATGGTTGAACGGTCTGTCGGATCACACGTTTTAGACAAAGCATCTGAACCAATAACAAGTACGTTTTTACACATACCCGATTTAATATGTTGGTCTGCAACAGATAATGCGTACACAAAACCAGAACAAGCAGCGGCTAAGTCAAAAGCTGGACAACCTTTAATGCCAAGCTTTGCCTGCACCTGACACGCAGATGAAGGGAAAGTATGGCTACTGCTCGTTGTGGCTACGATAATCAGGTCGATATCGTTTTTATCAATACCCGCCATATCGATAGCGTTTTCAGCTGCGTAGAATGCCATGTCCGCTACAGTCTCATTTTCTGCAGCAATTCGACGCTCTTTAATACCCGTGCGAGCAACGATCCACTCATCACTTGTATCTACCATTTTCTCTAGATCTGCGTTTGTACGCACCTGAGATGGCAGGTAGCTGCCAGTACCTAAAATTTTGCTATACATGAAGACTAATAATGCCTCTCGAGTAAAACCGCTTCCAAACGATCGCTAATACGGCTTGGTACTTGTCGTTTGACCTCGTGTACTGCCTCGCCAAGTGCATTGACAATCGCAGATACATCCGCACTTCCATGGCTTTTTATGACAATGCCGCGCAATCCTAGCAAACTTGCGCCGTTATACTGGTCGGGGTTCAGTGTTTTTAGTTCATTAAATAGCCGAGAAAACAACTTTCTAGCAATCCAACCCTTTATCGTTGACGCCATCATACTGGTTTTAATTTTTTCGATAAAAAGTTGAGCTGTTCCCTCACTGGCTTTTAAGCATACGTTGCCGACAAACCCATCACATACAATGACGTCTGCAACATCATGCAAAATTTGATTACCTTCAATATAACCAACAAAGTTAATCGCGTCGGTCTGAGAAAGCATTTCTGCGCAACGTTTGACTAAATCGTTACCTTTAATCTCTTCTGCGCCAATATTGAGTACAGCAACGCGAGGAGGACAACCTAAGTGTTCTTCTGCTAATGCACTGCCCATTACAGCAAATTGGAATAAACTATCAGCATCGCACGATACATTCGCACCTAGATCTAGCATCCAAGTACGCTTTCCAGTAATCGTCGGTAAAGCTGAAACTAAAGCAGGACGTTCAATACCAGGAAGTAACTTAAGAATGAAACGCGATAGTGCCATTAATGCACCGGTGTTGCCACCACTAACACAAGCATCCGCCTTCTGCTCAGAAACCAAATCGATAGCCATACGCATGGAACTATTTTGGCTATTACGTAGTGCCAATGAAGGTTTTTCTGAGTTCGAGATAACTTTCTCACTATGAAGAATAGTCAAGCGGGAACTGGTCGAGGTACCGAGTTGAGATAATTGAGACGTGATCAGAGATTGATCACCTATAAGAATCACTTTTAGCTCTGGGAAATGAGACAGTGCCTGCACGGCGGCAGGCACTGTTACGCGTGGACCGAAATCCCCGCCCATTGCATCAAGTGCAACGGTAATACTTTGCAAAGGTTCAACCTTACTTGTTGATAACCTTTTGACCACGGTAGTAACCTTCAGCAGTTACGTTGTGGCGTAGGTGAGTTTCACCAGAAGTCGCGTCTACAGATAGAGCAGCTGTAGTTAGCGCATCGTGTGAACGACGCATACCGCGCTTAGAACGAGTTTTACGGTTTTTCTGTACGGCCATTGACCCTACTCCTATACTATTGGGTTAAAAACCTGAAGAAGAATCGGTTACCACACCTATTACTTTTTCAGACTTTTCAAAACGTCGAATGGATTCGGTTTTTCTTCCTCAATTTCTTCAGGAATCTCACCAAAAACCATGTTATTTGAATCAACGCTACAATCCGCTTCATCGTGCATCGCAATTTGAGGTAATGCTAAGATGAACTCGTCTTCAACCAGTTGTATAAGGTCTAATTCACCATATTCATTTAGATCTACCAAATCATAAATTTCTGGTGCTTCCTGTTCTGTTTTCTCACCGTAGTAAGGAGTAGAAAGGAACTCAACTTCGCACTCATGTGCGAATACCTCATTACAACGCTGACACTCTAAATCGACTTCGATGTTAGCTTTACCAGAGATAACAACGAGTCGCTGTTCATCCATCCCAAATGACAATGAGACTTCTGCGTCGCGTTTTACGCCTTCAGTTGTTTCCGCTAAGCGCTTGAAAAGACTAGCTTGGATGATGCCATCGTAATCCAATCGTTTCTGTGCAGCTTTAGCTGGGTCAACCGTTCGCGGTATTTTTACCTTTTGCATAGGGCGCGAATATTATCTTCCAAATCAAAATTAGTCAAAGAAAAAGGCAAAAAAGTTGTACTTTTTTACGCTTAACATACAGAGCATTAGCCAGAATCATTTTTGATCGATTATCCTATTGGAAATGCTCCCACGAATTGTAATTCAAAATGAAAAATTACCAACTGGTTTTAGCCTCAACCTCCCCTTTTCGTAAACAACTGCTTGAAAAGCTTTCACTACCGTTCATTTGTTTATCACCTGATTGCGATGAAACACCGTTTGACCAGGAAACGCCTCTTGAACTGGTGCAAAGATTGGCCCAAGAGAAAGCAACATCTTGCCAGACGGATAAAGCAAGTTTAGTTATCGGCAGTGACCAGGTTTGTGTCATTAATGGTGAAATCGTTGGCAAACCTTTAAATAGAGACAACGCAATAAATCAACTTTTGTCTCAAAGTGGAAAAGTCATCACTTTCTATACTGGTCTTGCGGTACATAACACCGTCACAAACCATACAGAAGTCGGCTTTGATTCTTTCGAAGTACACTTTAGAGATTTGACGCTTGAACAAATCGAGCGCTACGTCGACAGGGAAGAACCTTTTTACTGCGCAGGCAGCTTTAAAAGCGAAGGAATGGGAATTTGTTTGTTTAACAAATTAGTGGGGAAAGACCCGAACACACTTGTCGGACTACCATTGATTGATTTGATTGATATGTTGCATGTTCAAGGACTCGATGTCCTTTGATCAAAATATGATAAAAGGGAGCCACAGGCTCCCTTCTTGCATCCGCGAGGAAAACATGGTTACGCGTTTCTTAAACCCGCCAACACTTTTTCTAGCTTCGGTTCCATCGGTGCGTTGATTTCCATCCACTCATCATTTGATGGGTGTTGGAACTTGATGTTTGCCGCGTGTAGGAACAAACGATCTAAACCAACTTGACCTGTGTAAGCATCAAAGCGGCGGTCACCGTAGCGATCATCCCAAGCGATTGGGTGGCCCGTATATTGTGTATGAACTCGGATTTGGTGAGTTCGACCAGTAATCGGACTCGCTTGAATCAATGTTGCTTGTTCAAACTTTTCCAAAATCTTAAAACGCGTTTCAGACGGCTTACCGTTAGGGTTAACACGAACAATACTGTTCACTTCGTTTTTAAGCAGTGGCGCGTTCACAACCTTACAACTGCTTTTCCATTGTCCCATGACAAGAGCTAAGTAAAACTTCTTCACTGTCTTTTCACGAAACTGGGCTTGCAAGTGACGAAGTGCAGAACGCTTCTTAGCAACCAGCAAGATACCTGAAGTATCACGGTCAATACGATGCACAAGTTCAAGAAAGCGAGCTTGAGGACGCAGAGCTCTAAGCGCTTCAATCGCGCCAAACTTTAAGCCACTGCCACCATGCACAGCGGTACCAGATGGTTTGTTTAGAATCAACATATGATCATCTTCGAAGATGATCATATCTTCCAACTCTGCGACTTTGTTTAGTTTCGTACTTGGCGCGACATCGTCATCTTTTTTCTCGACAGTCACCGGTGGAATACGAACGAGATCGCCTGCTTTTAACTTGTACTCTGCTTTTATACGCTTTTTATTTACACGTACTTCGCCCTTACGCACGATTCGGTAAATCATGCTTTTAGGGATGTCTTTTAATTGGTTGCGCAAAAAATTATCAATGCGCTGACCCGCCATATCTTCGTCAATGTCGACGAACTGGACTTTTGTTCTTATTTCGCTCATGGGCGGTATTGTAAACTCAATTTCGCGCGACTTCACATTATTCTTGTCGTAAAAGAAACACTTGATAGTACAAACTGGTCTAAATTTCGCCAACCTTTTGTTTAAATTATTAAAACTCTCAATCGAGTTCTCAATTTGTTTTCTGTCTTGATCAGTTTACACATCTCAATTGCTTATGAAACAGCCAGTTATAAATTAGAAATTTTGAGTTTAGCGGCAAATTTTCTATCGTTTGCGTGAAAGCAGATTGCTGATAGCCACGCGCACTGCTATAGTTCACAGCTGCTAAGGAAGGTTTGGTTACATTTTATTCATTACCAATCATTTATCCTCAAGCAATGTGAGTAGATCGTTGAAGGTCGAGTGCAGCATTGGCGTGAGACACATCGAATTCAACACTCTTGCCACCCTACTCCTCGCATATTCACGTTGAGTACCTACCGCCCAAATAGCGGGTCACAAGTCTACGTTTCCAACAGAAACCACAAGAGGCTTGTGATGACTGAAGTGCCCGAGAGCATCCCCTTCCAGCCGGGAGGCTGCAAAATACAAGCCATGGGATCAGGCACCGTGAAAGAGCGAAAAAACAGTGGCAAGTCGACAAGAAAGATATAAAAGAAAAGACAACGAGAATTTTCAATGAAAAGAATGTTAATTAACGCAACTCAAAAAGAAGAGTTGCGTGTCGCTCTGGTTGATGGCCAGCGACTTTTCGATCTTGATATCGAGAGTCCAGGTCATGAATCTAAAAAAGCGAATATCTACAAAGGACGTATCACACGTATCGAACCAAGCTTAGAAGCCGCATTTGTTGATTACGGCGCCGAGCGTCACGGTTTCCTCCCTCTCAAAGAAATTGCCCGCGAATATTTCCCTGAAGGTTACACCTACCAAGGTCGTCCAAGCATTAAAGAAGTGCTAACGGAAGGCCAAGAAGTTATCGTTCAAGTGGAAAAAGAAGAACGTGGAAGCAAGGGCGCAGCTCTTACTACTTTCATTTCTCTTGCTGGTAGTTACCTTGTTCTGATGCCTAACAACCCTCGTGCTGGCGGTATTTCTCGCCGAATCGAAGGTGACGAGCGTACTCAACTAAAAGCCGCATTAAGTACTTTGGAACTGCCTCAGGGCATGGGCCTAATTGTACGTACTGCTGGCGTTGGCAAGAGTGCTGAAGAACTTGAGTGGGATTTGAATGTACTACTTAACCACTGGGGTGCAATCAAAGGTGCAGCGGACTCTAACCCTGCTCCATTCTTAATCCACCAAGAAAGTAACGTTATCGTTCGTGCAATCCGTGACTATTTGCGTCGTGATATTGGCGAAATCTTAATTGACAGCAACACCATCTACGAACGTGCAAAAGAGCACATTCAATTGGTGCGCCCTGATTTCCTTAACCGCGTTAAGAAATATGAAGGCGAAGTTCCACTATTCAGCCACTACCAAATCGAAAGCCAAATTGAATCAGCTTTCCAACGTGAAGTGCGTCTGCCATCTGGTGGTTCTATTGTTATTGACCCAACCGAAGCACTAACGTCTATCGATATCAACTCTGCTCGTGCAACCAAGGGCGGCGATATTGAAGAAACAGCTCTAAACACGAACCTAGAAGCAGCCGACGAAATTGCTCGCCAGTTACGTCTACGTGACTTGGGTGGCTTAGTGGTTATCGACTTTATCGATATGACACCGGTTCGCCACCAACGAGAAGTAGAAAACCGTCTACGTGAAGCCGTTCGTCTTGATCGCGCTCGTGTACAAATCGGTCGTATTTCTCGCTTTGGTTTGTTGGAGATGTCACGTCAACGTTTAAGCCCTTCTCTAGCAGAAGCAAGCCACCACATCTGTCCTCGCTGTAGCGGTACTGGAGTCGTTCGCGACAACGAATCTCTAGCACTTTCTGTGCTTCGTTTAATCGAAGAGGAAGCACTGAAAGACAATACAGCGCAAGTTCTCGCAGTTGTACCTGTGCCAATCGCTTCTTACTTGTTGAACGAAAAACGTCGTTCAGTTAACCATATCGAACGCATTCAAGAAGTGAAGATTACGGTTGTTCCAAACTCTGGCATGGAAACGCCGCACTTCGAAGTTATCCGTGTTCGTGAAGGTGAAGAGTTCGATCTGATTTCTTATCTACTTCCTAAAAAACTGGAAGCAATGAAAGAAGCGGAAGGTAAAGAGCCAGCGGAAGTTGACGTAAAACCTAAACGAATCGAAGAACCTGTTCTTAAAGGCTTTGCGGCTCCTTCTCAAACGGCACCTGCACCAGCAGCTAAACCTGCCCCTGAGGCGAAGAAGAAAGAACAGAAAGTTGAACAAGAAGAAAAACCTGGACTGTTCAGCCGTTTGTTTAAAGCACTTGGTAGTTTCCTATTCGGCGGTTCTGAAGAAGTAAAAGAAGAACCGAAACCTCAGGAAGAGAAAAAGCCAAATCGCGATAATCGACGTAACAAACGTGATCGCAATGATCGTCGTCGCAATAACAACCAACGCGATAATCGTGAGAACCGCGACAATCGTGATAACCGTGATAACCGACGTCGTCGTAAGCCTCGTGATGAGCAAGCGAATGAGCAAAACGAAGCTCAACAACAAACCAATAAACAGCAAAACCGCAACCAAAAGCGTAAGCCTAAAGCTCAACAAGCAGACAAAGCCCAAGAGCAAAAAGCAAATGCAAAAGTAGCGGAAAAAGGCCTGCAGCTAGCGGCGGAAGCTCGAACTGAAACAAAACCAGAAGAGAGCAAACCAAAGCAACAAAACGCGAAAGCAGAAAAAGTGAAGGAGCGTCGCCAACGTCGCAAACTGAACAAGTCTGTACGCGTTAAAGACCAAGAAGCGGTTGAGAAGAAAGCAGAAGAAACGGCGGTTAAGACTCAAGAAACGGTTGAAACCAAAGTTGAGAAGCCAACAGAAGCAGCGGTAGAAGCACAACAAGACAACAAGCAAGCAGAGTCTAAGCAACGTCGTAACCGTCGTTCGCCACGTCACCTGCGTGCAAGCGGCCAGCGCCGTCGCCGTGGTCGCGATCGCCGTCCTAACCCGTTCCGCCTGCGTAAAGGTGGTGTAGCTTCTCCTGAGATGGCTATGGGTAAAGTAATGCCACGCTACATTCCGAAACCAGCACCTAAGAAAGAAGAGCAAGTTAAGGAAGAAACAGTAGCAGCAGTACCTACAATGCAAGGTGGTTTTGCTTGTCCAGAGATGGCTATGGGTAAAGTGATTATTCGCCGCGAGCAACCTGTTGTAACAGAAGCGCCAGTTGTTGAATCAAAGATTCAAGAAACAGTTGAAGCGAAAGTGGAAGCTCCTGTAGTAGAAGCACCTGTTGTGGAAGCAGTAATCGCAGAAAAAACTGAATCGGCAGTAGTAGAAACAGCTTCGGTAGAGCCTATCGTTGAAACTCCTGCGACTGAACCGGTTGATGCCATTGTAGAAACGGCACCTGCTGAAGAGCCTGTGGTTGAAGCAGCAAAAGAGATTGCAGCCGAAGCGCCAGTAGCTAAACCAGAGCCTAAAGTCGAAGCCATTAAAGTTGCGGCTAAGCTAAACGCTAGCGCACCGATGACGAAAGCACCTGGCCCTCAAGAGCTACGCGAAATCACTGTTGCAGCAGCACCGTTCAAAACCGAACGTTACCAAGCTAAAGGTGCGGGTAGCCAAGTGGCTAAAAACCGCGCATCGGCAGAGATGACAAAGCCTAACTTTAACTAGGCTAAATCATTACGTTCAACAGCTTAACGGCATAAATAAATTAAAGGCTACCATCTGGTAGCCTTTTTTATCTTCATATTTCCCCAATAAATTGTTCATATAAATACCAATTCGTGATCACATTTGTACGCCATTATTCGTATCATTCTTGAACTTAATCACACTTTTCGGTAGCATGCGCCGACTCAAGTTTTCGACACCATTCTGATGCTGCTCTTTTAATACTACGGTTTACACTGCAATGTTTGATTAGAAATCAACCACTCAGTGGCTTGTGCAAATACGAATATGTGTCGGGTTTAACTCATTGCAAAGAGAACTTAAAAACAAACATGTTCGAATTTCCCCAATTTTCTAAGCACTCCGTAAAAAATGATGTGCTATCAGGCTTAACCGTTGCGCTAGCATTGGTTCCTGAAGCTGTCGCATTTGCGTTCGTCGCAGGCGTAGATCCGATGGTCGGTCTTTACGCTGCATTCATCGTTGGTCTTATTACTTCCATTTTCGGTGGTCGTCCCGGCATGATCTCTGGTGCAACAGGTGCCATGGCAGTCGTAATGGTTTCGCTTGTCGCGACTCACGGTGTCCAGTACCTATTCGCAGCCATCATGCTCGCTGGTATACTTCAAATTGCCGCTGGTATGTTTAAATTGGGTAAGTTCATCCGTATCGTGCCTCACCCTGTGATGATTGGTTTTGTGAACGGTCTGGCTATTGTTATCTTCCTAGCTCAGTTGGGTCAGTTTAAAGCGCCAGATATCAACGGCATGCTTACTTGGCTACCACAAGACCAAATGCTGCTAATGCTTGGTTTGGTTGCGCTAACTATGGCAATCATTCACTTTCTACCAAAAATCACAACAGCTGTACCCTCTTCACTTGTTGCGATCGTAACGGTGACTGCTTTAGTGGTTGGCTTGGATCTGGAAACTCGCACTGTTGTTGACTTCCTGCGTACAATGTCTGGTGATGAAGCTGCAACACTCGCAGGTTCACTACCAACCTTCTCTATTCCTGCGGTACCATTTACACTAGAGACACTACAAATCATTCTTCCATACGCGATCATTCTCGCGGCAATTGGTCTAATTGAATCTCTACTAACGCTGACAGTTTTAGATGAGATGACGAACACTCGTGGTCAATCTAACCGCGAATGTATCGGTCAAGGTATGGCAAACATGACTTGTTCTGTGTTTGGGGCTATGGGTGGTTGTGCAATGATTGGTCAGTCGATGATCAACGTAAACTCAGGTGGTCGCGGTCGTCTATCTGGTATCGTTGCTGCTATCGCTCTATTGATGTTTATCTTATTCGCTTCTTCGCTAATTGAAATGATCCCACTCGCTGCTCTGGTTGGTGTGATGTTCATGGTTGTAATTGGTACATTCGAATGGGCAACATTTAAGCTAGCGCGCCGCGTACCGAAGCAAGACTTCTTCGTTATTGTTCTTGTGACCGTTGTTACTGTTCTTACTGACCTTGCTGTTGCCGTAGCAGTTGGTGTTATCGTTTCTGCATTAATGTTTGCATGGCAACACGCTAAGCACATCTATGCCGACACATGCTTAAACGAGGAAGGTTCAAAAGAGTACAAGATTCACGGTCCTATTTTCTTTGGTTCTGCCGCTAACTTCTTGGAGTTGTTTAACGCGCCTGAAGATCCAAAAGATGTGATTGTCGATTTTGCAGACTCTCGCGTGACTGATCACTCTGCAATTGAAGCGATTGAAACACTAGCAGAGCGTTACAATGCTCAAGGTAAAACGCTGCACCTTCGTCACCTAAGCCCAGATTGTCGTAAACTTTTGGACAAAGCTGGCAGCTTGGTTGAAATCAATGTGAAGGAAGACCCAAGCTACAAAGTGGCAACCGACATTTTAGCGGGTTAATACAAATAAAAAGGGATGGGCTCAGCTCATCCCTTTTCCTATTGTCTTTAAGCCCGGCGATTATAGCTTCTTCAAAATCTCCTCTGATGCCTCTTCGATTAAATCAAGCACCAGTTCAAAGCCATCTTTTCCACCGTAATATGGGTCTGGGACTTCATCGTAATCTGACCCAGAATGACTTAAAAATAACGATACTTTGTGTCGATACTTCAACGGACAAATATCCAATAAATCGGCTAAATTTGCTTTATCTGCGGCTAATATCAGGTCAAACTTTTCAAAGTCATCAATGGTAACTTGACGCGCACGCATTCCTTTAAAAGAGTAACCTCGCTGCTTTCCTGCGGCCATTGCCCTTGAATCCGGTGGGTTTCCTGCGTGGTAGCCAATCGTACCTGCCGAATCAACCTCCACGGCAATACCCAACTCTTGAGCTTTCGCTCTTAACACTGCTTCTCCGGTTGGTGACCGACAAATGTTTCCCATACAAACAACAAGTATTTTCTTCATTTTATTCCCTGAATTATCGGTGGTTTTTCTTCACGATATGTTGGTCTATCATAGCGAGATAAATCAATGAACCCAAATTAGCTTGGGCACAGCACGAAAAGGAATTGAGGAAGTATTATGTCTATCGAAGAAAATAAAGAAGCACGCCATAAGGCTCGCCAACAAAAAGTCAAAGAACAGGTAGACGCAAAAATTGCTGCTGCTCAAGAGGAAAAAGGTCTGCTACTGATCATTACCGGAAATGGTAAAGGTAAATCGACATCAGGGTTCGGTACGATAGCACGCGCAGTGGGTCATGGTTTGAATTGTGCTGTCGCGCAGTTTATTAAAGGTACTTGGGATAATGGTGAGCGCAACCTACTTGAGAAACTCGGCGTTGAATTCCAAGTAATGGCGACCGGCTTTACATGGGAAACTCAAAACAAAGCCGCTGATACCGAAGCAGCGCAAGGCGTATGGCAAGAATGTAAGCGCATGCTCAAAGATGAATCTATCGATGTGGTTCTTTTTGACGAGCTGACGTACATGGTGAGCTACGGCTACATTGATTTAGACGAGGTCGTTGAAGCGCTGAACAACCGCCCTAAAATGCAGTCGGTTGTCATTACTGGTCGTGGCGCTCATCGCACTCTGATTGAAATGGCTGATACCGTTTCTGAAGTGAAGAATGTAAAGCATGCATTTGAGTCAGGCATCAAAGCGCTGAAAGGTGTCGACTGGTAAAGCTCACCAGCAGAATTAAAAAAGGGTTGGCTAATGCCAACCCTTTTTGCTTTGGCTCGAATCTAATTGAATAGATTCTTTATCAAACCATCGACTGCTTCTTTGGTTTTTTCGTCTTTGATCTTGTCCGTTAGCTTCTCTACGCCACGATCGATTTCTTTCTGAGCTTTCTGCTTCAGAACATCATCGAATACGAGCTTGAATTTAGGATCCGCCCACTTACCAGACACATTGATTGGAATCGTGATGTCTTTCAGCTCATCTATATCTTTGCCGCCTTGGCCTTCTAGGCTACCTACGACTGATGTGCTGATAGTAAAGTTAACAGTTTCATTGATGTAGTTTGCGGTGCCTTTACCACGAACACGGAGCAATGGAGACTGAGCTTGCATATTATCCGTTGATACGACACCTTTATTGAGCTTCAATGTCGCCGTCATCGCACTAAAATCTGTTTTCTTAACTTCATTGGTGCCTTCGACTTTTTGCCCTTTAAATTTCGCGTAGTTTTCACGAATCAATTGAGCAACGTTGATGCCATTTACCGCACCGTCAGCAAAATTGATAACAACCGTACCAGAAAGATTCTTCTTGATACCGGTAGGCGTTAGACTCTTACCGGTAACATTCACATCAATGTTACCCGTCCCTTCAAGCTTGTCGTTATCAGCGACATCAATAAGTAACGGTTGAACTTTCACGCCTTTGATTGACTTTTTCACACTGTAAGTCGCTGGTGACTTGCGTGCATCTAACTTCGCTGTCGCTGAGATTGAGCCTTGGTACAACTTCGAACTAAATGATGTAAGCTCAAACACGCCACGATTTACAGTGAAGCTCGCTTTTACCGCTTCCATCTTCGCATTTGCCGCTTTGAATTTGTCGATGGTAATGTCACCCTTTACATCTAACGTTTTCAACGCAGACAAATCAGGCTCAACCTCAGGTCCGGCAGGAGCACTCTCGCCACCAGAAGCAGGCTTATTACCTTCAGCAGCTTGCTTATCTAACCCTAAGAACTCATCAAGATCGATATTTGGGCTATGGAGAGCAAAGCGTACTTTAGGAATATCACCGAGTGTCACATCTGCCTTACCATCTAAGGCGATAGCATTCGCTGTTAACTTCTCTAGGACAAAACTCAGGTGGTTTTTCGCTAGGTCGAAAGACAGATCAGACACCATGTCGACTTTCATCGGTGACTGAGGTAATGCATCACCCTCAAAAGTCGATTTAAGAGTTAACTTATCCAACTGCACGTTGCTGATAGCCTTGTCTACACTAAGTTGACCAACACCCTGCAAATCTAACTTCATACCACCAGCGTCGCCCTTCATGGCATAAGTCAGGTTATTTACTTTATCGAATTCAAACGTATCTAAACCGATCGTTGCCGATTCAATCTTATTGGCAGGGTCAGAGTATGTCGCATCAAAGTTGATGTTCTTTAGCGCGTAATTTGCCAAACCTTTTTCTAGCTTAAAGTCGGCCTGACCTTTCGCTGTGAACTTTTGGTCGTTCATTTCGCCCTTCACGCCAAAATCAGCCGTTGTCCAGTTGTCAAAAGCGAATTCGGAAAGGTTTAATGAAATATCATAAAGTTTGGTGTAACTACCGGCTTGCTTATCCTGCATTTCTAATGAACCGTTAGAAACCGTAACGCCAGCAAGATTAATACTCCAATCAGAACCAGAAGTTTGCGTTTCACCATTTTGCGTAGGCGCAGTATTGCTCTCTTGTTCTGCTTGTTGTGTTTGGGCTTTCGTCAATGCATCAATATTCTTGCTGCCATCTTTCTTGGTTTCAATATAGAACTCAGCACCATCAAGCGTGACGTTTCCAATTTCAAGCTGTTGACTAAAAAGTGGCATAACAGAGATGTCTACACCAACGGTATCAACTTTGAATAAATTGGGTTTACTAAAGCCTTGTGGGTTTCGCAATTCTGTATGTCCCAACTCAAAGCCGATCGATGGGAAAAATTGCCAACTGATATCTCCTTCAATCACTAGCTCTAAACCGGTTTGCTTTTGCGCTTGCTCAACAATAAGGGGCTTAAACTGGTTAGGATTGACGAAGATGGTTAACGCTAAAATTGCGACCAAAATGACCACAATAGGTATTGCTAGAATTAAGAGCAGTTTCTTCATTTGTTTTTCCTTGCTCGAGTGTTTTTACAATTATAAGCGCAGACTCCATTTACCGCTGACAGTTCCACAAAAGCGTGAAAAATGTCTGGTTTTAACCTGCAACTGACTAATTTAAAAACAAAAAAAGAAGTGGCACTTAAGGTGCCACTTCTTCTCTCAAAAATAAAGCGATATAGCCGTCTAAAGACTTAAGCTTTCAAAAGTCTTGCAATGTGAGCTTTTAATACATCGATTGCGATACGGTTTTTACCACCGCGAGGAACAATAATGTCCGCATATTGCTTAGAAGGTTCGATAAACTGCATGAACATCGGACGTACTGTTTGTTGGTACTGCTTGAGAACAGATTCCATAGTTCGGCCTCGTTCTTCCACGTCACGCTTAACACGACGAAGCAAACAAATATCTAACGGTGTATCCATAAATACTGTCGCGTGCATCAAATCACGAAGACGAGGGTCAGTAAGAAGAAGGATGCCTTCTAGAATGATCACCTTTTTAGGCGTCATTGTGGTCGTGTTACTTGTTCTTGTGTGCTCAGTGTAGCTGTACTCAGGTACTTCTACTGCTTCACCACGTACCAATTTTTCAAGGTGCTCACACAGTAGGTCGTGGTCCAACGCACTCGGGTGATCGTAGTTCGTCTTTACTCGCTCTTCCATGCTTAGGTGGCTTTGGTCGTTGTAGTAGCAATCTTCCGTGATGACACCGATTTGATGATCGCCTACTTTCGCGCGAAGCTCATTATAAATAGTGCTCGCGATCAGACTTTTTCCAGAAGCAGAAGCGCCAGCAATACCTACGATGACGCATTGATTATTATCAGACATTAGTTTGCACCCGATGATGATTTCTAGTCACATAAAAAGATAAACTGCCTGATTATAGGGAGTTCACCCCATAGTTACTAGCTGGAATTAGGGTTTAGTCATAAGTTTCTGCCTGCTCAGAGGATTAACCTCCGAGCAAACGTTAAAATGTGCAATTATCAACCAACAGGCATAGTAAACTTAGTTCACCATTGTAAAGCTAATCGCATCTGGTTTTGCTTTGCCTTGCCAAAACATCGTGCTACATACACGATCGGCAAGCTGCTTGTAATACCCTGCATGCTCACTTTCTGGGCGCCTTGCTACTGTTGGCACGCCAGCGTCAATATCTTCTCGCATAGAGATATGAAGCGGAATTTGTCCTAGCAGTGCTAAGCCAAACTCTTGCGACATTTTTTCTGCACCACCCATGCCAAAAATATGCTCTTTCGCGCCACATTGGCTACAAATGTGATAACTCATGTTTTCCACAACACCAATAACTGGGACATGGACTTTGTTAAACATTGCCGCTCCCTTTCTTGCATCGGCAAGCGCCAAGTCTTGCGGTGTAGTGACTAACACACTACCTGTCACCGGAATCTGTTGTGACAACGTCAACTGTATATCACCCGTGCCTGGCGGCATATCAATCACCAAATAATCTAAATCGGGCCAGTCTGTTTCCGTTAATAACTGCGACAACGCTTTTGAAGCCATTGGACCGCGCCATATTGCCGCTTCTGATTTGTCCACTAAATAGCCGATAGAGTGAGTATAGATGCCGTGAGCGAAAATGGGCTCCATCCACTTACCATCACGAACTTCTGGTTTTGCATCTTCTTGCCCTAACATCATAGGGACGGAAGGTCCGTAGATATCCGCATCCAACAATCCCACTTTCGCCCCAGATTGAGCAATCGCCAACGCTAAGTTAACCGCAGTCGTTGATTTACCGACCCCACCTTTCGCAGAACTAACGGCAATGATGTTCTTAACACCTTTAACCGGATTGGCCACTTGAGTTTCTAATGCTTTAACTCCAAGGCGAATATTGAATGGGAATTCAGCCACTTTACCTGCGGTTTGTTGCTGTTTAATCCAGTCATGCAATATAATTTGAAGCTCATTACTTGCGAATGGCAACGTTATCTCAACAGAACCTTGTGCCGTAATCGAAATTGCGCCATGAATATCTGCCCAATTTTCCACCAACTGTGGATGCTGGAATTGGTTAAACCAGTGACAAAAATCTTGTTTTGAAGTGAACTGATGCATAAGTCCTCCTTTTAGATGTCATGCTAACACCGTCCTGCCTCAACCAGAACCCCAAAAAAACTAAGGCATTCCGCAGTTTGACACCTTGGAGTTAGTGAGTTCATGGGGTAGTATTATCCATCAAAATTTATTTATACCTATCAAGAAAAGCGAATATTAAGTATGGCAAACGATCCAAGAAACTTTCCGTCAAGGAAAATGCTGGTAACTTGTGCCCTTCCGTACGCTAACGGTTCGATCCACCTTGGCCATATGCTTGAGCATATCCAAGCGGACATTTGGGTTCGTTACCAACGCCTACGCGGCAACACTGTAAACTTCATCTGTGCTGACGATGCTCACGGCACGCCAATCATGCTTAAAGCGCAACAGATGGGTATTACTCCTGAAGAAATGATTGCCGCAGTTAGCGAAGAGCACCAGAAAGACTTTGCTGGCTTTGATATCAGCTTTGATAACTACCACAGCACACACTCAGATGAGAACCGTGAGCTAGCGTCACACATTTATCTTGAGCTGAAGAAAAACGGCTTTATCTCTAGCCGCACTATCTCTCAGCTGTTCGACCCAGAAAAAGAGATGTTCCTACCGGACCGTTTCGTAAAAGGTACGTGTCCAAAATGTAAGTCAGAAGACCAGTACGGTGACAACTGTGACAACTGTGGTGAGACTTACAGCCCAACAGAACTGATCAATCCTAAATCTGCGGTTTCTGGTGCGACGCCAGTAATGAAAGATTCTGAGCACTTCTTCTTCGACCTACCTCAGTTTGAAAGCATGCTAAAAGAGTGGACTCGCTCTGGCTCGCTACAAGCTGAAACCGCGAACAAAATGCAAGAATGGTTCGAATCTGGTTTGCAGCAATGGGATATCTCACGTGATGCGCCATACTTCGGCTTCGAGATCCCAGGTGAGAAGAACAAATTCTTCTACGTATGGCTAGACGCACCTATCGGCTACATGGGCTCTTTCAAAAACCTATGTGACAAGCGCGACGACCTAGATTTCGACGAGTACTGGAAGAAAGACAGCTCAGCAGAACTGTACCACTTCATCGGTAAAGACATCGTTTACTTCCACAGCCTATTCTGGCCAGCAATGCTAGAAGGTTCAGGCTTCCGTAAACCAAACAACGTATTCGTACATGGCTACGTAACGGTAAATGGCGCGAAAATGTCGAAGTCTAAAGGTACTTTCGTCAAGGCAAGCACTTACCTAGAGCACCTAGACCCTGAGTGTCTACGTTACTACTACGCGGCGAAGCTAAACAGCCGTATCGACGATCTAGATCTTAACCTTGAAGACTTCACTCAGCGCGTAAACGCTGATGTTGTTAACAAGATCGTTAACCTGGCATCTCGTAACGCAGGTTTCATCGCGAAACGTTTTGAAGGCAAACTGTCTGACAACTTTGCAGAGCCTGAGCTTTACAACGAATTTGTTGCTGCGGCTGACCGTATCGCTGAGCTTTACGAAACACGTGAATTTGGTCGTGCAATCCGTGAAATCACTGCACTGGCAGACAAAGCTAACCAATACGTTGATGAAAAAGCACCGTGGGTTGTAGCAAAAGAAGAAGGCAAAGATCAGGAGCTACAAGACATCTGTTCTGTCGGTATTAACCTGTTCCGTGTACTGATGACTTACCTGAAACCAGTGATGCCTGCACTTGCTGCACGTACTGAAGCATTCCTAAACCAAGAGCTGACTTGGGAAAACATCGCTGCGCCACTCACAGGCCACGAGATCACTAAGTTCAAAGCACTCTTCAACCGTATCGATCCGAAGAATGTTGAAGCGATGATCGAAGCATCTAAAGAAGATGCGGCGGCAGAAATGGCGGCGAAAGAGAAAGCAGAAGCGGAAAAGAACAAGGCTAGCCAAACTGAGCTAGACAAAGAGCCAATCGCTGAAGAGATTGAGTTCGACGCTTTTGCAGCAGTAGATATGCGTATCGCTCGTATCATCTCTTGTGAAGAAGTGCCAAAAGCAAACAAACTGCTTAAGTTCCAACTGGACATCGGTGGTGAAACTCGTCAAGTGTTCTCTGGCATCAAGTCAGCGTACAAACCTGAAGAGCTAGAAGGCAAACTAACGGTAATGGTAGCAAACCTAAAACCTCGTAAGATGAAGTTTGGTATGTCAGAAGGCATGATCCTAGCCGCTGGCCCTGGTGGTAGCGACCTATGGATTCTTGAACCGCACGAAGGCGCTCAGCCTGGCATGCGCGTAATGTAAGTCGCATTCCAAATATAACACTATAAAATCCCTGCCAATTTGGCAGGGATTTTTTGATCATATTCACAACTTTGGTGAATCCATGCACCAATAACGACCGTCCAAAAAGAACATTTAATATAACCAATTGTTTTAATTTAATTTTTGTTTGGCATCAAAACTGCAAACCTTCCTTGCTAGGTCCAAACACTAACAAGGAGTTGGTTATGTTTGTTTTGATTTCCACATTATTGTCTATCGCTATTTTAGCCGGAATATATCACTTATCTTCTAAACGAGAGCAGCAACACGCGCGTAAATATCAGCTGTTAACATTATTGCGAGATGTTGTTCATCTGCTGAGACGCCATCGAGCTGCGACGCACTACTCACTTCAATTTCAACAAAATAACGAACAAGAATTAGAAGTCCTTCATAACGATCTCACCAACAAACTGCATCTTTTGGTCGAAACCTCACGCTTTGAAAATAAACCCATGTATCGCGTGCTGCAGATCAAAGTAGGAAAACTGCTTGAACAATGGAACGATCACAGTGTTGCAAGGAACCAGATGGAGCATGGTAAGTTAATTCGTCATTGCTTGTTCTTGATGGATGAAGTCACGATTGCTTGGTTAGCGGTAGAACAACGAGATGATCTACATAATGAGTACCACATGAACTGGCAAAACATCATGGATAGCTTAGAAACCCTGACTCAATTGAGAATTAGCATTCAAGACTTGGGAGAGCAAGGGGGGAATGAGCGTTTCAAAAATTACGCATCGGTTATGACACGTAAGCTAAATCAATTAGCAGTTATCGCTCCGCTTAGTATCGTTTCTCCTGCTTCCACACGCTCAATACAGACATTAAATAACTATGTGACAGGAAGTCATGTCGATTTAACAGAAGCAGAGCTTTATGGAGTCACATCAGACTTATCGTTGACCATCTTCAATACTTACGACCACGTCCTTTCAGACATCGTTGAAGCATTGTATCTACCGTTGCCCAAACTCTCTGTAGCAAGATAAGCTCTATACAATGCCGTGCCAATTGTCACAACAGGAACGTAACTGGTATCTATAGGTAAAAACAAAAAACCGCAGACCTTAGGTTCTGCGGTTTTTCATTCATCTAACTTCTCAGCGCTTAGCTGTCATCTTCTGTGAAGTTCGTTGGTAATTGCTTTTTCATCTCGTTCCAGATTAGCGCGCTTTCCATACCATAGTGACGAATCACAACTGGCAGTTGTTCACGCTGACCACTTTCACAAGTTTCTAGCAACTGATGGTAAAACTTCAGCGCTAGCTCACGAGAAGCTGGGTTTGAGAAGTAATAGCTACCAACGCGATCATAGAGCTTCTTCAAGCCATTAAAAATCAAACCGTAAATCTGATTCCCTGAATGGAATGCTAGGCGTTGGAACAACATGTAGTCGTAAAAGTTGAACGTTTTAGCAATCAAGATTTCTTGACGCTTCGCTTCATCTTTCTCGTTGTCTTCTTTCACGTTCTGTAAGACTTTCTCAGCATAAGGTGAAGAAGCGATGAAATCGTCCCAAGAAGCAGCATTCATTAAAGCTTCACAAGATTCAATTACATTCTTGATCGTGCGCTCAGAGTTCTCTTTATTTGCTTTAAATGCATAGCGCATAAAGATAGGGCTGATGTTGGTACGTGCTGCAAGCAAATCTTCTACAATGTTTGTTGCGTTATCTACGTCCAACGTCATCAACGTATCCAAAATATGCAGACCAGAGGTCTCCATAAATTGGTTTACCTTCGTTGGTTTACCGTGTTGGATTGTTAACCAACCATCACGGGCTAGTCGTTGAAGAACCTCTCGTAAAGTCGTTCGAGTAACACCAATTAGCTCAGACAGCTCGCGTTCAGCAGGTAAAATAGAGCCAGGAGGAAAACGGCCGTTCCAAATGCTCTCGATAATATATTTTTCTGCGAATCCCGCAGGGCTTTTCGCCTTTATGACCATTCTACTTTTTATCCAATATTGATTTCTGAGGGTCGATACTACTCATCATACCACTACTTAACGGTTTGAGAAAATTTACGGTCAATAATTGAAACGATTCCACAATATAGAGTTAATACTCTATATGTTATGTCAATCTAGGACGGTCTGACGTGCGAGTGAAAGCGGTAAAATCTGAATTTTCGTTTAATTAAACAGCTCACAAATTGCGGAGAAATAAAGACTACTGCGTCACAATTTTATATTCAAAATATGAAAAATTACTTTGTATATCACAGTTAATATTCTTTCTTAATTTGCCTTTTCTCGTCACTGACCGTCATTTAAAATCCAAGAGGATTTTTTTGAGCCTTTCATGATATAGTAACGCCGTTTTGATCGCGTTATTACATTTAAAAAGTCATTTTAGTCGGTAGCATCACGTTTTGTTATTGACTAATAAATGCCTGAGTGTAGAGTTTGCGGTCGAAAGTGAGCGGTGCTTGAGTTCAGGGGAAGTAACTTGGCAAGACTGCAATAAACAAAGGATTGTTGTTTTACTAAGTTATTGTTTTAAAAGACTAGTTAATAAGTCTAACAAACAGATACTTAAGCACTATTGTAGTGTCTATTCATAATTTTGTTATAAAGAGAATTATCATGCCGATATCGCTCGGAAACGCTTTTATCAAGAACTTTCTTGGTAAAGCGCCTGATTGGTACAAAGTTGCCATTATAGCCTTCTTAATAATTAACCCGATTGTATTCTTCCTAATAAACCCATTTGTTGCTGGGTGGTTGCTGGTTGCTGAATTTATTTTCACGCTTGCAATGGCATTAAAATGCTACCCATTACAACCTGGTGGTTTACTTGCTATTGAAGCCATCGCTATCGGCATGACTAGCCCTGCGCAAGTTAAGCACGAGTTGGTGGCAAATATTGAAGTATTACTGCTGCTGGTATTTATGGTTGCGGGCATCTACTTCATGAAGCATTTATTGCTGTTCATTTTTACCAAAATTTTACTTGGTATTCGCTCCAAAACCCTTCTATCACTTGCGTTTTGCTTTGCCGCTGCATTTTTATCTGCGTTTTTGGATGCTTTGACGGTTATCGCCGTTGTTATCAGTGTTGCGATCGGTTTCTACTCTATCTACCACAAAGTGGCGTCAGGTAACCCGATTGGTGACCATGACCACACACAAGATGACACGATCACTGAGCTAACGCGTGATGACTTAGAAAATTACCGCGCCTTTTTACGCTCATTGTTGATGCACGCTGGTGTAGGTACTGCGCTAGGTGGCGTAACCACTATGGTAGGTGAACCTCAAAACTTAATTATTGCAGACCAAGCGGGTTGGTTATTTGGTGAATTCCTAATCCGTATGTCTCCAGTGACGCTACCCGTATTTTTCTGCGGTCTCATTACTTGTGCTCTAGTCGAAAAGCTTAAAGTGTTTGGCTACGGTGCAAAACTTCCTAACAACGTTCGTCAAATCCTCGTTGACTTTGACAATGAAGAGCGCAAAACGCGTACCAATCAAGACGTTGCAAAGCTATGGGTTCAAGGACTTATTGCTGTTTGGTTGATCGTAGCATTAGCCTTACACTTGGCGGCGGTAGGCTTAATTGGTCTTTCAGTGATCATCTTAGCGACGGCTTTCACTGGCGTTATTGAAGAGCATTCCATGGGTAAAGCGTTTGAAGAGGCTCTGCCTTTCACTGCACTACTTGCGGTATTTTTCTCTATCGTTGCGGTAATCATCGACCAAGAGTTGTTTAAACCAGTTATCGACGCGGTGCTTGCCGTTGAAGATAAAGGCACTCAGTTAGCTTTGTTCTATGTCGCGAATGGCTTACTATCAATGGTGTCAGATAACGTATTCGTCGGTACGGTATACATCAATGAAGTAAAAACAGCACTCATTGAGGGTCTCATTACTCGCGAGCAGTTCGACTTACTGGCAGTTGCTATCAACACTGGTACTAACCTACCATCTGTTGCTACGCCAAACGGTCAAGCGGCATTCCTATTCCTACTCACCTCGGCTCTCGCTCCATTAATTCGTCTGTCTTACGGTCGAATGGTTATCATGGCGCTACCTTACACCATCGTTCTTGCGATTGTCGGGCTGATGGGCATTATGTTCTTCCTAGAGCCTGCAACGGCTTCTTTCTACGATGCAGGCTGGATTTTACCTCATAGTGGTGATCTGACTCCCGTAGTCTCCGGCGGTCACTAAAATTTGAGTTGATTAGGAAACTTATCCACGTTAAAAAGCTCTGAGTATTCAGAGCTTTTTCTATTTCAGACAGGAACAAAAACGTGACTATTTTAAATTCACTTAACCAGTTTTCGAAGGGACGCTTATCGTGGCTGCTGCTTCTGCTATTCGTCGTTTTCTTTGAAGCATGTGCCCTCTATTTTCAGCACGTCATGATGCTTGCTCCATGTGTCATGTGTATCTACGAACGAGTCGCGATGATGGGAGTGGGTGTCGCTGCAATCGTTGGTCTTATGGCACCAAATAACCCAGTTTTCCGTTGGCTAGGTTTGATTGGCTGGGGATTAAGCTCTTACAAAGGACTGTTGCTTGCTCAGCAGCACGTTGATTATCAGTTTAACCCATCACCATTCGCGACTTGTGATTTATTCGTAACATTCCCTAGCTGGGCTCCGCTTAATCAGTGGGTTCCTTGGATGTTCGAAGCATACGGCGATTGCTCGAAGATTGTTTGGCAATTCCTCGATTTATCAATGCCACAATGGTTAGTAGTTATTTTCGCGGGCAATTTAATTGCTTTAGCATTAATTGTGATCGCACAATTCTTCCCAGCAAGACGCACTAATCCGATTCGTTAATCCTTCCGAGAAATGATAACGAAAAAAGCCGACCAGATGGTCGGCTTTTTACTGAGTAAACATCGCGGCTCTTTAACTTAACCACGTTAACTCAACCACGTGATTGACCACAACACTGCTTGAACTTTTTGCCGCTCTCACAAGGACAAGGATCATTGCGCCCGATACCTTTGAATGGGTTTAGGCTTTGAGCCTTATTGCCTACCATCAACTCATCCGCGCCTAACGCCACTTCACCGACCATCAAATCAAGCTGGTCGATCAAGTCTGCTAGAGCAGGAGGCGTTTCAATACCGGCGTCGCGCATCTGTTGCTGCGTTGCCGACTCATCGATAGCCAGCATCAAAGTGGTCAGTAATGCTTGTAGCATACGCTGCAATCCATCATTGAGCTCAACGTCTTGCCATTGTTCTTCAATCATTGGCCAAACAGACATAAAGCCTTCGGCAAAATCAGCAAGTTGTTCAGGTTCTTTGCCTGTTAGCTCTAGCACGGAATATTCGTTTCGTTGAATTCGGTTGTGCTGCTTGTGAATTTGCTCTTCTACTGCCGGTTGAATCGCTTTGAATCCTTCACCTAATAGCGGCTCTAACCACTTTTCAGGAGCGAGTGGTTTTGTCGTCAGATTAGCAGCGAGCACTGCGCCTTCGATAAATAGGCAAGATTCATCGATGTGAATTTCGCCTTTCTCAATCAATGTGTATTGCATGACATCTGGTTTCCCATAAATTTGGCGGCATTATACCTCAGAGCATAAAAGCACGTAACCGGGAGTTGCGAGTTTGACTGTATTGAGTGCTTTGAGTCTTTTAATGACAAACTTAGCTGACATCGCTACAATCGCCCTCCTTTTTATCACCAAACTGTATTAGGCAAACTATGCGAGTTGTACTAGGCCCAATGGAAGGCGTTTTAGACCATTTGATGCGCCAAATCCTGACCGAGATAAACGACTATGACCTATGTGTTACGGAATTTGTTCGAGTCATCGACCAGTTATTGCCCGATCATGTATTTCACCGTTTATGCCCGGAGCTGTTGCAAGGTTCTCAAACCGCATCAGGTGTGCCAGTACATGTGCAATTGTTAGGACAAGAGCCAAACTGGATGGCTGAGAACGCAATTAAAGCGGCGAGCCTAGGCGCCAGAGGCATCGACATAAATTTTGGTTGCCCAGCCAAAATGGTCAATAAAAGTAAGGGTGGTGCTGCTCTACTTCAGCATCCTGAGCTAATTCACCGTGTGGTTAAAGCTTGTCGAGAAGCTGTTCCAGAGGCTATTCCTGTGACCGCAAAAATTCGTCTTGGCTGGGAAAACCCTGAAGATTGCTTTGAAATTGTTGATGCCATTCAATCTGCTGGTGCAAATGAACTCACCGTTCACGCTCGGACTAAGCAGGGTGGTTACAAAGCGTCTGAGATAAAATGGGATTACATCAACCAAATTCGCGAACGTTTTGATATTCCGCTTATTGCGAATGGCGAAATTTGGAATTATGAAGATGGTCAACGTTGCATTGAAACGACTGGCGTTGACTCTTTGATGGTGTGCCGCGGCGCTTTCAATATCCCTAACTTGGGCAACATGGTAAAACACAACCACCAGCCAATGTCATGGCCCGAGGTGGTTGAGCTACTGATCTACTACTCCAAGTTTGAGATGAAAGGCGACAAAGGCTTGTACTATCCAAACCGTGTAAAACAATGGTTCTCTTACTTACGTCAGGCCTATCCTGAAGCAAAAGATCTATTCAGAGAAATCCGAACGTTTAACAAAGCCGCGCCGATTGTTGAGCATATTCAACGTTATCGTGATGAGTTAAATTCTCAGGTTGCATAAAATCTGAGCATTGCAAAGGGCGAACTGCTCGCCCTTTAAGCGCTTAGATCTTCGTAGCAAATCTTATTTTTGCCTGTACTCTTGGCTTGATATAACTTTTCATCCGCCGCTTTAAATAACTCATCAAAGCTTTCCACTCGGTTCTCTTTACTGAACACCACACCGCCAGAGATCGTAAAGCCTTCTTTAGTCACGCGTGTCGAGCGTTCGTCTATGGCTTTTTTTACCCGCTCTAAAATTAGCTTAATGCCTTCCGAGTCTTCGTCGTAAATCGCCAACACAAACTCTTCGCCACCAAATCTTGAGGCGACATCTGTGTGGCGAATATTTTCACGTATACATTTTGCAACTAGCTGAATCGCAGAATCGCCGACATCATGACCATAGGTATCATTGATCTTCTTGAAGTTATCAATATCGAACACTGCTAATGCAACCTGTTTTTTCGTCATCTTATTGCGCCACACGGTTTGCATTCCTCGACGGTTCAACAAGCTCGTCATCGGATCTCTGGCGGCGAGATCTTTAAAATAACGTCGCTCACTATGCATATTCACATAGAACAATACGACTGTGCTCAAAACGTAAATAGAGATCGCAACAATAAGGCTGTATTTTTCGAACACCGCTAGGTTCTTAGCTTCATCCCAAAGGTTGTACTCGTAATACATGCTGTGATTCGCACTCAATCGCTCTAACTCGACTGGTTTGATTCGTGTACTGTTTGAAGGAATGGATTGTAAATTGGAAACCAAATGAAACTTACCAACAAGACCTAGCGACGAAGCCATCAACGCATTGACATCAAAATCAATGGACAGCACACCTTGATGCCTCCCTTTTTCGTAAACAGGCACTGTCAAACTAATGGTTTGACCTTCCATCGAATCCAACGTCGGCCCAGGTCCGGCCAAGGTGATGTTCACTTTATCTTGTGCGGTTTTTTGCCAAAATGGGCGCGCTTTTAGCGTTGACCAAAGCTCTCTAGTGAAGTTTTTCGCGTACGTGTCAGGAGACGAAATAACGTAACCACGCTTATCGATGTAATGAATACCAACGATGTGGGATTCAATATCGTGCAGAAAAGACAATGACGGTGCAAAACCCGCCTTTTGTTCAGCTGATTGGTTAATCGTTGAACCTTGCTGACATAAGCTTTCATCGCCCACTATCATGTAATCAAGATCAACCGCAGGTAACCCCTCACTATAGACACTCTCTAGCAACAAAACATCTATCGGCCAAATATAACAAATCCCCTTTTTGACTAAAGAATTGTGCTCTTCAGACAATGGGTTAGCGTAATTCGTATAATTAGTAAAGCTGTAATCTAAGGCGGTGAGAACTTTAATACCACGGGACATGGCACGATCAATACGTGCATACTCTGAATCAATATAGCGGTTAACCGCATCATAGTAATTTTTCGTTGTAACGAGTAAAATCACTACAAATAGTGCCAGAGGAAAAAAGATGACAAATGAGAGGCTAAATCGCCTTTGGTTTACCATTGAGTACCATGCATATGAAAGGTCAATAGTCTCTTACGACAGCTGTTAAATTGATACTCGTTATCTGGTGACGCATGCAATACAGCACCAGATAACAAGAGACCAAACAAATGAGTGCGCGCTGTTTGAGACCGTTTATATATTAAAGGAGTTTAATCAATATAGAGTGTGGTGTCACTTTAGTCGCCATAATTTGCAGCTCTGTGCCGACATATTGACAGAGATATGACTCTTATAATCAATAAGTTCGCGTCCATCCAGCAATGACGAAAGGTGGGCAGCCTCCAAACCAAGTTGCCACAGAGGCAAGTCAATTGAACACTCATCGCCACTTAGATTCATCACAACAACGATCGCTTCACTTCCAAGTACGCGCGCATAAGCCAGCTCGTTGGTATCGCAATGCAGCCATTGAATACTACCAGACTGTAAAGACTTGTACTGTTTACGTATCGAAATCCATTGCTTGTAAATCGACAGCCATGCTGAGTTTTCAATTTCATTCCAAGGGAAACAGCGACGATTATCCGGGTCCAGTCCTCCCTCTAGTCCGACTTCACTCCCATAGTAAATACAAGGTGTACCGACGTATGTCATGAGCAGAGCAAGTGCGATGTTCATTTTACGCTTATCACCATCAACCAGTGTGATAAAACGAGCAGTATCATGACTATCGAGTTGATTTAGCTGCGATAGCTGATTCGAAAATGGAATTTTTGCTCTGGCTTCGTCCAACCATGCTTTAAACTCCAAACCATCAATGTTGATTGGTTCATACATAATATCTTGCTGCGCGATAAAAGCTCGAACTGGATGAGCAAAACCGTAGTAGTTCATCGCCCCATCCTCTTGATCACCTTGCAGCCACTGTGTTGCTTCAAAAAAGTGCTCACCTAGCACATAGGCATTCGGATTGACTGACTTCGTCGCATGGCGAAACGCTTCAACATAATGAGCATTGTTTTTCGCTCCCTCTCCTTCGCCAAGCATATGAATAACATCAAATCGCCAACCATCGACTGAGTATGGTGGCTTAAGCCAGTGTTTAATGACAGATGCTTCGCTTTGATAGATATAGTCACGCACTTGTTCATTTTCGAAGTTCAGAACCGGTAAGTTACCAATGCCCTTCCAACCAATATAGTGATTGGTTTCGCCTTCAAAAAAGTAGTAATCGCGGAACTTTGACTGCGGATTGCTATACGCCCCTTCTCCTTTTTGTTGGATATCAAACCAAGGATGATGCACTGACGTGTGGTTAAACACCGCGTCTAAGACAATCTTCATATTCTTACCGCGAATCTTCTCACACAGTTCCGCAAACTGAGCATTGGTGCCAAACATAGGATCAACAGTGAAGTAATCCGTAGTGTCGTATTTATGATTACTTGGTGAAGAAAAGATCGGATTGAAATAAAGCGCAGTAACGCCGAGCTGTTCAAGATAGTCCAACTTTTGTTCTACACCTTTGAGGTCGCCGCCAAAGAATTCACGTGCCCCGGTATTTTGGTGAGAGCCTACCGCGTCTCCCCACGGCTTGACGATCGATGCAGAATCATACTGAGCATAAGCGTGGCGAATATCGGACTCACTTTTACTAGCAGAAAAACGGTCAGGAAAGATTTGATAGAAAACTTGCTCTTGCACCCAGCTTGGTGGTTGATGGTTTACATTCAACTTAAAGTGGAACTCTTTGGGTGGAATACGCTTTTGTACGCCTCGTGCATCGAGCCAGTATTGTTGTCCGTCTTTGAGGAGCTTAAACACATAATGTGTGACATCTCGATCTCGATTTGGTCGGAACGATGCTTCCCATAGTAACAATTCCCCAGTTGTTCCAATTTGAGCCATGTCGACCAGATATTCTTCATTGTCCGGCTCAAGACGCACATATACGGAATCAAAATCCAATGTCTCGGTTTTCAGTCTGACTGTGACTTGCTCTTGATTAAAAGCTAAACCATCAATAGTTTGACTATGAAAAATAAATGGCAGGTTCATTATGGGCACTCCTCGTCATCGGATATGCCACTATGTTATTGAAGAATGAGAGACAAGAAATCCTCCTTGCGAGTTGGCATATAAGCCAATTTTCCCAAGGAGGATCACACTTAGTAGGCGTAGTGACTTGTCGGATACCGCTTAGTTCAACAAGAGACTGTCATCTGCAAGCTCTTCACCACGCACTTTGGAGAACATATCCAACAAGTCTGGTACCTGCATGTTAGCGCGCTGCTCTCCAGCCACATCAAGCACAATTTCACCTTGGTGAAGCATTACGGTCCTATCGCCACATGCTAATGCGTCTTTCATCGAATGCGTCACCATCATCACGGTTAAATCGAACTCATCGACAATACGTTTAGTTAAGTCGATAACAAACGCCGCCATACGAGGATCAAGCGCAGCCGTGTGTTCATCAAGCAGTAACAACTGACTCTCCGATAACGTCGCCATCACAAGGCTAACGGCTTGTCGTTGTCCACCGGACAGTAAGCCAATGCTATCGCCCAGACGATCTTCTAAGCCAAGCCCTAGGATGCTAATTCGCTCTTGGAACAGCTTGCGACGTTTAGCTGAAAGCGCCAAACCCCAACTGCGTTTTTTACCACGCATGTACGCTAAAGCCATGTTCTCTTCTATCGTTAGCTCTCCACAGGTTCCGGCCAATGGATCTTGAAACACTCGTGCGCATTGCGTCGCACGCTGGGCTACCGTCTGCTTGGTGACGTCTTTGCCATCAATGATCACCTGACCACCTATCATCGGCGTCTCACCTGTCACCGCACCAAGCAACGTCGATTTTCCTGCGCCATTAGAACCAATCACGGTAAGAAATTGATGCTCTGGAACCTCTAAAGAGACGCCTTTCAATGCACGATTTTCTAAAATCGTCCCTGGGTTGAACGTGACCTGAATGTTATTAAGTTCAATCATAACGCCTCCCCCGAACCATTTTTTGATGCCGCTTGTTTAGCATCGGTAACGCGTTGTTTCGCTCTCATGCTCTGTTTTAGCTTTGGAGCAATAAGCGCCACAGCCACCAATACTGCGGTAACAAGGTTGAGGTCTGAAGCTTGTAAACCAAACATGCCAGAACTCAAAGCGAAAGCCACTGCAAGACGATAAAGTACCGAACCGATGATGACAGCAAATACCGCAACCCAAATTTTTCGCCCGGGAATAAGGGTCTGGCCCAAAATCACAGCAGCCAAACCAACCACAATGGTGCCCACGCCAGAGGTCACATCTGCAAAGCTGTTCGTTTGTGCAAACAACGCGCCTGCGAATCCGACAAAACCGTTGGATAAAGCCAACCCAAAGTAGGTATAAAAACCAGTGCTCGCCCCTTGCGCAGAAACCATACGCGCATTCACGCCCGTGGCTCGTAAACCAAGACCAAAGTCGCTGTTGAGCAAGCGAATCACAAAGAAAGCGGACAAAAGAACTAAGACCCCAACAACCAGAGGACGAATGAACATCGGATCGCCCAAGGCTTCAAACGGAGTGAGAATCGTATCCTCTCCAAGCAACGCCATATTAGGTTTGCCCATAATACGAATATTGATTGAAAATGCCGCGATCATGGTAAGAATGGAAGCCAACAGGTGCAAAATACCACACCGAACAGCCAGAAAAGCGGTTACCCACCCCGTCATACTACCAGCTATCATCGCCATTATTGTCGCAAGCCAAGGATTAATACCTGCGACAATCGCCGTTGCAGCCACCGCAGCTCCCATTGGAAAGCTGCCATCCACACTCAAATCGGGAAAATCGAGAACACGGAACGTAAGATACACACCCAGAGCGACTAGGCCATAAATCAAGCCAATTTCGAGTGCGCCAAAAAAAGCAAATGCAGACATAACTGCTCCTTTCTGCATGCTCAGGCTGGCTAATACCAACCTGAACTTAAGACTTCTAACGTATACTCCCCTTCTTCTCTAGCAGAATGCTCTACACGAGAAATCCGGCGAGTATCAATTTTGGGGCAAGCCTCTACCAACCAACGTGACAGGCTTAACCCCAAAAAGCGTTACTTATTGCATGCTTGTCGCACGTTCAACCACATAACTTGGCAGCTTGATACCGAGCTTAGATGCTGCGCTTTCATTAATTACAAGGTCAGAGCCCGTCGCGACTTTTACATCCAGCTTGCCTGGTTCTTGACCATCAAGAATCGCCGCAACGTAATCCGCGGTTTGTACACCAACCTGGTAGTAGTCAAAACCCAGACCGGCGATCGCACCTTTTTCGACATATGACGTCGCACCACCAAAGACAGGTTTTTTCGCTTGATTCGCTGCCACAATCATCCCTTCAATCGCACTTGCAACTGTATTGTCTGTTGGGGCGTAAAGAATGTCTGATTTCGCTGCAATCGCTTGAGTCGCAGACTGAACATCAGCACTTTTTAGTGCGGTCGCTTCAACCACTTGTATGCCTTTTGCTTCTGCGCTTTCTTTTAGCAGTTCAACCAAAGTCACGGCATTAGCTTCACCGGGATTAAATACAACCCCGATGCTTTTCACCTGAGGGAGAATTTCTTGGATGAGGTCGACATGCTGAGCAACGGGTGAAAGATCAGACAGGCCAGTTACGTTTTTGCCTGGTTGTTCCATCGACTTAACCAATTTCGCACCGACCGGATCTGTTACCGCAGTAAAGACAACAGGAATAGAGCGCGTTGCCGACACCAAGGCTTGTGCCGAAGGCGTCGCGATACCCACTAACACATCAGGATTTTCGCCGACGTACTGACGGGCAATTTGCACCGCAATCGCTGGATTACCCTGTGCGGTCTTATAATCAAATTCTAGATTTTTGCCTTCTTCGTAGCCTTTCGCTTTTAAACCATCAAGCAATCCTTGACGCGTCGCGTCTAACGCCGGGTGTTCGACAATTTGTGAAACTGCAACGGTTGCAGTGGCGGCCAGTACATTGGCAGAAGAGAAAATAGCAGTAGCAGATAGAACGGCTGTGGCTAATAAACGTTTCGTTTTCATCATAACTCCTTGATGTGACTTCGTCCTTGTTTCGCGAGCATTCAACATGAATATCGACTCGTGAATTCAAATGTTTGAAAGGGGTAATGTTGTGTTCGTATAACTGTGCACTTCTTGCGCATCTTGTTTTTATTATTACTACTAAGTCTTAGTAAAGAAAAGAAAGATTTAACACTAAAGCAACATTTGTGATCGGGGGACTTCTTCATCCGGAAAGAATCTTTGGTAAACAAAGCTTCGCTCGCTTCATCAACGACCGTCAAAGTAGGTAATAGAGGCAGGATCAAAAATGGAGCGGCTAGTGCACACTCCATTTCAAACAATTTAAATTAGAACCAACGCTCTAGTGACGATTTATCGAGCTGGCGAAACGCTCGGTTCAGTATTATCGCAAGCTCTTTATAACGAGGGCGAGCTTTAACAGGCTCTAGTGCAAAACCTGTTTCCACAATTTTTTGATGCAGCTCCCGATACCAAGATGCCAGAGAAGGCGGCAGTTTCGTGTTGGATCGAGCACCAAGCCACCAAATCCCTTGGAGTGGCAAGCTAATCGCAAACAAGGCGACAACAATAGACTGAGGTAACGCGTGGTAATTGTTGAATGCCATTTGAGTGAGTACGCTGATCGCAGCGACGGCTGGCATGACTTTAATGCCAAAGCGAGTCGCCTTAATGATACGCTGTTCCGGAAATATGGCGCTTAGCTCTTTACGAACCGGCCAGATCTCCATGTAATTCTGGCCATCTTTCAGGCTATGGATCAATCCGACTTTATTACTCATACCGCTCTCTCACTAAAAAATAGTTGAACATTTCAACTGAAGGTACAAAAAATTGATGAAAGTTAATATTCTTTCAAATTTTTTTTGTTATCATTGCTTATTATCGCTATCCTTTGCAGACCCTCAATCTCATTGTTGCTGTTATTTACAATTTAAGCAACTCCGAGATATCTATCTGCACGGATCGCATCATAGTGATGGATGGGTTCATCACTATTTCTTTATATGGAATTAGAACAATTTTTGACCAGGATTAGTACGCAGCCTTCTGGGTATCGGCTATTCTTGTGATTAATTTTTCATTCTTTAACTGATTTTTTATCAGACGAATAACAGGTAGTCATACATGTCTAAGCTAGTTTTAGTTTTAAACTGCGGTAGTTCTTCTCTTAAATTTGCCGTTGTTGATGCCGAGAACGGCGACGAGCACTTATCAGGTCTTGCTGAGTGTCTTCACCTTCCTGAAGCTCGCATCAAGTGGAAACTTGATGGCAAGCACGAAGCTCAACTAGGCAATGGTGCAGCTCACGAAGAAGCACTAGCGTTTATGGTAGAAACTATTCTTGCTTCTAAGCCAGAGCTTAAAGCTAACCTAGGCGCAATCGGTCACCGTATCGTTCACGGCGGCGAGCAGTTCACTCAATCTGCACTAATCACTGATGAAGTTCTAAAAGGTATTCAAGACGCTGCAACATTTGCACCTCTTCACAACCCTGCTCATATCATCGGTATCGAAGCGGCTAAGAAAAACTTCCCAGAGCTGAAAAACGTTGCTGTATTTGACACTGCGTTCCACCAAACTATGCCTGAAGAGTCTTACCTATACGCTCTTCCATACAACCTATACAAAGAACACGGTATCCGTCGTTACGGCATGCACGGTACTTCTCACTTGTTCATCACTCGTGAAGTTGCTGGCCTACTAAACAAACCAGTTGAAGAAGTAAACATCATCAACTGTCACCTAGGTAACGGCGCGTCTGTATGTGCAATCAAGAACGGTCAATCTGTAGACACTTCTATGGGTCTTACTCCACTTGAAGGTCTAGTAATGGGTACTCGCTGTGGCGACATCGACCCTGCGATCATCTTCCACCTACACGACGCTCTAGGTTACTCTGTTGATCAAATCAACACGATGCTAACTAAAGAGTCTGGTCTTCAAGGTCTAACTGAAGTGACTTCTGACTGTCGTTTCGTTGAAGACAACTACGGTGAGAAAGAAGAAGCAACACGCGCAATGGACGTGTTCTGCCACCGTCTAGCTAAGTACGTAGCTGGCTACACTGCTTCAATGGACGGTCGTCTAGACGCAATCACTTTCACTGGCGGTATCGGCGAGAACTCTGGCCCTATCCGTGAAATGGTTCTAAACCGTCTTGGCATCTTCGGTATCGAAGTAGATAGCGAAGCTAACCTTAAAGCTCGCTTCGGCGGCGAAGGCGTTATCACGACTGAAAACAGCCGTATCCCTGCAATGGTTATCTCTACTAACGAAGAGCTAGTCATCGCTGAAGACACTGCACGCCTGACAGGTCTTTAATTGAATTACTGGCTAGCCACTCGGCTAGCCAGATTTTCATTCAAACGAATTTCTTAGGGGCTCAACTCCTATTCTTCGAGCTTCATGGAATAAGAGTTGAGCTTTTATCCCCCAAATAGCTAAAGGTACTCTACGAATGTCTCGTACTATTATGCTTATCCCTACTAGCGCAGGCGTTGGCCTAACAAGCGTTAGCATGGGTGTTCTTCGCGCTATGGAGCGTAAAGGCGTTAAAGTTTCTTTCTACAAGCCAATCTGTCAGCCACGTTCAGGTGGTGATCAGCCAGATCTGACTTCAACTATCGTTGGCCACAACAGCGATATGAAGATCGGTGAGCCAATGGCGATGTCTGTTGCTGAAAGCCTAATCGGTAACGACAACATGGACGAGCTGCTAGAAACCGTTGTTGAACGTTACAACCAAATCAACAAAGACGCAGACGTTACGCTAATCGAAGGTCTTGTACCTACTCGTAAGCACCCATTTGCAAACCAAGTAAACGCGGAAATCGCGGCAACACTTGGTGCAGAAATCGTGCTAGTTGCGACTCCAGGTACTGATAACCCAGCGCAACTGAAAGAGCGTATCGAAGTAGCATGTTCTAACTTCGGCGGCACTAAGAACAAAAACATCTCTGGCGTTATCATCAACAAGCTAAACGCTCCTGTTGACGAAGCTGGCCGTACTCGCCCTGACCTATCTGAAATCTTTGACGATGCAGATAGCGCGAAACAAAACGAATTGAAAGTGATGGAAATCTTCAACACTTCTCCAATTCGTGTACTAGGTTGCGTGCCATGGAGCATTGATCTGATTGCGACTCGTGCAATCGACATGGCTAAGCACCTGAAAGCAGATATCATCAACGAAGGTGACATCAACACTCGTCGCATCAAGAGCATCACTTTCTGTGCACGTTCTCTGCCAAACATGATTGAGCATTTCAAACCTGGCTCTCTACTTGTTACTTCTGCAGACCGTCCTGATGTTATCGTTGCTGCTTCTCTTGCTGCAATGAACGGTGTGGATATTGGTGCTGTACTGCTAACTGG
Organism: Vibrio sp. Y42_MX_L11; assembly: GCF_024181785.1. Taxonomy (NCBI): domain Bacteria; kingdom Pseudomonadati; phylum Pseudomonadota; class Gammaproteobacteria; order Vibrionales; family Vibrionaceae; genus Vibrio; species Vibrio sp. Y42_MX_L11. The sequence continues at coordinate 95,319 of NZ_JAMZAP010000009.1, forward strand.
CGGTTACGACATCCCTCGCGAAATCGAAGGTCTATGTAAACCAGCGTTCGACACTGGTCTACCTATCTTCAAAGCGCAAGGTAACACTTGGCAGACATCTCTAAACCTACAGAGCTTCAGCATCGAAGTACCTGCAGACGATAAAGAGCGTATCGAGTTCATCAACGAGCACGTTGCTGGTCACATCGACGGTAACTGGATCGAGTCAATGACTGAAGGTACTCAGAAGTCTCGTCGTCTAAGCCCACCAGCGTTCCGTTACCAACTAACTGAACTTGCTCGTAAAGCAGGCAAGCGTATCGTTCTTCCAGAAGGTGACGAACCACGTACTGTTAAAGCGGCAGCCATCTGTGCTGAACGCGGCATTGCAGACTGTGTGCTTCTAGGTAACCCAGATGAAATCCGTCGTGTAGCAGCTCAACAAGGCGTTGAGCTAGGTACTGGCGTAACCATCATCGATGCCGATGCTGTTCGTGAAAACTACGTTGCTCGTCTAGTTGAGCTGCGCGGTGCGAAAGGCATGACTGAAGTTGTGGCTCGTGAGAAGCTACAAGATTCAGTATTCCTAGGCACAATGATGCTTGAGAACGACGAAGTTGACGGCCTAGTTTCTGGTGCTGTTCATACTACAGCGAACACTATCGTTCCTCCGTTCCAAATCATCAAGACTGCACCAAATGCGTCTATCGTATCTTCAGTATTCTTCATGCTTCTGCCTGATCAAGTACTGGTTTACGGTGACTGTGCGATCAACCCAGATCCAACCGCTGAACAGCTTGCTGAAATCGCTATCCAATCTGCTGATTCTGCAGCAGCATTCGGTATCGACCCTCGCGTTGCTATGATCTCTTACTCTACTGGTGAATCAGGTAAGGGTGCAGACGTTGATAAAGTACGTGAAGCAACTCGCATCGCGAAAGAGAAGCGTCCTGATCTAGTGATCGACGGTCCTCTGCAGTACGACGCAGCTATCATGGAAAACGTGGCAGCGTCTAAAGCGCCTAACTCTCCAGTAGCAGGTAAAGCGACAGTATTCGTATTCCCAGACCTAAACACGGGTAACACGACTTACAAAGCGGTACAACGTTCAGCTGACCTAGTTTCTATCGGTCCAATGCTGCAAGGTATGCGCAAGCCTGTAAACGACTTGTCTCGTGGCGCGCTAGTAGACGATATCGTGTACACAATCGCTCTAACAGCAATCCAAGCAGACCAAGAAGCTAAATAATCGCTTCTAACATCTAGTTGGACAACTATCCAAAGCCCTCGATTCGTCGAGGGCTTTTTCTATTGTTGGCCACACAGCAAAGAGGCTATGAGCAATAGCACTAATACGCTCTTATCAATATAGCGCCATAAATACCCCAGCCCCAACCACAACACAACCTGTCATCACTGGTGCGATTCGGTGCCAAAGCTTCTTATCCCCTATCGCGATGACCATCCCCATTTTCACAATGGTATTAACCGAAGCGGCAATCAAAATGCCTAACGCAGCAGTGGTCACGCTCAATGTTTGCGTACTTTGACGCCCGAGGGTTAACGAGATCGCATCAACGTCAGTAATCCCTGATAAAGCAGAAAGGATCAACACACCCGCGTTGCCGAACCAGTCAGACAAAGCATGAGCAAGCAGCATAATCACCGCCAACACGAGGCCAAAGAACAGTGCCGACTGCAAAGCAAGAGGGTTCGTTTGCTTATTTGATTGCTCAATCTGCTCAACTTCACTTCTGCGCCAAATCCACCATGCCGGAATGTACAGCGCAACCATCATCGCCATCACAATTGGCCAAAGCAGTTTCACTAATTGTGGATTGATAACAGACAGTACGATAAGTAAACGAGGGAACATGGTTCCGCAGCTCAAAAGAATACCACTAGCGAGTAACGGGCTGATGCTCGCTTGCTCACGAGAAAGATGGGAAAACTGCAATGTTAATGCTGTCGAAGAGCTAAGCCCCGCAAATACAGACGTAAACAAAATACCTCGCTTCGCCCCGCCGATCTTTATCGCAAAATAACCGACAAAAGAGATACTAGCGATCAGCACAACCATCCACCAAATCTCATACGGGTTAAGTGCATTCCAAGGGCCGTAAGATTGATTTGGTAACAGTGGTAACATGACTATCGAGATAAGTAATAAACGCAGTGCTGCGTCTAACTCATACTCTTGCAGTTTTTGTAGTGCTTGATGTAGCTCTCTTTTGTTATCGAGCACCACAGCGGTTATGACGGCCGCTGCTGCAGCTAAAACAGCCTCACCCGACACGGCAAGGTTACCCAGAACAAACACCACCATGATACTAACCACGCCAGTGATGCTCACATCTCCGCTCTTTTTCTGCTGTATAACAAAAGCGATGCAAGTGAGGATGACTAAAGCGATAAGCGCAAAACCAATGAGTAAAGGTGTATAGATGTTGGCGAGAATGCCAACTAAACCACCGAGTAAACCGACTAAAGAAAAAGTACGAATGCCTGCTACACGACTGCCTTCTACGCTATTGCGCATCACCCAGCCACGTTGGGTGCCAACAATTGCCCCCAGTAATAGAGCAATAAGCAGATTCCAAATTAGATGCTCGCCACTGACAAACTCATTGATATCCATGCATCACCCCGTTAAAAAGCGGTTGTTATATCATTAGTTTATTTGAATATGGGTAAGAAGCTGTGACGATGAGAGGATAATCAGAAAATGGCCCCGGTTCCCTGCTTACCATTGCGTCTTATAATTTCATTATTCTTTTACTTACCACCAAAACGTAATAAAACGAAGCGATCCTCCCTGTTCCATTTATCAGCATTATTTACATTTCAACTGAACTTTCTTACTCGAACTACGTAACGAAAATGGACTGCTATTAAGCAAACTCACACATAAGTAAGGAATACATATGAACAACTCCATCAACAACTCACTGCTAAAGCTTGGTTTAGCTGCAATTCTGTTCAGTTTTTCTTCATTCAGCTTTTCAGCCCCAAGCATTAAAGGCGTTGATCAAGATATGTCCGGAGGAACGGTAACCGCAAAAATGGCTCATGCTGACGACAACGGATGGATGGTCGTACACCGAACAGACGAATCAATGAAGCCTGGCCCTGTTATCGGCTATACCCCACTAAAGATGGGACAGAATGAGAACGTGAATGCAATTTTGATGGAACCGGTTGAGTCTGGCGACATGCTGATGCTAATGGTCCACGGAGAAAAAGGTGGAATGAAGACTGGCGTATTTGAATATACACTAGGAGCCAAAGAAGATGGCCCTGTAAAAGTCGACGGAAAACTAGTGATGGACGTCGTACGCGCTAAGTAAGACGTACGCACACTTAAAAGTCACTCTCCTACTCCTAGTATTTAGTTGGCATAAAAGTACTTAACGACATTGCTAACCGTTAAGTACTTTTTTATTTCTGATAGAGGCAGCAAACTAGCCAATTATTTCTCTTCCATGAGGAGAGTTTAAGTCTAAATCAGGCCCTTTGGGTACGACTTGCGTCGGGTTAATACCAGTGTGGCTGAAATAATAGTGACGTTTAATATGGTAGAAATCCGTGGTTTCTTCGACGCCTTCGACTTGATACAACTCTTTTAAGTATCCTTGAATATTTTCGTAGTCTGCGATGCGCTGCTTGTTACATTTGAAGTGACCTACATACACGACATCGAAACGGATCAGAGTCGTAAACAAACGCCAATCAGCCTCAGTAATAGTATTCCCCGCTAAATAACGATGCGTCGCTAGGTGCGAATCGATTTTATCTAGCGCAGCAAATAAAGAATCGAATGCTTCTTCATATGCCTCTTGCGTGGTCGCAAAACCACAGCGATACACTCCATTATTGACGTTTGGATAAACAAAATCGTTCCATTCGTCAATAACATGCTTTAGCTGTTCTGGATAATAGTCATCGTGGTTTCCTGTTAACGCATTGAACTCCGAGTTAAACATACGAATAATTTCTGACGACTCATTCGACACGATCGTATTGGTCTTTTTATCCCAAAGCACAGGCACAGTTACACGGCCTGTGTAATCTGGTTTGGCCTGCGTGTAGATTTGGTGCATACGAGTGTGACCAAATAGTGGCTCAGGAAGCCCCATTTGCCAGCCTTGGCTTAACATATCAGGGCAAACAACCGTGACATCAATATGGGGCTCTAAGCCTTTCAGCTTGCGGAAGATGAGCGTTCGGTGTGCCCAAGGACAAGCAAGAGAGACATACAAATGGTATCGACCAGACTCTGGTTTAAACTCCGCATCAGGTTCGTTTTTAACCCAGTTACGGAATCCTGCATCTTCACGCACAAATTTGCCACCATTTGATTTTGTGTCATACCAGACGTCATGCCAAACACCTTCGACCAACTTACCCATGATTGCGCTCCTCTCATTCTGTTTATGTCTATATTAGCGTTTCCTATCAAACAGAAAATCACTGAACTTAGGACATCATGTTCAAGAAATTCGAATGTATAAATCAGATGCATAAAAAAAGCGCGACCCGATGAAGGTGTCGCGCTTAAGCCCGTCACAGGCTGAATTTATACACTAACGTGCAAACAAGATACCGCGTGAACGTCGTTACCTTGAATCGTTGGCTTCGTCTTCGCACACTCTTCGGTTGCTTGTGGGCAACGAGTGCGGAACACACAACCCGATGGTGGGCTGATCGGCGAAGGAAGGTCGCCTTCCAGCATTTGGATTTTCTTACTGCGTTCAATGTTCGGGTCCGGAATCGGAACCGCTGACATCAATGCGCGTGTATATGGGTGCTTAGGATCAGCAAACAGCGCCTCCGCCTCACCGAGCTCGACAGCATTACCCAAGTACATGACCAAAACACGGTCTGAGATGTGTTTAACCACTGACAAATCATGCGCAATGAATACCAGAGAAAGGCCTAGTTCTTTTTGAATCTCTTTAAGCAGGTTAACAACCTGAGCTTGAATAGATACATCAAGCGCCGATACTGGCTCGTCACAAATGATCATCTTAGGCTTAAGGATAAGCGCACGCGCAATCCCGATACGCTGACACTGACCACCCGAGAACTCGTGTGGGTAACGGTTAATAACGTTAGGTAATAGGCCAACTTTCGCCATCATCTCTTTAACGCGGTCTTTCACTTCCTGCTTAGACAGTTCTGGGTAGAACGTTTCAAGAGGCTCAGCAATAATGTCGCCAACCGTCATACGTGGGTTAAGAGAAGCCAAAGGATCTTGGAAAATCATTTGGATTTCTTTACGCGTTTCACGACGTTGGACGTCTTTCATCTTAGTTAGATCTTGACCCAACCAAACTACTTCTCCATCCGTCGCTTCAACAAGACCGATGATGGCGCGCGCAAACGTCGATTTACCACAACCTGACTCACCTACTACACCAAGCGTTTCCCCTTCGTATAGTCGAACGTTCACCCCATCAACCGCTTTTAGGCTTGAAGGCTTTGACCAAGGCCATGCCGATTTTGACGCAATGCTGAAGTGAACTTTCAGCTCTGAAATGTCCAGAATTAGCTTTTTATCTACTGCGTTCATTTGTTCCAAGCCTCCCATTCAGAAAAACATGCGCGCTGACGGCCATCACCAAATGGAGTCAGAATTGGCGCTTCACGCTTACAACGATCCATCACTCGGTGACAACGCTCTTGATAAGGGCAGCCCGGTGGTAGACGAAGCAAGTTTGGTGGATTACCAGGAATGGTTGGCAGAATTTCACCTTCCGTATCAAGGCGAGGGATCGCTTTCAACAGACCCTCTGCATAAGGGTGGCTTGGATTATAGAAGATTTCGTTTACGTTGCCGTACTCCATCGTACGACCTGCATACATCACCAGCACTTTGTCACACGAACCTGCAACAACACCAAGGTCGTGCGTGATCATGATGATCGCCGTGTTGAACTCGTCTTTAAGCTCATTAAGCAGGTCCATGATCTGTGCTTGAACCGTCACATCAAGTGCTGTTGTTGGCTCATCGGCAATAAGCAGTTTAGGACGACATAACAACGCCATCGCGATCATTACACGTTGACGCATACCGCCTGAAAACTCATGCGGGTACATCGTGATACGCTTACGCGCTTCAGGGATTTTCACCGCTTCCAGCATGCGTACTGATTCTTCAAATGCTTCCGCTTTGCCCATGCCTTTATGCAGCATAAGCACTTCCATCAACTGGTCACTTACCTTCATGTAAGGGTTCAGCGATGTCATTGGGTCTTGGAAGATCATTGCGATCTGTTCAGCGCGAACTTTGTTCAGTTCTTTTTCTGGTAAGTTTAAGATTTCTTTGCCTTCAAACTTTGCGCTACCAGAGATAATACCGTTTTTAGCCAAAAGGCCCATGATTGCGAATACGGTTTGAGATTTACCTGATCCCGATTCTCCAACGATCCCTAAGGTTTCGCCTTGGTTGAGAGAGAAGTTCAAATCGTTTACTGCGGTTACGATACCATCTTGCGTGGTGAATTCGACGCGCAGATCTTTGACATCTAATAAGCTCATCATTGCTTCCTTAATCTTATCTTTTAATTATCTGTCTTTTGGATCCAGCGCATCGCGCAGGCCGTCACCAACGTAGTTGAAGCAGAATAGCGTCACAACCATGAACACGGCTGGGAATGCCAGCTGCCAGATTGCCACTTCCATTGTCTGTGCACCTTCTTGTAGAAGGGCTCCCCAACTTGTCATCGGTTCCTGAACACCAAGACCAAGGAATGATAGGAATGACTCCGTCAGGATCATGCTCGGGATAAGTAGCGTAGAGTAAACCGCTACGATACCCAGTACATTCGGCACGATATGACGAGTGATAATTTTCCAGTTGCTAACACCACACACATGTGCAGCTTCGATGAACTCTTTGCTACGTAAGCTGAGTGTCTGACCACGTACGATACGCGCCATATCTAGCCATGCGATAGCACCAATCGCGACAAAGATCAGCATGATGTTACGACCGAAGAATGTCACAAGTACGATAACTAGGAACATAAACGGTACCGCGTACAAAATCTCTAGAATACGCATCATCACACGGTCAACTTTACCGCCTATAAAACCAGATGCTGCGCCATAGAGCGTACCAATCAGTACGGCTACAAATGCACCCATGACCCCCACCATCAACGAAATACGACCGCCGATTAGCGTGCGTACGTATAAGTCACGACCTAAGCTGTCGGTACCAAACCAATGGTCAGCATTCGGTGCAACGTGCATCGCGTACCAGTCAGTATCATCAAAGGTGTGCGGTGCGACCATTGGCAGAATAATCACCGCCAACGTCATTAGAACAAGAAGGAATAAGCTCACCATTGCCGCTTTGTTGCGCATAAAACGGATACGAGCATCTTGCCAAAGACTGCGACCTTCAATCTCCAAGTTTTCGGAGAACTTCTCAATCGCTTCTAGGTTTTCTTTTTTCGTTAACATAACCAAACGTCCCTGTTAGTAGCGAATTTTCGGGTCAATCATTGCAAGTAGAATATCTACAATCGCATTGAATAAAATGAATAGGAAACCAATCAGGATGGTTACACCCATTACTAGCGAGTAGTCACGGTTAAACGCAGCGTTAACGAATAGCTTACCAATACCTGGTAGACCAAAAATGGTTTCGATAACAACAGAACCGGTGATGATACCTACGAAAGCAGGACCCATGTAAGAAACAACAGGGAGAAGTGCCGGCTTAAGAGCGTGCTTGATGATAATGTAACGGTAGCTTAGACCTTTAGCACGAGCCGTACGAATAAAGTTACTGTTCAGTGTCTCGATCATCGAACCACGCGTAATACGAGCGAAGGTTGCAACATAGAGTAGTGACATACCAATGACAGGAAGCACTAAATACTGCCAGCTACCATCTTGCCAACCGCCCGCAGGGAAGATATTCCAGTGAAGCGAGAACAGATAGATAAGAGCAGGTGCCAATACAAAAGAAGGCATTACCACGCCGAGCATCGCTGTCGACATGATGGTGTAATCAATCCAAGTATTCTGCTTGAGCGCAGCAATGGTACCGACGGTAACCCCCATAATCAGGGTAAAGATAAAGGCGATGAAGCCCACTTTAGCCGAAACCGGTAAGGCAACCGCGATCAGCTCGTTAACCGAGTAATCAAGGTATTTAAATGACGGCCCGAAATCCCCTTGGATAACATTGGTCAAATACGTGGTGTATTGTTCAAATACAGGTTTATCTAAGCCATATTTAGCTTCGATATTTGCCATTACTTCGGGTGGCAATGGACGCTCTGTCGAGAAAGGGTTTCCCGGTGCAAAGCGCATAAGAAAGAAAGATACGGTGATCAAAACCAACATTGTTGGGATCGCCTCAAATATCCTTTTTGCGATGAATTTAAGCATAAACTCACTCTTTCAGTCTGTGACAGTTAAATTAAAGAAGTCGTCCAATTCTTTTGGACTAAAGATAGGCGCTACATGCAATTTCTCACATGTAGAGCCTCATTTTTATAGTTCTATCGAGTTACGAATTACTCTGTGATGTAGAGATCTTTAGAGTAAATCTTGTCTTCCGCGTTATTGACTGGGAAGCCACCAACTTTCGGTGATAGTAGACGTGATTTCACGTACTGGTAGATAGGTGCGATTGGCATATCTTTTGCCATCAACTTCTCTGCTTCTAGGTAAAGCGCTTGACGCTCTTCGTCAGAAGTTGAAGCAAATGCTTTGTCCATGATTGCATCGTACTCTTTGCTGTCGTAGTGAATACCACCAGTAGTGTTATTACTCATCATCAGCGTTAGGAAAGATGAAGCTTCGTTGTAGTCGCCACACCAACCTGCACGAGCAACCTCAAAGTTGCCAGAATCTTTGGTAGATAGGTAAGTTTTCCACTCTTGGTTTTCTAGCGTAACGTCTAGACCAAGCGTCTTCTTCCACATTGAACCCAGTGCAACCGCAAGTTTCTTGTGGTTCTCTGACGTGTTGTATAGAAGGTTAAATTCAAGAGGGTTGTCTGCGCCGTAACCCGCTTCTTCCAATAGACGCGCCGCTTCAGCGTTACGCTCTTCTTGCGTCATTTTGCCGTATGCAGGGATTTCTGGGTTGAAACCCGCCGTGATTTCAGGCGTTAGGAAATAAGCTGGCTTTTGACCCTGTGCTAGGATCGCATCAGTCACGATATTACGGTCAATCGCATAAGAAATCGCTTTACGTACGCGAACATCATCAAACGGCTTTTTCTTCGTGTTGAAGATGTAGTAGTAAGTACACAAGTTACCCGATACAGACACGTCTTCTGGATGCTCTTGCTTCAAACGCTTGAAGTGCTCTGTAGGCAGTTCATTCGTGAAGTCGATTTCACCTGCTAGGAAGCGGTTCATTTCCGCTACTTGGTTTTCGATTGGTAGGAAAGTAACTTGATCAAGCGTCGTGTTTTCGTTGTCCCAGTATTGTTCGTTACGTTTTAGAACTAAACGCTCGTTTACAACCCAGTTGTCAACAACATAAGCACCGTTACCTACAAAGTTCTCAGGCTTCGTCCATTGATCGCCGAACTTTTCAACGGTTGCTTGGTGAACAGGCTTCACTGTTGTGTGGCCCATCATCATCACAAAGTATGGTACAGCAGTGTCTAGCTCAACCACTAACGTGTGGTCGTCAACCGCTTTAACACCCAACTCACTCTTGTCTTTTTTACCCGCAACAATGTCTTTTGCGTTCTTCATCTTGGTGTATTCCATGTACCAAGCGTATGGAGAAGCGGTTGCTGGGTCGACTGCGCGTTGGAAGCTGTATACAAAATCACCTGCAGTAACAGGATCACCGTTAGACCATTTTGCGTCTTCACGTAGGTGGAAAGTGTACGTTTTGTTGTCTTCAGTTTCCCAAGATTTTGCAACACCAGGGATAGTGTTACCGTCCGCATCTTGGTTTACTAGGCCTTCAAGAAGATCGCGAATCACGTGGGACTCTGGAACACCTTGAGATTTATGAGGGTCTATTGTCGCAACTTCTGTACCGTTACCACGCACCAATTCTTGAACAGCAGCAAGTTTTGGCTCTTTAGAATCAGATTTAGCTTCAGGGGCTGGAGCCGGAGCAGGCTCAGCAGCTTGTTTCTCTGCAGGCTTTTCGCCACAACCAGCTAAAGCGAGAGAAAGACCAGCACCAATAAATAAAGCGCGCGTGATTTTATTCTTATACATGCGTAAAACTCCAAATTTTTTCGTTAGCATCCATGACTTCTTTGTAAGGGCCTGGAACGGTCAGAGTTTTAGATTTTTTTAGTGCGTTTTCTGAGCACAAAAGCCTAAAACCTTACAAAGACTGCGGCACACATTAGCAATCATTGAAGTAATTTGCCATAAAAATGTAGCAAAAAAACCAATAATCCTGACTAAACCACACATATCTAGCAGTAAACTCTAATCAAAAAGTATTCACCAGCCAAATGGAGACCAGAAGCGACATTCCACAGACAGAACTTTCGATTAATCTACATTTAAACCATTTGATAGCATCTTATGCTAGATATTTACATATTATTTAACATTTATGACAAATGAAGTCTAACAAATAATTGTTTATATATTGGGCTAAAAACTTTTATTGTGAAGAATATCACCAGAGCGAGTAAGGGTTGTGTTGAAGTCAAATGAGCAGAATTATGAAGATAAGTACAAAAAAAGCTAAGTGCCATTGACACTTAGCTTTTTTCACTAGAATGAGGAGTGGGTTCTATTTTTCCCAACGCTGCGCAGCTTGGTGATCAGTATCGCGCGACTCAATCCAACGATCTTCACTCGTCGTGCGTTCTTTCTTCCAAAATGGTGCTTTGGTTTTCAAGTAATCCATAATGAACTCGCAAGCATCAAATGCTGCTCCACGGTGTGCACTTGAAACACCAACAAAGACGATTTGATCACCGCTATCCATATCACCAACGCGATGAATCACGCGTACGCCCAATAATGGCCAACGTGATTCAGCTTGATCGCAAATGTCGCTCAAGCTCTTCTCAGTCATGCCTGGGTAGTGTTCCAAGTGCAAACCAACAACATTATCGCCAAGGTTCATATCTCGAACTTTACCAATGAATGTTACGACAGCACCAGCAGCCGTACCTTCGGATAAACGTTGATATTCGTGATCAACGGAAAAGTCTTCAACTTGTACAGAGACGCGTGGGTCCATCTTAACCTCCGGTTACCGGTGGGAAAAATGCAACTTCATCCCCCGCTTTTACTTCGGTATCAAGTGGGACAATAGATTGATTAACAGCAGCAAGTAGCTTTCCTGGCTCTAAAGCCAAATCCCACTTACCATTTTTATCAGCGCCCTCTTCCACGAGATGTGCGCGAATCGCTTCAACCGTTTCAAATTGATCATCTAATTCGACACTGTCGATACCAATCAGCTCACGAGTCTGAGCAAAAAAAAGTACTTTAATCATGATTCCGCCTTGAAGTGTCCAGATTTTCCACCCGTCTTTTCTAGGAGACGAACTTGACCGATAACCATGTCTTTTTGCACCGCTTTACACATATCGTAAATCGTCAGTGCAGCAACAGAAGCCGCCGTGAGCGCTTCCATTTCTACGCCCGTTTTACCTGCAAGCTTACAAACAGATTCAATACGAACTTTGTTTTCTGACTCAATAGCCTCCAACTGAACTTCGACTTTAGAAAGCAACAGAGGATGACAAAGTGGAATCAAATCCCACGTTTTCTTTGCAGCTTGGATACCAGCAATTCGAGCCGTCGCGAACACATCACCTTTATGATGCTGACCGGAAACAATCAGTTGCAAGGTTTCTGGGGCCATGTGAACAAATGCTTCTGCACGTGCTTCACGAACCGTTTCAGCTTTTGCAGACACGTCGACCATGTTAGCTTCGCCAGACGCGTTGATATGGGTAAATTGAGTCATTGTTTTTCCTTCGCTTTTAGGAAAGGTTATACAGATAGGTGCGGCATGAAGTTACAAGGGCGATGGCTTGCATCTAACTGCTGCTTGATGATCTTCGTCCAGCCAGTGCGGCACGCGCCTGTTGAACCAGGCATTGCGAAGATAACTGTATGGTTAGCAAAACCTGCAATTGCACGCGATTGGATCGTTGACGTACCAATTTCTTCGTAAGACACCATGCGGAATAACTCACCAAAACCTTCTACTTCTTTATCAAACAGAGGCTTCAGCGCTTCTGGCGTGCTGTCACGTGACGTGAACCCTGTACCACCAGTAATCATGATCGCTTGAACATTGTCGTCCGCAATCCACTGAGAAACAATTGCGCGAATTTTGTACATGTCATCAATAACAATTTGCTTATCGACAACATTGTGACCCGCTTCTTGAGCGTGTTCAACAAGGTAGCGACCAGAGGTATCGTTTTCTTCGGTACGAGTGTCAGATACCGTTAGAACGGCAATATTTGCAGGTTGAAATTTGCTTTCAGCGTGACCCATGTGTTCACCTATTCTCTTTTAACTTTGATACGTTTGGTATCGATTCTAGAAAAGCGAGGGAAAGCTAGCCTATAAATAAGCTTTCCCTACAAAATTTGAGTTGATTTAGCCGCCGATAGACGCCAGATGCGGCGTCATACCCGTATTACCATCGTGCAAGAAGTGGCTCACCGACTTAGTTTGTAACTGCGCTTGGATGCGTTCAATAAGCTCACTTTCTTGCTCATCACGTTCCAGTAGATCACGCAGTTCTACACCGTGGTCTCCAAACAAACACAGATGCAGCTTACCCATCGCAGAGACGCGTAGTCGGTTGCAGCTCTCACAAAAGTCTTTTTCATAAGGCATGATTAGACCAATTTCACCCTTGTAATCTGGATGAACAAACACTTGCGCGGGGCCGTCATTATGAGAGCGCACTTTAAGCAGCCAACCGTTCGCAATCAACTGATTACGAATTGCTACGCCGGACACATGATGCTTATTGAATAAATCATCCATCTCACCCGTTTGCATCAACTCGATGAAGCGCAGTTGGATTGGACGATCTTTTATCCAGTTGAGAAATGCTGGCAGTTCTTGATGGTTAAGATCTTTCATCAAAACCACATTAACTTTGACTTGCTCATAACCAACTTCAAACGCACGCTCGATACCATTCATCACCTCAGTGAACTTATTTTCACCCGTGATTTGATGGAACATGCGCGGATCAAGGCTGTCCACGCTAACGTTGATGTGAGTTAAGCCCGCTTCACGCCAGTCTGCGACTTGCTTCGCCATGCGGTAACCATTGGTCGTCGTTGCAACTTTTTGGATACCAGGCGTCGTCGCCACTGAGTGGATAATGTCGGTAAAATCTTTGCGTAAACTTGGTTCACCGCCAGTAATGCGCACTTTTGACGTGCCACAATCAGCAAACGCTTTTACGACCCGTTTGATTTCAGGAAGAGATAAAAAAGACGAGTTTTTATTGCCCGAAGGCTTATAGCCATCAGGAAGGCAATAGGTACATTTGAAATTACATACGTCGGTCACAGACAGACGCAAGTAATAGAACTTACGATGAAATTTGTCTTCGAATTGTTGCGCCACGGAACACCTTTCCAAACACGGGAGGCATGGCCATTTCCAATCATGCCCTTGTGACAGTACGCCACTGGCTCAAAACGCTTATCCTCGGACTTAGCAATAGTGAGCTCGGAGTTATGGCAACCAGAGATATGAAACCTCTGATAGCTTTGCGGTGTAAAATACTTAATATTTGTACTGGAATCCAGACTTGAGTGATAAAAAACTCTCTAGAGACACAATTTACCGCTAAGTGAGTACCTTTCAAGCACTCCTTAAGATAAATTGTAGCCGTTTTTTAAAAGATTATTAGAAGAACGTAATGAATATCTACACGGATAAAAAAGTGGTCGCTGTTGGCGGTGGTCATGGCTTAGGTCGAATGTTGGCCGCACTACGGGATTTTGGCGGCAATGCAACTGGCATTGTCGCCACAACAGACAATGGTGGCTCAACAGGAAGAATTCGTCACTGCCAAGGTGGAATCGCCTGGGGCGACACACGGAACTGCATTAATCAGCTGATCACAGAGCCGTCGATCAGTTCAATGATGTTTGAATATCGCTTCAAAGGTACTGGCGAGCTTGATGGTCATAACCTCGGTAACTTGATGCTTACGGCGCTCGATAACTTATCGGTCAGACCGTTAGATGCCATCAATCTGATTCGAAACATGTTAAAAGTCGACGTTAACATTCTTCCTATGTCTGAACACCCTTCCGATCTTTCCGCGTTATCCGTGGATGGAAAATGGGTCACGGGAGAAACGAATGTAGACGAGATGGACACCGATTTACGTCGTCTCGATCTATCACCAGAAGTTCCTGCAACTAAAGAAGCAGTGACTGCACTGGCAGAAGCAGACGCTATTATTCTTGGTCCTGGCAGCTTTTTAACCAGCATCATGCCTCCTTTGCTGTTGCCTGAGCTCGGCAAAGCCATTGCCGCCAATGAGAAAGCAAAAGTCATTTTCGTTGCCAACTTGAGCCCGGAGTACGGCCCAGCCGGACGAATGACCATGGCACAAAAATTAGAATGGTGTGAGCGTGCCTGCCAAGGTAGGAAGATAGACGTGGTTCTAGCAGAGGAAACCGAGCAAGAAGTCTTGAGCCAGTGGAATGTAGTGACGGAATCGTTAGCTTCGTCGAACCGAGATTGGCGTCACGACCGAGATAAACTCAAGCTCGCTATTGAAAGCCAGCTAAGGCTTTCGATTTAAAAAAACGCCCTCTAAAGCTAGGGGATAGCTTCAAGTTTACTCGCTGTCAACAATGAAAAAACCCTTCACGTACGTGAAGGGTTTTGTGTAAGAGCCTCATCAGAACAATGCATTACTGCTGCCAATCACGATAAGCGTCGCGTGTTTCGTGCAAAAGATCGAACATCGTTTTTAACTCGTCTGACTCTTCAGCTAACTCACCTGCTTTGGCTTTTTTATCTATCGACATCGCCAATTGACAAAGACGGTCTGCTCCAAAGCTCGCTGCACTGCTTTTTAACGCGTGACTGATTTCTTTTAGGTAACGCAATCGCTCTGTCCCTTGAAACTGAGATAAATTCTCGATGTAGGTATCCATCTCCCCTAAGAAAATATCGAGTAAAACAGGAACATTATCACTGCCAATCTCCATCGACAGTTCATCGATTTTTTGCTGATTTAATACATTCACACTCATACTTTTTGCCGCTCTTCCTTGCCATTCCAAGCCTGTAACTTGCGGTAAATCGTCGACGGACTGACATCAAGGTATCCCGCCGCTCGGGGGATATTGCCATCACACGCTTCAATCGCTTGCTCTATCGCCATTTTTTCTGTCATCCACAACGGCATAATCTCAGACGCAGTCATCACTTTCGGCTCAATGAATTTCGCCACAGAAGACGGACGGTCAAGCGGTTGATTCAGCGGTGGCGGTAACATATCCAACGTGATTTCTTTACCGTTGTTTAGAACAACGATATTGCGCAGCACGTTTTGTAGCTGACGAACGTTGCCTGGCCACTCATAGCTATTAAATCGGTCGATTACATCAGGCGCAAAACGCACGAAGCTTTTTCCTTCTTCGTGCGACATATAGCCTAACAGTGAGTATGCAATTTCAATGACATCTTCACCTCGTTCACGTAAAGGTGGCAAATGCAAAGGAATGACATACAAACGATAGTACAAATCTTCACGGAATCGACCTTCTTGTACCTCTTTCCATGGGTCACGGTTAGTTGCACAAACAAAGCGAACATCCACGCTCTTCATTTTTGAAGAGCCCACTTTTTGGAACGTGCCGGTTTGAATAAATCGTAGCAATTTGGTTTGCAAATCTAAGTCCATCTCACACAGTTCATCAAGGAAAAGTGTGCCACCATCCGCTAATTCCGCTGCACCCTGACGATCATTTGCTGCGCCGGTAAAAGCACCTTTCACGTGACCAAACAGTTCACTCTCAATCAAATCTTTTGGAATTGCAGCACAGTTAATCGCAATAAAAGGCTTGTCACCACGCTTGCTTGCCGCATGGATTGCCTCGGCGCATACCTCTTTACCCGTGCCACTTTCACCAGTGATGAAGATGCTCGCTTTACTGCTCGCTGCTGAATCAATCGTACGGTAGACCTGTTGCATAGTTTGGCTGCTGCCAATAAAGCCTTGATAACTTTGATTACCCGGGTTATCAGCCTCGTTTTTTAACTTAGTCGCTTTACGAATCGCATTGTTAACCGTGACACGTAAGCGGTCAGCTTCACACGGTTTGATCAAAAAGTCTTGAGAGCCATGACGCATTGCTTCTACCGCGGTATCGATAGAACCGTGAGCGGTCATAAAAATAATAGGTACGTCTGGATGACTCTTTTTAACAGCGTGTAAAACGTCCATCCCCGTCATATCTGGCAGACGAAGATCGAGCAGAATAAGATCTGGAATTCTATGGTTAAGACTTTCAATGGCATCCCTACCTGTACCGACAATATTGATATCTATACCAAGTGGTGTCAGGTATGAGCGGTACAGTGCCGCAACAGATGCGGTATCCTCAACCATTAAAAGGTAACGAGATTTAGGACCTTCAGATTTTTGTTGCATAACCTAGCTAATATTTTGTTGTGTTTTAAACAATAATCGCATTACGCTTTGCATTTTGCAAATAACATTAGCTAAATTATGGGTAAAAGAAAGGATTCAAAAATAATATCAATTATTTAAAAAATGGCATAAACCATGCTGATAGTTTAGTGACCCCTCGGGTCACCTAGCCAACTGACGTTGTTAGTGAACGTGATGTTCACAAAACAAGCCAATAGACCCGACTGCCTATTGGCTTCTTTTTTTCTGCAAGCAATCTAAAACACTTGGCTAAGCTAGATCATTAAGCTTACTTTTAACTATTTGCGATGAACTGCGCTCTTAGTTTTTCAATCTCGTCACGCTTTTGCGCCGCCAATTCAAACTCTAAATCTTGCGCGTGCTGATACATTGCCGCCTCAAGTCGACTGATTTCTTTTTCCAACTGTTGAGGAGACATGACCTCGTATGTTTGCGAAGGCTCCGCCACTTTCGACAACGGTACCTGTTTAGTATTACGCTGACGTTTAGACTTGGTAATATCGCCCAATTCCATAATATCTTTGATATTTCGTTTGAGCGCTTGCGGCGAAATGCCCATTTCTTCGTTGTACGCTTTCTGCTTCTCGCGGCGGCGGTTGGTTTCATCCATCGCCTTTTTCATGGAGTTGGTGATTCGGTCAGCATACAAGATCGCCTTACCTTCAAGATTTCGCGCAGCACGACCAATGGTCTGAATCAGTGAACGCTCGGAGCGCAAGAAGCCCTCTTTATCTGCATCCAATATTGCAACCAGCGAAACTTCAGGCATGTCCAAGCCTTCTCGTAGCAAGTTAATTCCCACCAGCACGTCAAACTCGCCAAGACGAAGATCACGGATGATCTCCACACGTTCTACGGTATCAATATCTGAGTGTAAGTAACGTACCCTAACATCATGTTCGTGCAAGTACTCGGTGAGATCTTCGGCCATTCGTTTGGTCAATGTTGTCACTAGAACTCGCTCATCTTTAGCAGAACGGAGGCGAATTTCAGACAACAAGTCGTCTACTTGGGTCGCTACTGGGCGAACTTCCAATTCTGGGTCAAGCAAGCCTGTTGGACGAACAACTTGATCCGCTACATCGCCTGAAGATTTTTCTAGTTCATAATTTCCTGGCGTCGCAGAGACAAAAATCGTCTGCGGTGCTAACGCTTCAAACTCTTCAAACTTGAGCGGACGATTATCTAACGCAGAAGGTAAGCGAAAACCAAACTCCACCAGCGTTTCTTTACGAGAGCGGTCACCTTTATACATGGCACCAATCTGCGGCACAGTCACGTGGGATTCATCGATGATCAACAAACCGTCATGAGGCAAGTAATCAAACAATGTCGGTGGCGGCTCGCCTTCCGATCGTCCGCTGAGATAGCGAGAATAGTTTTCGATACCTGAGCAAAAACCTAACTCATTCATCATCTCGATATCGAATTGAGTCCGCTGGCTAATACGCTGTTCTTCCAGTAGCTTGTTGTTGTCTAGAAGCTGTTTTTTGCGTACTTCTAATTCAACCTTAATATTTTCAATCGCTTCAAGAATACGATCTCTTGGTGTCACGTAGTGCGTCTTAGGATAAATGGTGTAGCGTGGTAAATCTCGCTGTTTCACCACACCAGTCAATGGATCAAAAACACTGATGCAGTCAATTTCATCATCAAACATTTCGACACGAACTGCGTCTTGGTCAGATTCCGCTGGAAAGATATCAATCACTTCGCCACGAACCCGAAACTGTCCTCGCTCAAATGCCACGTCATTTCTTGAATATTGTAGCTCTGCCAAACGTCGTAGCATGTCCCGTTGATCAATCACGTCACCACGACGTAAATGCAACATCATTTGCAAGTAAGATTCTGGGTCACCCAAACCATAGATAGCAGAAACAGACGCAACGATAATCGCGTCTTTACGTTCCAATAGTGCTTTCGTTGCGGAAAGGCGCATTTGCTCTATGTGAGCGTTAACTGATGCGTCTTTTTCAATGAAAGTATCCGTCGTCGGGACATAAGCTTCAGGCTGGTAGTAATCGTAGTAGGAAACAAAGTATTCCACCGCATTATTGGGAAAGAATGATTTCATCTCGCCATATAATTGCGCTGCGAGCGTTTTGTTTGGAGCAAGTAATATTGCAGGTCGCTGGGCTTGAGCGATAACATTCGCTAGTGTGAACGTTTTACCCGATCCCGTTACCCCCAATAGTGTTTGATGTGCCAGTCCAGCATCGAGCCCCTCAAGCAGCTGCTTGATCGCTCCCGGCTGGTCACCCGATGGCTGATAATCGGAGACCAATTCATAGACTTTACTCATACCCTTCCTCAACTTTACTGCGCTTTGGCTGTATATATATACACCTTAGCCAATGAAATCTACGTCTATCGAAAATTTACCCACCATTGTTAATAAATTTTCTTGTTTGTCTAGAATGCTATAGCCATACAAAACCTACTCTGATATAGTACTTCGCCCTAGCTGAAGAGCCACACCCATTCTTCACATTGCAGTTTCCACAACTTTTCCCCAAAAATTGGCCTAAACACTCTTTATCCCCAAAAGCTAGATTTTTATCCACCTTGAATACATTTTGCTTAATATCAATAAATCTATGTTTTAATTGCATATTCTCTGTATAACCCTGATTAAAAATTCACTGAATAAAAACCAGGTTGCATATAAAAGATCTTTACTCAGATCTCATCAACATAGTTATCCACAAAATTAGTGGATAAGTAACCTCACCCCTTTACTGACAAGCAGTACAGAAAAGTAAAGCCCTTCCCCCAATATTTTTTGCTAAAAATGTATTTTTTTACTGTTGACAGTAGTTTGGCTGCTCGGTAAGATTCGTTCCGCTTTCAAGCAAAGCAATTCCTCCTTAGCTCAGTTGGTAGAGCGACGGACTGTTAATCCGCAGGTCGCTGGTTCGAGCCCAGCAGGAGGAGCCAAATTCCAGAAAAGCCGTGTCGCAAGACACGGCTTTTTCGTTTTGAAATCAAAAACTTATTTCACCATCAATATCTCAAGTGACGACTTAAAATTACTCGCTAAATGTAATTCCCGCCTTCTGAGCAAAAGATTCTTTGAGGAAAGACAGCACCGGCGTCTTTGTAAAATCCATTCAGCAAACTGTTCAATTTCTTATTAATTCATCAAAATACCTCACATAGACGACTATTTTTCCATCGTGTATGTAAAACCACATCGTTCACTGGTTGTTATTGGTGTCACAAAACACGATAATATCAAGATCGGATTTTAAGAACGTAATAACTATGACCGAATATGTTTTGTTGTTGGTCGGCACTGTGCTGGTGAACAACTTTGTACTGGTGAAGTTTTTGGGCCTATGTCCTTTTATGGGTGTGTCCAAAAAACTGGAAACAGCAATAGGTATGGGCTTAGCGACAACTTTTGTGCTAACGCTCGCGTCAGTGTGTGCGTATTTAGTGGAAAGCTACATTCTTCGTCCACTGGGTATTGAGTACCTTCGAACCATGAGTTTTATTTTGGTGATAGCCGTTGTGGTGCAGTTCACCGAAATGGTTGTGCACAAAACAAGTCCAACACTTTATCGCTTGCTTGGTATTTTCTTACCGCTGATCACTACAAACTGCGCGGTATTAGGCGTCGCGCTTCTTAATATTAATGAGAACCATAACTTTATCGAATCGATTATCTACGGCTTCGGCGCCGCTGTTGGTTTCTCATTGGTGTTGATACTTTTTGCATCCATGCGTGAGCGCATAGCTGCCGCCGACGTACCAGTGCCTTTTAAAGGTGCATCGATTGCAATGATTACAGCGGGTTTAATGTCACTAGCCTTTATGGGCTTTACAGGTTTGGTGAAGTAAACAATGAGTACGATTTTAATTGCGATCATCGCGTTAGCGGTTCTTGCTGCGATTTTCGGCGCGATACTTGGTTTTGCTTCTATTCGCTTCAAAGTCGAGGCAGACCCAATTGTGGATCAAATCGACGCAATCTTACCTCAAACTCAATGCGGTCAATGTGGCTATCCTGGTTGCCGCCCTTATGCTGAAGCGATTGCAAATGGCGACCACATCAACAAATGTCCGCCAGGCGGTCAGGCAACAATCGAAAAGCTCGCCGACTTAATGGGTGTTGAGCCAGAAGAATCTGCGCACGATCTCGACAGCAAAATTCCAACCGTTGCGTTTATCCATGAAGATATGTGCATTGGCTGTACTAAGTGTATTCAAGCGTGTCCAGTGGATGCAATTGTAGGCGGTACAAAAGCGGTCCATACCGTAATTAAAGACGAATGTACGGGGTGTGACTTATGTGTTGCACCATGTCCAACTGATTGTATTGAAATGATTCCTGTGGCAACCACCACGGAAAGCTGGAAGTGGCAACTTAACTCCATTCCAGTACTCAACATTACGGATGCTGCCGACGATGCAGCGAACGTGAAAGATTCAATTAAGTAAGGTTTCGCATGTTGTCTTTGATTGAACAAATTCGTACAGGCTCGCTTTGGGATTTCCCTGGTGGTGTGCATCCGGCAGAAAACAAAAAGCAGTCCAACAAAACTGAGCTCGTTCACGCGGCTATCCCATCAGAAATTGTATTACCGCTAAAACAGCACATTGGTAAGGCTGGTAACTTATTGGTTGCCGAAGGTGACCACGTATTAAAAGGTCAGCCATTAACGCAATCCGAAACTGGTTTTACCGTTCCAGTGCATGCTCCTACATCGGGTACGATCACCGCAATTGAGCCCAGAACCGTTGCTCACCCTTCAGGTCTGAGTGAACTCTGTGCGGTCATTACCCCTGATGGTAACGATACATGGTGTGACAGAAAACCCGTCGCGGATTACAAACAAGAAACACCTGACGCACTGATCGATATTATTCGTCTCGCAGGCATTTCAGGTATGGGTGGCGCAGGTTTCCCTACCGCAAAAAAAATCCAATCAGGTTTTGCTCGCACAGAGATTCTTATCGTCAACGCGGCTGAGTGTGAGCCATACATCACATCAGATGACAAGCTCATGCAAGAGCATGCCGAAGAGCTCATCCAAGGTATCGAGATTGTCGAACATATCCTGACACCAAAGCTCACGATTATTGGTATTGAAGATAACAAACCAGAGGCAATTAAAGCGTTAGAAGCTGCGGCTCTAAACAAAGATATCGTCATTCGCGTTATCCCGACTAAATACCCTTCTGGTGGTGAAAAACAGCTGATCAAAATTTTGACCAATAAAGAAGTACCAAGCGGCGCAATTCCAGCCGATATTGGTATTTTGGTTCAAAATGTCGGTTCTCTTTACTCAATCAAACGCGCAATCATCGATGGTGAACCGATGATAAAACGCGTGGTGACTCTCACCGGTAAAACATTCAAACAACCACGCAATGTTTGGGCATTATTAGGTACACCAGTACAGGCGTTATTGGATGAGTTTGGCTATAAAGCCGATAAGAAGTTACAACGTTTAATCATGGGTGGACCAATGATGGGCTTCACCCTTCCCCACTCTCAAGTGCCGATTACCAAGACAGCAAACTGTATCCTTGCCCCGACTCGTCGTGAGATCTCTCCACACCAACATGAGATGGAATGTATTCGCTGTAGCCAATGTGCTGAAGCTTGCCCTGCTTCACTGCTACCTCAGCAACTGCAATGGCATGCAAAAGCTGAAGAGTATGACAAACTCGAAGAACTAAACTTAAAGGATTGTATCGAGTGCGGTGCTTGTGCGTTTGTGTGTCCAAGTGAAATTCCTCTCGTACAGTACTACCGCCAAGCAAAAGCGGAAATTCGCACCAGAACACAAGAAGCGGAAGCTGCTGAGCGAGCGAAGCTGCGTTTTGAAGAGAAGAAAGCGCGCATGGAGCGCGAAAAAGCAGAACGTGAAAGTCGCTTTAAGAAAGCAGCCGATCAGCGCCGTAAAGACATGAAATCTTCTGGTGGTGATGATGCGATTGCAGCAGCGATCGCACGAGTGAAAGCTCAGAAGACAGAAACAACAGAAAAAGCAGAGCCAGCCGTGAAACCTGCCGTCGCTGCAGCCATTGCCAAAGCGAAGGCAAAACAGGCCGCAGCCGCTAAAGCAGGCTCTAGTGAACCTGATAACTCAGAAATGGCAAAACTGCGCGAAGAACGCAAACGTCTAGCCCGCGAACGTAAAGCACAAAAAGAACAAGGCGAAACGCCAGATAACAACGCTGATGATAAGAAATCGGCAGTTGCAGCAGCCATCGCCCGAGCTAAAGCGAAAAAAGCACAACAAGAAGATTCAACTGAATCTGTAGAATCAGAAACGTCTGCACAGCAAGACGGCGATCCGAAAAAAGCCGCGGTTGCTGCTGCGATTGCACGTGCCAAAGCGCGTAAAGCGAAGCAAGCAGACTCAACTGAAGCGGAAGAAGCTCAAGCACCTGCTGAGCAAACCGACGATCCGAAGAAAGCCGCGGTTGCTGCTGCCATTGCACGTGCCAAAGCACGTAAAGCGAAACAAGCAGACTCAACTGAAGCGGAAGAAGCTGAAGCACCTGCCGAACAAACCGACGATCCGAAAAAAGCCGCCGTGGCTGCTGCGATTGCACGTGCCAAAGCGCGTAAAGCGAAGCAAGCAGACTCAACTGAAGCGGAAGAAGCTGAAGCACCTGCTGAGCAAACCGACGATCCGAAAAAAGCCGCAGTTGCCGCTGCAATTGCTCGAGCCAAAGCGCGCAAAGCGAAGCAAGCAGACTCAACTGAAGCGGAAAAAGCTGAAGCACCTGCCGAGCAAACCGAAGATCCGAAAAAAGCCGCCGTGGCTGCTGCCATTGCACGTGCCAAAGCGCGTAAAGCGAAACAAGCAGATTCAACTGAAACGGAAGAAGCTGAAACGCCTGCTGAACAAACTGAAGATCCGAAGAAAGCCGCGGTTGCTGCTGCCATTGCGCGTGCCAAAGCGCGTAAAGCTAAGCAAGAAGAACCAGCCGAAACGGTAGAAGCTGAAGCGCCTGCTGAACAAACTGAAGATCCGAAGAAAGCCGCGGTTGCTGCGGCTATTGCGCGTGCCAAAGCGCGTAAAGCTAAGCAAGAAGAACCAGCCGAAACGGTAGAAGCTGAAACGCCTGCTGAACAAACTGAAGATCCGAAAAAAGCGGCTGTCGCTGCTGCTATTGCGCGCGCGAAGGCTCGCAAAGCGCAGCAAGAAGCTAATAAAAATAATACTGAGGAGAACGAGTAGTGTCGTTTTTTATTGCCAGTTCACCGCATACCCACAGCCGTCGTAGTACACCTGACTTAATGAAATGGGTGGCACTTTGTGCTCTCCCAGGTTTAGCGGCTCAGACCTACTTCTTTGGGTGGGGAACGCTTATTCAGCTGATTTTTGCCATCGCAGTCGCTGTATCACTTGAAGCCTTAGTTATGGTCTTCCGTAAACGTTCGCCGATGCGAGCACTACGTGATAACAGTGCGATCGTTACCGCTTGGTTATTAGCCGTGGCTATCCCACCATGGTCTCCGTGGTGGATTATGGTGATCGGACTTATTTTCGCGATCGTAATCGCTAAACACCTATATGGTGGCCTTGGTCAAAACTTATTCAATCCTGCCATGGTCGCTTATGTGGTCTTGTTGATCTCATTCCCAGTGCAAATGACGAGTTGGAGTGCCCCGACGTCACTCATACCTGATCACGTAAATTTTGCAGATACACTCTCTTTAATTTTTACGGGCTATGATTATGACGGCTTATCGCTTCAGCAAGTTCGAACGGGGGTTGACGGCGTGACAATGGCGACGCCACTTGATGCATTTAAAACTGGTATTCATACAGGTGCAACCCCAAGCGAAGTACTGTCGCAGCCAATATTCGATGGCTTAGCTGGCATTGGTTGGCAATGGGTAAATCTTGCCTACTTGCTTGGTGGTTTAGTGATGATCAAAAAACGCATCATCCAGTGGTATATCCCAGCAGGTTTCCTAGTGAGCCTGACGCTATTTAGCCTCGTGTTCAGCTTACTCACCCCAGGGGAAACTGCGTCGCCAATCTTCCACTTGCTATCAGGTGCAACCATGCTTGGCGCATTCTTTATTGCAACCGATCCCGTGTCGGCGTCGACAACCGTTAAAGGACGTTTGATCTTTGGCGCGCTTATTGGTGCTTTGGTCTTTATCATTCGCAGTTGGGGCGGCTTCCCTGATGGTGTTGCATTCGCAGTGTTACTTGCAAATATGTGTGTGCCACTGATCGATTACTACACCAAACCTAGAACTTACGGTCACTGAGGTAAACATGTTAACCGCTATTAGAAAAAATGGTCTGACACTTGCGATCTTTGCCTGTGCAACAACCGGATTAGTCGCCTTTACTCAGTACCTAACAAAAGACCAAATCAAGATACAAGAACAACAACAATTGCTTTCTGTTTTGAATCAAGTCATTCCAGAAAACATGCATGACAACGCACTCACGCAAGCCTGCACTATGGTCACGTCACCAGAACTGGGGACATTACGTGCGATGCCAGCCTACCTCGCCACGAAGAATGGTGAACCGACAGCAATCGCAATAGAATCCATCGCGCCAGATGGCTACAATGGTGAGATAAAAGTTATTACTGGGATTGACAATCAGGGCAATATTTTGGGGACACGCGTCTTAAGCCATCAAGAAACCCCTGGCCTGGGCGATAAAATTGATCTTCGTGTCACCGACTGGATCCTGAGCTTTACGGGCAAACAAGTCACGGAAAGTAACTGGAACTCATGGAAAGTTCGTAAAGATGGTGGTGATTTCGATCAATTTACTGGTGCAACGATCACACCTAGAGCCGTCGTAAAAGTGGTGCGAAATACCGTTAACTACGTAAACCAGTCTCGTGAAGACATTCTTAGCCAGCCGTTAGGCTGTGAAGGAGAGCAGTAATGAGTGAAAATAAATTGCTGATGAAAAACGGTATGTGGAGCAATAACCCTGCTCTCGTACAGCTGCTGGGTCTGTGTCCACTACTAGCGGTTTCTTCCACGATAACCAATGCCTTAGGTCTTGGTATTGCAACCTTATTAGTGCTGGTCGGCTCCAACGTCACGGTTTCTCTTATTCGTAATTACGTACCAAAAGAGATCCGCATTCCTGTGTTCGTGATGATCATTGCCTCTCTCGTTACCTGTGTTCAGTTATTGATGAATGCCTATGCGTATGGTTTATACCTGTCTCTTGGTATCTTTATTCCTCTGATTGTAACCAACTGCATCATTATTGGTCGAGCTGAAGCATACGCTTCAAAAAATGATGTTGCGCCTGCAGCATTAGACGGTTTATGGATGGGTCTTGGTATGACAAGCGTTTTGGTCGTGCTAGGTGCCATGCGTGAGTTAATTGGTAATGGCACGCTATTCGACGGGGCAGATCTGCTATTAGGAGACTGGGCATCCGCTCTCCGCATTCAAGTTTTCCAATTTGACAACAGCTTTCTGCTAGCGCTTCTTCCACCCGGTGCATTTATCGGCGTTGGTCTGTTGATAGCGCTTAAAAATGTCATCGATAATTCAGTCCAGGCACGTCAACCAAAAGAAGAAAAACCAACCATAGAACGTGCTCGCGTCACTAACGCATAACAAGATAAGGCTCTGTCATAGGAGCCTTTTTCATAAACCGCAGAGACGGTATTGGAAGTCAGCAATGAACAAAATAAAAAGAATCGAAATTCTTGAGCGATTACGAGAAAACAATCCGAATCCTCAAACTGAGCTTAACTGGAGCTCCCCTTTTGAGCTGCTAATCGCGGTATTATTATCAGCGCAAGCAACCGATGTAAGTGTCAATAAAGCCACCGACAAACTTTTCCCTGTCGCTAATACACCGCAAAGTATTCTCGATTTGGGAGTTGATGGCTTAAAAGAATACATAAAG
The DNA here is from genome assembly GCF_024181785.1 of Vibrio sp. Y42_MX_L11. Taxonomy (NCBI): domain Bacteria; kingdom Pseudomonadati; phylum Pseudomonadota; class Gammaproteobacteria; order Vibrionales; family Vibrionaceae; genus Vibrio; species Vibrio sp. Y42_MX_L11. The sequence goes on from NZ_JAMZAP010000009.1 coordinate 121,820, forward strand.
ACCATCGGTTTGTTTAACTCAAAGGCAGAAAACACTATCAAGACTTGTAAGATCTTGTTGGAAAAACACAATGGTGAAGTTCCTGAAGATCGTGCAGCGTTAGAAGCGCTACCAGGCGTAGGTCGCAAGACCGCAAACGTCGTGCTCAACACCGCTTTTGGTTGGCCAACCATTGCCGTCGATACGCACATTTATCGCGTGTCGAATCGTACTAAGTTTGCAATGGGCAAAACGGTTGATGATGTCGAGCAAAAGCTATTAAAAGTTGTGCCAAAAGAGTTCAAACTCGATGTGCACCACTGGCTCATTCTTCATGGCCGCTACACGTGCTTGGCGAGAAAGCCTCGCTGCGGTAGCTGCATTATTGAAGATTTGTGCGAATATAAAGAGAAAGTATATCCAGATAGCTAACGCTATTTGAAAATCAAAGCTAGGAGCAAAAAATGTCAAATGGTCGAATTCTCCACACTATGCTTCGCGTAGGTGATCTAGACAAATCCATCAAGTTTTACACTGAAGTTATGGGCATGCAGTTGCTTCGTACGAACGAGAATAAAGAGTACGAATACACACTGGCGTTTCTTGGCTACGGTGACGAATCCCAAGGTGCTGTGATCGAGCTAACTTACAACTGGGGTAAAACTGAATATGACCTAGGTACTGCTTTTGGTCATATCGCCATTGGTGTTGATGATATCTACACAACTTGCGACGCTATCAAAGCGGCGGGCGGTAATGTGACGCGTGAACCAGGTCCAGTAAAAGGCGGAAGCACGCACATTGCATTCGTAAAAGACCCAGATGGTTATATGATTGAGCTTATCCAAAACAAGCAAGCTTCAGCTGGTCTTGAAGGCTAAGCGGCACTTCTAATAATCACTTGTACTGCAAGTTGAACATCGATTACAGGCAGGTCTGCGATCTGCCTGTCCTTTTATAAACAAAACACTTTACTTGATAATAATTATCGTTTAGATTTGTTCGCAACTTCGAGATGCGGGATTACGATAATGATCAGTGAATGGGAAAAACACACACTTCTAGCCGATACGGCACTTCAACTAGATGACCCTGTTCGCAGCATTCTTCATTACCAGCAAGCCCTAAGCCTGAGTGAAGATATTAGCGAATGTGTGGAAATTGAAGCAGACGAGCGATTATTAATTTCTGTGATTTCTTGTCATAACTTAGCTCAGTTCTGGCGTTGGGCCGGAGACACTGACTATGAACTCAAATACCTTCAGCTGGCTTCAGAGAAAGTCTTAACACTCATCCCACAATGCCCAAATAAAGAATGTGCAAGCTTTATCGACTCAATAGGATGTTGCACTAAAGCATTAATAGACTTCATGAAACGTCATCCTAATCCGGCTATTGCCAAACAGGTTGAAAAAATAGATACCGCAACCAATTGCGAAGTCATTGCCAAATTCCGATTAAACTAACATCCAAATTATACAGCCGGAATCACCGAAAGGTACTTAGCAAAATCCCATTAAAATATTATTAACAACGTCAGTAAATTAAAAACGCCGAAGCTTTCAGCTTCGGCGTTTTTATATGCATTACACTTGGGTTCGCCCGAGTGATATTACGACTCGGCGGTTTTTGTCTTTTCCTATTGGCGAGCCATTATCTGCAATAGGACGACGCTTGCCGTACCCTTGCACTTGAATTCGATCTTCCGGTAGCCCTAGAGACTGAAAATAATCACGAAGTGACTCTGCACGTCGCTCAGATAAACTTTGGCTCGCACTTTTGCCATCGGTTGAATCGGTGTACGTCGCCACCAGCACGAGATCGATATCTTGATTATGTCGGATATAATCTGCAATTTGTGATAAACGCTTTTTGGAAGCCTTGGTTAACTGATCACCTTGTCTTTCGTAGTGCAAAATCGTAAAGGCAATGTCTTCAAAACTGTATTTCAATAAATTGGAAATACAGTCGCTAAACGCGTTGTACTTATTTTGAAACAGCACGGATGACAATGCGACTTCAATTCTCTGATCTCGGCTCTGCCAATCCTGATAACTAAAGGTCGGATAACGCCCTTTTTCCAGCTCAGACAAAATGCCCCATGCTGTTTGCCCTCCGACATAACCATCAAACTGTTTAAAAAACTTTAGGTTTGTAATTCGATCGGCGTGTTCACCTGGTCGCCAAGGTGGCGGCATAGAGATGAGACTGACGTTACGTGTTTCTCCCATCGGACGACGCATTTTTAACTCAAAGTCTAAATTGATTTTTTTATTCGCACGAGATGAAAATACCGCATCTCCAAAACTTGGAATAGGGTGAACAAGTTGGCATTCTAACGGTGTGTTGACCACCATTTCCCATTGAGATTGCTGTGGAGTGGCAACATAACGTTTGCCCATCACAGCACAACTGCTTGTGCTAAACAACGAAAATACAACGCCACTAGTAATCAGCCATTTCTTCATCTAAGTACTGTCTCTTAAACGGCAGTCTGTTGCCGTCAATTTGAATCAATAGAACCACTTCACCTGGCATGCAAAAACCTCGCCAACGTGCGAAATATCGTGATATTACGATTAACGTTAATCATGGTAACTCAATCACCCGAAATGCGATCGAGCGTATTGATGAGATGCAAAATAGAATTCCGTTTTTCTCCTAAATTGCGGTTTTTCTCGTCGGTATAATCTGCAATAATGCAGCCTTCGTCACACAAAAATAAGCCGACATGACAATAGAAAATGAAGCTCTGACCTTGAAAAAACGCTTTCGTGGTTATTTCCCTGTGGTAGTAGACGTTGAGACCGCAGGTTTCAATGCTCAAACTGATGCACTTTTAGAAATTTGCGCCGTTACGTTAAAAATGGACGAAGATGGCGTGTTGCATCCGGCCTCCACCATTCATTTTCATGTTGAGCCATTTGAGGGCGCTAACTTAGAAAAAGAAGCGCTAGAATTCAATGGTATTCGTGACCCATATAGCCCTCTTCGTGGTGCAGTTTCTGAGCAAGAAGCGTTAAAAGAGATTTATAAACTTATTCGCAAAGAACAAAAAGCCGCAGATTGCTCGCGCGCAATTATGGTTGCCCATAACGCAGCATTCGACTTAGGTTTTGTAAATGCAGCCAATGAGCGCTGTAAACTAAAAAGAGTCCCTTTTCATCCCTTTGCTACTTTTGACACGGCAACATTGAGTGGCCTTGCTTATGGTCAAACGGTTCTCGCGAAAGCATGCAAAACGGCCGGGATGGAATTCGATAATCGTGAAGCACACTCAGCGCTTTACGATACACAAAAAACAGCAGAATTATTCTGCGGTATTGTCAACAAATGGAAGGCCCTCGGCGGTTGGCCGCTTGCTGACGAAGAATAATAAGTAAACACAACATATTAGGAAAAGTATGAATCCTGTCGTTATATCAGTGTGCGTCATGCTCGTGTTAGCATTGATGCGCGTAAACGTGGTGGTTGCCCTCACGTTTAGTGCCATCGTTGGTGGCCTTGTCGCAGGCATGAGCCTTGGAGACACAGTTGCCGCGTTCGAAAGTGGTTTAGGTGGCGGTGCGACTATCGCTCTGAGCTACGCAATGTTAGGTACTTTCGCCGTTGCCATCTCTAAATCCGGCATCACGGACCTACTGGCAAAAAGTGTTATCAAGCGCTTAAACGGTAAAGAAAACTCGGCGTCGACTACCGGGTTAAAGTACGCGGTGTTAGTCGCGCTCGTTCTTGTCACTATGTCATCTCAGAACGTAATTCCGGTCCATATCGCCTTTATTCCAATTTTGATTCCACCTCTTTTGGGCGTATTTGCGAAACTTAAGCTCGATCGACGTTTGGTCGCGTGTGTTCTTACCTTTGGTTTGATCACACCTTACATGATCTTACCTGTTGGTTTCGGCGGTATTTTCTTAAACAACATTCTATTAAAGAACCTACATGACAACGGTTTGGAAAACGTGGTTGCAAGCCAAGTTCCAACTGCAATGTTACTGCCAGGTGCTGGTATGTTGTTTGGTCTATTGCTGGCGATCTTTGTTAGCTACCGTAAACCGCGCATCTACGAAGAAACGGAATTGACTGTCGTTCACGAGACAGATCATGCTATCAATAAAAAGCACATCTTGGTGGCCGCTCTTGGCATTGTCGCCGCATTGGGTGTTCAGCTTTACACTGGCTCAATGATTATTGGTGCTCTAGCTGGCTTTATGGTGTTTACTTTTGGCGGTGTGATTGCTTGGAAAGAAACGCACGATGTCTTCACAAAAGGCGTGCATATGATGGCTATGATTGGTTTCATCATGATCGCTGCCGCAGGTTTTGCTGCGGTAATGAAGCAAACAGGTGGCGTTGAGACATTAGTACAGTCTCTCTCTACCAGCATTGGTGATAATAAGCCGCTTGCTGCGCTATTAATGCTAATTGTTGGTCTGTTGGTAACAATGGGTATCGGTTCATCGTTTTCAACCATCCCAATCTTGGCGACAATCTACGTTCCACTCGCGTTGGCATTTGGTTTTTCGCCAATGGCAACAATCGCGCTAGTTGGTACTGCTGCCGCTTTGGGTGATGCTGGTTCTCCAGCGTCCGACTCGACGTTAGGCCCTACATCTGGTCTAAATGCCGACGGTCAGCATGAGCACATTTGGGAAACGGTTGTTCCAACCTTTATCCACTACAACATCCCACTGATCATCTTTGGTTGGATTGCTGCAATGGTGCTTTAGTACCGTTGTTTGATGGATATACTTAGTTACGAAAAAGCCGCTCATTGAGCGGCTTTTTGTTATTTGAAATCGCGATTATTGCGCTGGCATATTGTCAATAATACGCTCACGTATCAGTTTCAAGGTAGGCTCTGTTGACAGATAATCCACGGCAATCGGGAAATAAGCGTCGTTAATTTGAAGAACCAAGCTAGGGTAAGAATCCACGCCTAGGCTCTTTGCAAGACTCAGTTGATCTTGGAACACACCTTCTAAGAAAGAGCCGTCCATATCGTTCTTGAACTGCTGAACATTCAAACCAATTTCTTTAGCTAGCTGCAAGTGAGTTGCTTCTTCATGGGGAGGCATCGCACGTAAGTAATACGCATGTTGAATCGCTTCTAGCATCTGCTCATAAGAATCTTGAAAGCCCGCTGCGATAACTGCGCGACAAGATTGGTAAGTGCTTCTTACTGGCGTACAAAGCTTCCAGAAATCGTAGTTAAACTTGGTGCCCAACTGACGCTCAATCTGCTTCCAAATACCTTCGAGTTTTTGTTGCATCTCTGGTGGCATCGGCAAACTAGTATCTGGCGCAAGACCACCCACCACATACTCAAACTGAATAACGCCTGGCAGTTGCTGTTTCAATTTATCAAGCGTCGGTTTGTAACCCCAACACCAACTGCACATTGGGTCATGCACGTAGTAAAGCTTTATGTTCATTCCACTAACCTAAAAAGAAAAAGGAGCCAGTACGGCTCCTTCGTATTCTATCGCTAAATGTGAGTATTTACGAATTACTCAGCTTGATCTTCAGCGCGCGCTGCAGCTTCTTTGATTAGAGGCTGAAGTTCACCTTTTTGGAACATTTCTAGAATGATGTCGCAACCGCCGATAAGCTCGCCTTCAACCCATAGTTGAGGGAATGTTGGCCATTGTGCGTATTTTGGTAGCTCAGCACGGATATCTGGGTTTTGCAGAATGTCTACGTAAGCGAACTTCTCACCACATGCCATTAGAGCCTGTGACGCTTGAGAAGAGAAACCACAGCTTGGCAGTTTCGGTGATCCTTTCATGTACAGCAGGATTGAGTTTTCAGAGATCTGCTGTTTGATTTTGTCGATAGTTTCCATCGCTTCCTCATTCATGGGTTTGAACTTTGTTTATTTGCCACATTCTACTCAATAACGACAGAATAAAAACCATATAATTAATAAGGCTTAAATTCAGGTTGCTTGATGGCGAACAATTCAGCACTTCACAGCCGCTAACCCCTTAAAATATTTTCATATCGGGGTTTTAATAAAGTAAAAACTTGCTAAAATACTTAGCAAGTCAGCCTTAAAGGCTACATAGCTATAAAAAACACTGGAAGCAATCGAAAGGTCATCCTTTCAAATCAATGGAGAATCGAGTAATGGCATTTGAACTACCAGCTCTTCCTTACGCGAAAGACGCACTAGAACCACACATCTCAGCAGAGACTCTAGACTACCACCACGGTAAGCACCACAACACTTACGTTGTTAAGCTAAATGGTCTTATCCCTGGCACTGAGTTCGAAGGCAAAACTCTAGAAGAGATCATCAAGACTTCTACTGGTGGCGTATTCAACAACGCAGCGCAAATCTGGAACCACACGTTCTACTGGCACTGTCTTGCTCCAAACGCGGGCGGCGAACCAACTGGCGCAGTTGCTGACGCAATCAACGCAGCATTCGGTTCTTTCGAAGAATTCAAAGCGAAGTTTACTGATTCAGCAATCAACAACTTCGGTTCTTCATGGACTTGGCTTGTTAAGAAAGCTGACGGCTCTCTAGAGATCGTTAACACTTCTAACGCTGCTACTCCTCTAACAGAAGAAGGTACAACACCACTTCTAACTGTTGACCTGTGGGAACACGCATACTACATCGATTACCGCAACGTACGTCCTGATTACATGAACGGCTTCTGGGCACTTGTAAACTGGGACTTCGTAGCTGAGAACCTAGCGAAGTAATTTTACTTCCCCCTAAGTTCAATTTAGTCTTATTTTAAAAGCTCGCTGAACCAGCGAGCTTTTTATTTTTCGCTTAAAAACTCCAATTTAATCTCTTCTTTTTCCTAAAGTTCTTCTCAGACACGCCGTTAAAATGGCATCGAGCGAGGAACATCATGCAAATTCATACTTTAGACAAAGCGGCAATTATTAACGAACTTCAGTTCGGCAATGGTATAAACCATGCTGTCCACGAAGGACGTCGTGCCGATTTTGCACTGATTTTGTCGATGTTTTCTAACGATGTACGCGACGTTGTACCTGTAGAGGAAATCAAAGAAGTAGCCACCAGCGAAGATATACTCCGTCAACAACTTGAATTGTCAACGCCTCAAGCTCTTCGTTCTGATAGCAGCAGCTATGAGCTAGCAGCACAGCAAGCAAAACAATTCCACGGTGCAGGTCTACCCTCAGCGAAACTGAGTCACTACTTGAAACCAGACGCCCTGACCTACTTGCCGGAAGATACGTTTAATCTTCCTGAAGACGTTTATCACAACCTATCCGGTCATGAGCGACGCAAATTGGGCGAGCGCAACAAAAACCTCATCCCAGATGCAGGGCTATACAATCAACTAGTGACGGCTCAACGTCAGTATCAAATTCAACTGCAAGTATAGAGATCATTGTTCAACCAACAGCTTGCAGTATCCACAGTCAGAAATGTGACGCCTTACAAATTACCGCACAATAGTCCTCATCCAAAAGCGTTAGTTTGAAGTCTTTCACACTGAGCCTTTCTAATTTCAACCATGCTAATAGCACAAACCACTGGTGTATTTTTTTTCACACAGGGATACAGTGAAGGTGTTATGGATATTAAAGAATCAATTATTCTCGTCACGTCTGCAGGTTCTGTTATAGGAAGGACTTGTGCTAGTCACTTTGCTCACCTTGGAGCGACGTTGATTCTTTGTGACCAAAACTCTAGCGCTCTAAAATCGAGCTATGAGCAGATTAGTGCCTTCACAGATAAAGTCTATGCGATGAATGTGTGCAGTGATAACACAACGTCCATTAACTTACTGTTTGATCAGATAGAATCGCAGCTGCGTGCGACACCAGACGTGATAGTCAATTGCTGGACGAGCTCTCCCATGCCAGGCTTGATGGCTCCCGAACCTATGAGTACTTACATTGATCACTTGTCTTCTGCAGCACGTTTCCTCTACACCTATGGCCAGGTGGGAGCCGAACGATTTCGCGCTAGAAATAAGAAAGGGGTAATTGTTAACGTCATTTCCCATGACAGCCATGAAGATTTAACGGGAGTCGAAAGCATGGCTGCTTTGGTGTCAGGTTTTACTCACAGTTGGGCAAAAGAGCTCACTCCATTTAATATTCGGGTTGGTGGCGTCATTCCTTCGGTAAACCATACAAGAGAAGAACTTAACGAAAGACACTGGGCCGAGATCCAAGATGAATTGGTTCGCAATACCGCATATATCGTATCAAATGAGTATTTTAGTGGCAGAGTGGTTGCTACAGAAGTATGAATGGACAACGTGTTTGTTGCGTAAACGGATCGCTATTACTCAACTCTTTCAACAAAAAAAGCCCCAGTCAAATGACTGGGGCTTTACTTTTTCCCGGTTAAGGTTTCGTGCTAGCGAAAACCTTACTCACACGACTCTTAATTACGCGTCAGCTTTTTCTTTCTTTGCTTTAGGCGCCGCTTTCGCTGCTTCTTGGTCTGCTTTCTTCTTGATAACTGTTGTACCTTCGAAAGTTTCACCTTCAACGAATGCTTTACCGTAGTAAGAAGCCATTAACACATCTTTAAGTTCGCTAATTAGTGGGTAGCGAGGGTTCGCACCAGTACATTGGTCATCGAACGCTTCAACTGCTAGCTCATCAAGTTTCGCGATAAAGTCTGCTTCAGCTACGCCTGCCGCTTGGATAGACATTGGGATGTCTAGGTTCACTTTTAGCTCATCCAACCATGCTAGTAGACGTTCAATTTTCTGAGCAGTACGGTCACCAGCTTGGCTTAGACCTAAGTGGTCAGCAACTTCAGCGTAACGACGACGTGCTTGTGGGCGGTCGTATTGAGAGAACGCTGTTTGTTTAGTTGGGTTATCGTTCGCGTTGTAACGTACAACGTTAGAGATAAGTAGTGCGTTTGCTAGGCCATGTGGAATGTGGAACTCAGCACCTAGTTTGTGCGCCATTGAGTGACAAACACCTAGGAATGCGTTAGCAAATGCCACACCAGCGATAGTTGCGGCGTTGTGTACTTTCTCACGAGCGATTGGGTCGTTAGCGCCGTTCGCGTAGCTTGAAGGTAAGTATTCTTTTAGCATCTTAAGTGCTTGTAGAGCCTGACCATCTGAGTATTCGTTCGCAAGAACAGATACGTAAGCTTCTAGAGCGTGAGTTACTGCATCGTAACCACCAAATGCTGTTAGAGACTTAGGCATGTTCATCACTAGGTTAGCATCAACGATAGCCATGTTTGGCGTGATTTCGTAGTCAGCTAGTGGGTATTTAGCACCAGTCTTGTCGTCAGTAACAACCGCAAATGGTGTAACTTCTGAACCAGTACCTGAAGTTGTAGTGATACATACAAGCTCAGCTTTTTGACCCATTTTAGGGAACTTGTAAATACGTTTACGGATGTCCATAAAGCGCATTGCTAGTTCTTCGAAGTGAGTTTCTGGGTGCTCGTACATTACCCACATGATCTTCGCAGCATCCATTGGTGAACCACCACCTAGCGCTAGGATAACGTCTGGTTGGTAGCTAGCCATTTGAGCCGCACCTTTCTCTACTACAGAAAGCGTTGGGTCAGCTTCAACATCGAAGAATGTTTGAACTTCCATGCCTTGAGCTTTAAGTAGGCTTACTACGTCATCTGCGTAACCATTGTTGAATAGGAAACGGTCAGTTACTAAGAATGCGCGCTTCTTACCTTCTAGGTCGCCTAGAGCAATTGGAAGGCTACCACGACGGAAGTAGATTGACTTAGGTAGTTTATGCCACAACATGTTTTCAGCTCGCTTCGCTACAGTTTTCTTGTTGATTAGGTGTTTAGGACCTACGTTCTCAGAGATAGAGTTACCACCCCATGAACCACAACCTAGAGTTAGAGAAGGCGCAACGTTGAAGTTGTACAAGTCACCGATACCACCGTGAGTAGTCGGGATGTTGATTAGGATACGAGCTGTCTTCATCTTGTCACCGAAGTAACGGATACGGTCAGCGTTAGTATCTTGGTTAGTGTAAAGACCAGATGTGTGGCCGATACCACCAATCTCAACCATAGTTACCGCTTGAGCAACCGCGTCTTCGAAGTTGTCAGCACGGAATAGACCTAGAGTTGGAGATAGTTTCTCGTGAGCGAATGCGTCATCGTGAGACACTTTACCTAGACCTTCACCAACAAGGACTTTCGTGTCTGCTGGAACTTTAACGCCTGCCATTTCAGCGATTGCCGCTGCTGGCTGACCTACGATTTTCGCGTTTAGCGCGCCATCGATAAGAAGAACTTTACGAACTTTTTCAGCTTCTGCTTTGCTTAGTACGTAAGCTTTGTGAGAAGCAAAACGCTCTTTTACTTCGTCGTACACTTCATCAACGACGATTGCAGCCTGCTCAGAAGCACATACTACGCCGTTGTCGAAAGTCTTAGACATCAGGATAGAAGCCACTGCACGTTTGATGTCAGCAGTTTCGTCGATAACAACAGGAACGTTACCTGCACCTACACCGATTGCTGGTTTACCAGAAGAGTAAGCTGCTTTAACCATGCCTGGGCCACCAGTTGCAAGGATAAGAGCAATGTCATCGTGTTTCATAAGAGCGTTAGAAAGCTCAACAGAAGGTTGGTCGATCCAACCGATGATGTCTTTTGGTGCACCCGCTGCTACTGCTGCGTCTAGAACCAGTTTCGCTGCGTCGTTAGTCGAGTTTTTCGCACGTGGGTGTGGTGAGAAGATGATACCGTTACGAGTCTTCAGAGAGATTAGAGATTTGAAGATCGCTGTAGATGTAGGGTTAGTCGTTGGTACGATACCGCAGATGATACCTACAGGTTCAGCGATAGTCATAGTACCTAGGTTGTCATCCTCTTCTAGGATGCCACACGTTTGTTCGTCTTTGTATTTGTTGTAGATAAACTCAGAAGCGAAGTGGTTCTTGATTACTTTATCTTCAACAATACCCATACCAGATTCTTCAACCGCTTGTTGAGCTAGCGGGATACGGGCTTGGTTAGCTGCAAGCGATGCTGCACGGAAGATTTTGTCTACTTGCTCTTGAGAGTAAGTAGCGAACTCTTCTTGCGCTTTCTTAACGCGAGCAATCATTGCATCTAGTTCAGCCATATTAGTTACAGGCATAGGGAATCTCCTAAAATTAACAAATATTAAAAACTTTTTACTAAGGCTATTACTTATCGTTTTTACTGTTTATCAGTCACTTAGAAAACAAACGTCTTAGTAAATTGCTTTCAGGACTGAGTATAATATTTCAGGGTGTGAAAAAAATTGACTTGGATCAGTTCTCACGACCTAAATACCACCAAAGTGGTGCCCCATCACACTAAAACGACATAACTCACTGATAAACAAATAAATTAATCTTCACTTTTCATTGAACAAAAAAGAAGCAAATAGACAAATAAATAAAAGAAACTACAACAATCTGTAAAAAAGTTTCATTTTTAGCCAACAAAATTACATGTAGGCCCAATTCCTTGTGCTACTGAGAGTATATCGAACCGAATACATCTCTCTACAAACCACCTTAGTTTTTATCAAAAGTGTGCGAATGTTAACGTTTATGTAAAACAGCACGCTTTGACAGCAACTTTATACGCAACAATTCTTTTCCAGATTAGATACAGTTTATTAAAGAATTAGTTTTTCTCACTAAAACAGTAGGAAATGCGTTAGTTTTTTTCATTTCTTCCAACCCAACTTTTGCCTTACATTACGCCCAAATTACCCCTTCGCCTTTTCACTAATGTGAACTTTAATGAGTACGCAACATGCAAACTTTTGAACTTGCTATCTTCTTGCAGTTTTTTCTTGGTTTGGTCGCCGCAGTAAACCCTGTTGGTATCATGCCTGTGTTTGTGTCACTAACCGGACATATGACACCAGACGAAAAGCGCAATACGGCAACCACAGCGAACGTGGCTGTTGCGATCATCCTGATCATTTCGCTCTTTGCTGGCCAGTTACTATTAGATATGTTCAGCATTTCTCTGGATTCGTTTCGTGTTGCAGGTGGGCTACTGCTGCTTAGCATCGCGTTCTCGATGATGAGCGGTAAACTGGGGGAAGATAAACAAAACAAACAGGAAAAATCAGAATACGTGAGTCGCGAGCAGATCGGTGTTGTTCCTCTTGCGATGCCGCTAATGGCAGGACCAGGCGCAATCAGTTCGACTATTGTTTACGGTGCACGCTACCCAAGCATGTTTGATACGGTAGGCATCAGCATTACAATTGGCTTGTTCTGTCTATGCTCGTGGCTGTTGTTCCGCTCTGCCCCACTGATCGTGCGATTTTTGGGCCAAACTGGTATCAACGTCATTACCCGTATCATGGGTTTGATATTAGGCGCATTGGGTATTGAGTTTATCGCCAATGGTTTACGCAACTTATTTCCAGGATTAGCCTGAGTTTCTATAAAATTGTATGATAGAGCGATTCAACAATGGATCGCTTTGTCATGACGACTGACTCTCTCAAACATACTCTTTATGTCACCATTTTTGGTACTCATACCAAAGCTGGTCGAACCTTCGATATTGCACTCATTATCGCGATTATCAGTTCTCTAATCGTGCTGGTATTAGACTCAATACCATCCGTACGCGCCGAGTGGGCAAAAGAGCTGAAATACTTGGAGTACACTTTTACCGGTTTATTCACTATTGAGTATTTTCTCCGGCTTTATTGCTCTCCAAAACCAGCCGCCTATGCGAAAAGCTTTTATGGCGTCGTTGATTTACTCGCGATTTTACCTACTTACTTAGCACTGTTTTTCCCTTCTGCCTCCTTTATGGGCGTAATAAGAGCACTACGAGTCATGCGAATATTCCGCATACTCAAGTTGGTCCGCTATCTTCAAGAGTCCAACATCCTCTTACGCTCTCTACTGATGGCGCGCAGAAAGATTTTTATCTTCTTTAGCTCTGTCGCCATTATGGTCACGATCTTTGGGTCACTGATTTTTGTCATTGAGGGGCCTGAAAACGGATTTACTAGCATTCCGAAAAGTATTTATTGGGCTATTGTGACCATCACTACGGTTGGATATGGTGACTTGGTACCTCAAACAGATCTCGGAAAAGGACTTGCCTCACTCACCATGTTGTTGGGTTATTCAATTTTGGCGGTCCCTACTGGTATTTTCACAGCAGAGCTTCACCAAGAAATGCAATCGCACAAAGTATTAGTGAAGTGTCCTAACTGTTCTCACGCCGGGCACGACTCTGATGCGACTTACTGTAAACACTGTGGTAGTGAACTGGCCGATCCTGACAAACGCGTTGTTCGTGGAGAAGACGAAGCATAAAAAAGAGCTCCCTAGGGAGCTCTTTTATTTTGTCATCAAACAAAGATTGATGTGATTATGCTTTCTCAGAAAGAATAATGCGTAACGTACGACGCAATGGTTCTGCTGCGCCCCAAAGTAGTTGGTCACCAACAGTGAAAGCATTTAGGAAGTCATCACCCATTGCCATCTTACGTAGACGACCTACTGGTACGGACATAGTGCCTGTTACTTTTGCAGGTGTAAGTTCTTGCGCAGTAATGTCACGATCGTTAGGAATCACTTTAACCCAGTCGTTATGAGTGGCGATGATTTCTTCGATTTCATCCATTGGGACATTTTGCTTAAGCTTGATAGTGAGAGCTTGAGAGTGACAGCGCATCGCACCAATACGGACACAAGTACCATCAATTGGCACAGGCGAGCTTTGTGAGCCCAAGATTTTGTTTGCCTCTGCGCCCGCTTTCCACTCTTCTTTACTCTGACCGTTATCACGTTTCACATCGATCCACGGAATAAGCGAGCCAGCTAGTGGTACACCGAATTTATCGGTAGGGAAAGAACCGCTGCGCATTGTGTCTGCAACTTTTTTATCAATATCTAGGATAGAGCTTGATGGGTTTGCAAGTTCGGAACTTACAGAGTCATTGATAACGCCCATTTGCGAGATCAGTTCACGCATGTTTTGCGCGCCAGCACCAGAAGCGGCTTGGTACGTCATTGCGCTTGTCCACTCAACAAGGCCTTTCTCGAATAAGCCACCTAGACCCATTAGCATTAAACTAACCGTACAGTTACCACCAACAAATGTGTTCGTGCCACCGTGGATGCCTTGTTGGATTTGCTTTAAGTTCACAGGATCAAGCGTGATGATGGAATCTTCCGCCATACGTAACGTAGATGCTGCGTCAATCCAGTAGCCTTTCCAACCGGCTTGTCGAAGTGCTGGGTAAACTTTTTCTGTGTAGCTACCACCTTGACATGTAATTACCGCATCAAGCTGTTTTAAGCTTTCAATATCATACGCGTCTTGCAGTAAGCCTGCGTCTTTTCCTAAGTTAGGAGCAGGAATACCAACTTGAGAAGTACTGTAGAATACTGGTTCGATTAGGTCGAAGTCTTTCTCTTCAACCATACGCTGCATAAGGACTGAACCAACCATACCGCGCCAACCAACTAAACCAACTCTCATCGTATTAACTCTCCATGTATTAAAAAACCTACCCCATAGTTAATTTTTCGCATCAAAATCTCAACCCCTATTTTGTAAATAAGCCTATTTTTTAACCTTTTCCTATGAAAATTCGTGTTAAACGAGATTTTTTAGTGTTTGGTTTGCGATTTCGGCCATTTTTCAAGTAGGGAAAGCCCTGTTACTCCAAATTGGTCTTACCACTCAGTGATAAAATAACACACGAAGCACAATAATTTCACATTACACAACATTTAAAACCAAAAAAGTTAAAACAAACTAACAGTTAATTTCACAAGCAAACGTTTTTGCCGACGAACATCAAGATAAAACACCAAATATTCGAAATATAATTTTTGTTAATGTATGTTATGCGCGATTACAACAAGGAGCGCCTTCCTCTATTGCTCCAAGATTGACAGAGGCACATATGAAGCAAGTTACACCACGCCTACCAAGCTTGATACAGGTATTTATCTCGCTCGGTTTATTTCTACTGCTGGCATTTTCGTTCACTGCCAAGCTAGACCTACCGATCCAGCTAGCGCTGTACATCGGTTGGTTCATTATCATGATATTAGGCATTAAGCTTGGTCATCAGTACAAAGATCTGGAAAAAGCTGCACTAAATGGCATTTCCAATGGACTTGGAGCCGTCTTAATTCTTCTTGCCGTTGGCGCGCTTGTTGGTACGTGGATATCTGGTGGTATTGTTCCAACCATTATTTACTACGGCCTTAAAGCAATTCACCCTTCTATCTTTTTGCTCGCAACCATGATCATCTGTTCATTGACTGCGCTAGCGACTGGCACCTCTTGGGGCGCTGCTGGTACTGCTGGTATTGCGATGATGGGTATTGGCCAAGGCCTTGGCGTTCCTGCACCAATTACAGCTGGTGCGGTGCTTTCAGGTTGTTACTTTGGTGACAAAATGTCGCCTCTATCAGATTCTGTGATTCTTGCTTCATCGATGTCTAACGTTGAAGTGATGGAACATATTAAAGGCATGCTGCCGATCGCACTCATTAGCTATATTATTACAGGCATTATGTTTACTGCATTTGGCTTCCACTACGCAGGTCAAGTTGACATGAGCCAGGTAGACTCTGTAATTAAAGCGATGGAGCAGCAATTCTACATCACCCCTTACTCATTTGTTCCTGTGATCATCGTATTGTCACTTCTAGCAATGCGTATGCCTTCATTCCCAGTGATCAGTTTTGGTTCTCTGCTCGGTATTATTTGGGCAGTAATGATTCAAGATGTGGACTTCCTAACCGCGTTCAACACCGCTTGGGCTCCGTTTGCGATTTCTTCAGGCGTAGATTTCATTGACTCCATTCTTAACCGTGGCGGCATGTCTTCAATGCTTGGCTCAGTAGCAGTTATCGTATTCGGCCTTGGTTTTGGTGGTCTACTAGATAAAGTGGGGGTGTTAGAAACTATCGCTAAGCTGTTTGAAAAACGCGTTCAAAGTGCAGGTTCACTGGCAACAAGTACAATCGGTACAGCCTTTATGGGGAACGTATTTGGTTCAGCGATGTACGTTTCACTTATCCTGACACCAAAAATCTGTGCGAAGAACTACGATCGCCTAGGCTACAAACGTAAGAACTTGTCTCGTAACGCAGAGTTCGGCGGCACATTAACATCTGGTATGGTTCCATGGAGTGACAACGGTATCTACATGGCAAGTATTCTGGGTGTTGCGACACTGTCTTATGCACCGTTCATGTGGCTAAGTTTTGTATGTATCATTGTGACCATCATCAGTTCCTACATGGGTTGGTTTGTTGATAAATGCGAGCCAACGGCGGAAGCAGTTGAACAAGCAGAAGGCGAACTGAAGCAGCAAACCGCTTAAGTTCGCATAGATAGGAAGAATCTCTCTTCCGAGTGAGAGACAAAGAAAAAGAGCGCATGAGCGCTCTTTTTTATATCTCAACCAAACGTTAACTTTGTTTGACTTGCGCTTTCACTGCTGCACGCTTACCAAACCAATAGCCCAAGCCAAGTGGTGCAAAGAATATAACGGCAATGAACAAGATGAAGTAGATAATGGTACTTTTAACGAGCTCAATCAGCTTAGTCATCGCTAAACTGACCACTTCCTGAGAGACTCGGTCCATATCTTGAGCAAATTTCTCACGCTCATGGGTAATGATCTGCGCGATTTCTTGGCGCTCTCTGGCTACCATCAACTCTAAAGCTTGGCGCTCCTCACCCAATTGAGATAAACGCGCTTGCGTTTTTTGGTCAATATCGTCAACCAAAGGTTGTAACTCTACCGCCATTTGCTCTGCCAAATAGCGCATGTACTCTGGATTGTTATCAATAAAGTCCTTCATCGAATCCGCCGTAACTTGTAAGCTATTTAGCGCAGCATTAACTTTTTCGATGCTGGCAGAGCTATTTAATGCTAATAACTGCGCCTTCCAAGTCATAATTTTGGGGGTCTGTTCTGATACAAGGCTTAGACGATCCGAGACATCACCTAATGCTTCTGGCATTGTACCTAGCGTAGTCACTGCCTCTTCCTCGCTAATTTGATTCGCATCTAACCACCCACGGTAAGCTGGCGTCCTGATCATACTTAAGTCCGCGAATGGATGTTGCTTAACGAACTCTGCAACAAACGCTTGTGTCTTGATGTACGCTTCTTGTTTCAACAGAGATTGAGCCAGTTTATCCACCTCTTTCGCTAAGTGAGCAGAAACTAACTTTGCCTCCTCTGTCGCAAACAGTTCATGACCAAGGCCAGTCGTAAAGAATTGATCCATCTGTAGCGTAAAAGTCCAAGTATCAATCAGTGCTGCCATTGGCGAGACTTGGTATGCTGCTGCTTGAAGACCTTCTTCAGCATTTATCTTCCAAAGCAAAATATAAGATTGATGGACTTTATCATGCGGCTCATATTGATCGTGCAATGCATCAGCAGCTTGCTCTACCTGAGCAAAAAACTGTTGCGCATACTCACGAGTCAGGAGACGCATATTAAGCTCTTGTTTGGTAAGAGGGACGGTTTGACTCTCGATTTTCACTTCTAACAGGGAGCACCCTGAAAGCATCACAACCAACCCTATCAACATCATTGAAGACAATCGACGAACGGACATGAAAGTACCTTTAACAAATTGTATGGAACAGGAATAAAGCGAACTAAGTCATATAGTTCGGGCCTTTAATACCCCAACTCTGATGATTGTAAGTCAGAGCAATATCAATCTGTTAGCGCTTCTTGTATCTTTTCACTATTGAGAACGTGGTTAGCGAAAAGTATGGTTTGCTTTAGGACATCATCTAAACGTGTCAGTTTCTCTTCCGGCACTTTTTGCCCTTGTTTAATCAACAGTTCAATATCACCCGAAATGCAGTGCAATGGCATTGCCCCTAAACTTCCCGAGACCCCTTTAAGACTATGAGCCGCTCTTTGCGCTTGCTCTTTATCCTCTTCTAATAGCCGATGCATTTTTGAACCATCGCCAGAGTGATCCTGAATAAAGACTTCAAGTAACATTCGCACCGCGCTTTCATCTCCCGATAGCGAGTCCAGCATCTTATTGATATCTATATACGGCTCACGTTCCACGACTTCCACTTGTGATGTGTTAGGCTCATTATGACTCTGTTCGTTAACTTGGCCGTTTTGAGCGCTTTCAGACTGAGCAGAAAAAACAACGTAAGACCCATCAGCTTGCTCAGACTCTTTATCTTCTGCTCTTGATGGTATTAGCGGCTGAACGGTTCTTTGGGAGAAAAGCCCCCATGAAAAAAGAGAAAGAAATAAACCACTGATTACTGACAACCAAGTAACAAAGGTCATCAACTTTTGTTCCAACTGGTCATTTATCGAAGTCAACTGGTTCGGGAAATCAGGATTAAGCAGTTGATTAACTAGATAGCTGCCTTGCGCCTTGGCAGATAGCGCGCTTGAAGTCTGGGCAAGTTGACGCTGAAAAGCACTTCGCTCTTGAGGAGAAAGCGTGTCCGACTCGATAAAGAGTCGGTCTAAATCACGATAAGTATCGCTATTCGTTGCTGAGTCACTAAAAATAGACTCCAAAACAAGTGCGCCTAAGCGATAGTACATTGATTGAATTTGCTCAGAGTTTTCATCTCGGGAGCGGCTTCTTCGCAACTGTTCAGCCAATGATACAAGCTCACTGTCACTCCCTACAAAGGCTCGAGCACTTTCTAAAAATCGATCGGTCGCATAAAGCAATTGAGTAATATCTGGTGTGATTTTTCCTTCAGAAAACTCACTTTCAAGCTGTAAGCGAACTGCATAGGCTAACTGAAGTTTTAGTGAAACTTGGTCGACGTGCTTAACACGATAAGGCAGATCGAAGTTAAAAAAATGTCTGACTTCTTCGACTTTGCTTCCTAGCTCATTCACTGTTGAAATGGTTTGAATCGTTTGTTTGGCTTGCAACCAAATCCCTAGCGCTAAAACACACCATAAAACGAACCAGAACCAAACAAACCGCCTCATTCCTTCTTTTAGCTTCAGCAACACTCGCCCCTCGCATATCTCCATTAATTACAAGCATATACTATGGATGTTTCTTATTCACATAAAAAAAGAGAGCCATTGGCTCTCTTAATTTGACGATATGGTTTTAGTTGCGACTCAACTGATCTTTTAGATTTGGTGGCGTACCTTTAATCGTTAAGGTATCCGTCTCTGGGTCATAAAAAATACGCTCGCCAAGCAATAGGCTATCAAAGCTAATATTCAAGCCACCACCAGCGCCAACAAATTTAGTCAGTTTGCGAACCGTCGCACGGTCACCTGGGAAAGATTCTTCAAGTTCGTACCCTTGCTCTTTGGTGAAATCCATAAAGCTTGTGCCATCTTGGCTTGGAGGAAGCTCTCCAGAAAGCTCTGAGATTTGAACCTCATCACCGGATTTAATTTGCTCATTGCAGTAATCGTAAACTTGTTTCTTGTACTCTTTCACTTCTTGCTTTTCTAGCTTCGAGTCAGCACAAAAATCATCCACTGCCTGCATCAACACTAAGTTTTGTTGTTTCGTATCTAAGCCGATGTCCGCTTGCAGGAAATCTAGGAAGAAATCCGCCACTTTACGGCCAACGCGTCCCTTGATGTATTGCAAGTAACGATTAGATTCCTTGTCAGTGTCGTAGCTCGACAAGTCAATGCGTGCCGCAATATCCATTTTGGTGATATCTAGGTAATCCGTCGCACTGATGTCCAAACCTTCGGTCACTTTTAAACTTTGGTTCATTGGTAAGATACCGATGAACAAGTAGTCCGTTGCTAAACTCTGATACTCAGCGAAAACCAAAATACCTTCATCCGCAAATGGGTACTTAATCAACTCTTCTTTCAAGCGATTTGCACTAATTTGTGAGAAGTCGTAAAAATCTCGCTCTCCTTTGCGCATTTCTTGAAGCCAAAATTGAAATTCGCTGTCTGACTGGAAAGATCCAAAACCTTTACCAGCTTTAGAATGGAATACTCGGTGAAGCTCAGCGACTAAGTTTTCAGTAGATGCATCGTTCTCTAATGATGCTGGACGAAAGTTTACAACTAGCTCGTCCTGATCGTTTTTGCACAGTTGATGCAGAATAACGTTTGAAAGATGAAGGCTCATAGTGATTTTATCTTGCTACAAGGTTTTAGTTGATGGGCATTGTAGGTTATCATAAGCCGCTTTTACTATCATTATTAGAGTCTTTATGCCGATTACATCTAAATATACTGACGAGCAAGTAGAGAAAATTCTTGCTGAAGTAGCAACAGTTCTTGAAAAACACGCTGCTTCTCCTGAGTTGACGCTAATGATTGCCGGAAATATCGCAACCAATGTCTTAAATCAACGTGTTGCTGCTTCACAACGCAAAGCGATTGCTGAAAAATTTGCTCAGGCGCTGATGTCTTCTTTAGAAACACCAAAAACACACTAATAACGGACAATAGAACACATACATGGTAGACAGCGGAAACTCATACGGCGAACGTGTATCTCGACTGGTTGGTTGGGGTCACTGGTTTGCATTCTTCAATATCGTCGCATCGATGTTGATAGGCACACGCTACATTGTTCAGTCTCCTTGGCCCGAGACGTTACTTGGTCAGTTTTATCTGGCGGTTTCTTGGGTTGGTCACTTTGGCTTTCTAGTTTTCGCGCTTTACTTGCTCGTTCTATTCCCGTTAACGTTTATCCTGCCATCGCGGAAATTGTTCCGTTTGGTGGCAGTGATTTTCGCGACCGTTGGGCAAACCATATTATTGATTGATACCCAAGCGTATCAGTCGATCAATTTGCACTTAACTCCTGTCGTTTGGGAGTTACTATTCAGCGAAGATAAAAGTGCACTCAGCACTGATCTACAACATCTGTTTGTTGTAATGCCGCTGATCTTCCTTATTCAGCTCGCTCTATCCGAATGGGTATGGCGAAAACAGCGCAAACTTTCTCATAAGCACGTAGGACGTCCTCTAGCAGCTGTATTTTTCCTCAGTTTTATGACCAGCCATTTGGTTTATATTTGGGCAGATGCATACTTCTACAACCCAATTACCAGTCAGCGTTCAAACTTCCCATTGTCTTACCCGATGACGGCGAAGAGCTTTATGGAAAAACATGGTCTACTTGACCGTGAGGAATACCTAAAACGCTTAGCGGAAAATGAAGGCAACGTAGAGTTAGTCAATTACCCTCTAGAAAAGCTAGAGTTTAACCGTCGAGTCAATAAGCTCAACGTGTTGATGATCAGCGTAAATAACCTGCGTGCAGACGCGCTGAATCCAGAAGAGATGCCTAACCTCTATGAGTTTGCCGAAAACAATCAGAACTTCCGTAATCATTACAGTTCAAGTAATGATACTTACGGGGCTTTTGGTTTGTTCTACGGCTTACCAACCAGTTACGCCTCAAGCATCAAGGCGCAAGGTGCTTCGCCAGTGTTACTCGATGTACTGAAAGATCAGGGTTACAACTTCGGCTTATTCAGTGGCAGCGGGTTTGAAGATGATCTCTACTCAGAGATTATTTTCCGCGACTTAAAACTAGCGGAAGACCTCGATGGCACACAAGCTCATACCGATAAGCAATCTATCGCGAACTGGAATACATGGTTAACAGAGAAAGCGAGTCAACCATGGTTTAGTTACATCGAAGTCACCACCGTTGATAATTTTGAATCGATCCCTTCAAATAATGACGAAGAAATGTCCGCAAGTGATCGCTTCAAAAAAGCTTATGAATATGCGGTGAAATCAGCGGATAAAACCGTCGCTAGTATTATTGATGAGCTTGAAAAAAATGGACTATTGACAAACACCATCGTGATTATCACTTCTAATCACGGTAGTGAGTTTAACGAAACCAATACGAACAGCTGGGGCGCAAACAGCAACTACAGCCGTTATCAGTTACAAGTTCCTATGGTAATCCAATGGCCAGGAATGTTGGCTGGTGAATTTAATCACAGCACAAGCCACTTGGACCTTTCGGTCACGCTGTTGCAGGATATGCTCGGTGTATCTTCCAACCCATATGATTACAGTAGTGGTCGTAACCTATTTGACGAAAGTCGTCGCCGTTGGATCCTAGCGGGTGACACTCGTGAGCTTGCCTTAATTACTAGCTCACAAACCACAGTGATCGATAAGTTTGGCAACTACAAGTTGTATGACAGAAATTACAAACGACTTCGAGATGATGCACCGAAGTTGCCAGTTTTGATGCAAGGTTTAACTGAGTTACAGCGTTTTTATTCTAAAAACGATTAATACCTAGCAATCCATATACTATTCAAACTCCCCTTTTTGGGGAGTTTTTGTTTATTTAAACAACACAAACCACAAATTTGCGCAGTAAACATCCAATCAGTTCAACTAGGGGTTTACAACATTTTCAAAGCCTTATATTATGCGCCTCAACAACGGAGAGATGGCTGAGTGGTTGAAAGCACCGGTCTTGAAAACCGGCATACGTTAATAGCGTATCTAGGGTTCAAATCCCTATCTCTCCGCCACATTTAGAAAAAGCCCGCTAAGAAATTAGCGGGCTTTTTCGTATATCCAGATTTGAAAAGATTTGTACAAATCCCTCCTTGAATACAAGCCAAGCAATCGCCACATTCAGAAAGAACCCATTAGAAAATTAGCGCCCTTTTCGTTCCAGTGTCCCGTTATGAATCAGGTTGATACTCACGTCTAGTTGTATTTACTTACCAACAAAAACTTCTTTAGCGGCATTAATGAGCTGTAAATGGATTGGGACGAGGTCTGAATGATTCGTTCGATATCCACCTCCGACGACAGCTGCGACAGGGATACCTCGCGATTTCATTGTTTGCATTAAAAATCTATCACGCTCTAAAATCCCTTGCGTCGACACATCAAAATATCCAAGCTCATCGTCTTGATGTATATCAACACCAGCATCGTAGACAACCAAATCAGGACGATGAAGATTAAGCGCCATATCGACCACTTCCTTAAACGCTATTAAAAACCCCTCATCACCTGTTCCTCGCACCAAAGGCACATCTAGATCAGACTGAGGCTTTCTAGCCGGGAAGTTTTTGTCACAGTGGAAAGAAAGCGTGATGATATCTGGCTCATCGTGACACAAAGTTGCTGTTCCATCCCCATGGTGAACATCACTATCAATGATCAATACTTTATCGACATGTTCGACTTCGAGCGCTTGCCTGGCCGCGATCACTAAGTCATTAAATAAACAAAAACCACTGCCAAACTCTTTGTGTGCGTGGTGATACCCGCCACTCAAATGAATGGCAACACCATACTCAAGTGCTTTATTTGCGGTCAAAGCCGTGCCCGCTGCTGAAGTTAGCGTTCTGGTAATGAGAGACTCACTCCAAGGAAAACCTATTCGGCGCATCTTCGCAGCTGGCATGTTTCCATTCACAAGTAAGTCGACGTATTCCTGGTCATGAACACGTTTTACTTCCTCAACAGTTAATGCTTCTGGCTGGAAAAACTGCACGTGTTCTTTCCAGTTATCTTTCTCCATATGTACCAATACCGATTCATAGAGGTACTGGTACTTCATAATTGGGTAACGATGCCCCTCTGGCAACTCAAGTTGAGAATAAATCGGGTGGTAGATAAATGGCAGCATGAGAAATTCTTAATAACAATGGTAACGAAATAGTATCAACTTCAAGGGTTGAATAAAATGCAATTTAATTGATAATGATTTTCAATATTAATTAAATTTAATATACATATGAATTCTACTTTCTTTGCTATTCTCGGCGCACTGTTTGGCTCTCTTTGTGCTCTGTCCCTATTTTCATCTTTCGTTGTTGGTGCGTGGTGGCTGGTTGATTTTATTGCGCTTAGCTAACACAATGACTTTCAACTGAAATCAAAAAAATATAGGTGTTTGTATGAGTCAAACCGTCTTTATTACCGGAGCAAATCGCGGCATTGGCCTTAGCTTAACTGAGCTGTACCTGAAGCAAGGCCATCAAGTACACGCTACTAGCCGTTCCTTAGAGAACAGTTCTGAACTACAAACTCTAGCCTCACATTACAGCAATCTAGTTTTGCACGAACTGGATGTTACTCACTACGAACAAGTCGCTCTGCTTGCAGATAAGCTCCCCGCCATCGACTTACTCATTAACAATGCAGGATATTACGGCCCCAAGGGATATGGCTTTGGAAACACTGACGTAGAAGAATGGCGTAAAGTCTTCGAAGTAAACACCATTGCACCGTTAAAACTGGTTGAGCACTGTTACCCTCGCTTACAACAAGGCAAGATGAAAAAGATTGCTTGTATCTCATCAAAAGTGGGGAGCATGACCGAAAATACGTCCGGTGGCGGTTATATTTATCGTTCATCGAAAGCGGCGCTAAACTCGGTTGTTAAAAGCTTGAGTAATGATTTAACACCTGAAGGATTTACCGTTTTAGCGCTTCATCCTGGTTGGGTAAAAACGGCAATGGGCGGGCCAAATGCATTGATCGATACGCAAACCTCCGCGCAGGGCCTAGCGAACGTGATAGAGCTGAGTACACCGCAACTTTCAGGTCGATTTATTAACTACGATGGTACTGAGCTACCTTGGTAGCGGCGTTAAGAAACAACCATCAATAAACCAAATAACACCTAAGCTAGGCTTCATAATCGTGACTTGGTTGGCAAACATAATGTTCATCGGCGATCTACCAGCATAATTCGCGCAATCTAACTTGAATTTATCTATATCCAATCCAGACTTATGAAAAAGTAGAACAATTAAGGAGAAGGCACGATGGCAGCAGATAGGGATTTGGTTAATTTTAGCGAAGAGCACGAGCTAAACTACTGCTTGAGAAGTGCTGGTAAACGCCAAACTCAAGCGAATCGAGATACATTAGTTGACTTGGGCAAGCAGGTGAAAGAGGTACTGGACAAACGCGTGTTAACTCAAGGAGAAGTAAGAGGCGCGATCCAAAACCACGGTGACCTGTTCGAGTAATCTATTTTCAAGCATGCGCGGTGTTTAATTACGCCGCGCTTGTCCTATGCCCGCTTACCTTTGGTTGCACGAGATTTAGCCGCGCCACCACTCTTTGAATAACTACGCTTTTTACGTTTAAACGCTGGACGTTCCACCTTGGGTAGATGACGTAATGAATCAGGGATCGGCCCTGCTTTTACTTGTGCCATCAAACCATCAATGCGTTGCTCTAGTGCTTGCATAAACGGCTGATATGCCTGATTTCTCTCTGCCATACCTTGTAACTGGTGCTCCCAATGAGCCGTCATATCTGGGTACGTTGAATCCTGTGGCAAGGCATGAATGAGACCTCTTCCCGCAGGAGAGCTGAGAATTGATTTACCTTGACGCGTGAGCAGTTGGCGTTTGAACAGCGTGTCCAAAATACCAGCGCGAGTCGCTTCCGTACCTAGCCCATCAGTATCACGAAGGATTTTTTTCAGTTCTTTATCCGCAACGTAACGGGCGATCCCGGTCATCGCTTGCAACAGCGATGCTTCGGTAAAGTGCTTTGGTGGCTCGGTTTTTCGGTCTTTTATTTCCCCTTCACGACAAGTTAACACGGTGCCTTCGGGTAACGGTGGAACGGCATCAATACCTTCATCTTCCTTGTCAGTTTTGCCCATTAGCGCTTTCCAACCCGGCGAAACTAACTGACGACCTTTCGCGATAAACGTACCACCAGCGATATCGAAAACCAATTTCGCTTCTGCGTAAACCGCCGCCGGATAAAACTGCATGAGATACTGGCGCGCAATCAATTGATACACTTTCATCTCATTACCCGAAAGCGAATTCACATTAGCTTGTTTTGGTGTAGGGATAATCGCATGGTGCGCATCCACTTTTTTATCATTCCAAGCTTTGGACTTTAATGTTAAGTCTGCTCCCTGAACGGCACCTTGCAGCTCTTTTGCGTTATTCGCAATAGCTGTTGTCACCGTCCCTGCTTGTGAGTAGTGTTCCATCGGTAAATAGCGACAATCTGAACGTGGATAAGTGATCAGCTTGTGCTTTTCATACAATGCCTGACAAGTATCTAGTACTTGTTGCGCACTCATACCATAGCGCTTCGCTGCATCGATCTGTAAAGCAGATAATGAATAAGGTAGTGGTGCGGATTGCTTGGTTTGCTTTTGTTCCGACTCCGTCACTTTCGCGGGTTGATTTGCAATGCGGTTTGCAACGTTTTCCACTAACTTACGGTTTAACACTCGCCCTTCTTCATCCTGCCAAGGCTTGCATGCCTCACTTGGCTTCCAACGAGCACGAATATCAAAAGTACCATTGGCATCTTGATACGGAATCAGAGCATGTAGGGTAAAATAGTCCTTCGGGACAAAGTTTTCGATTTCCTCATCACGACGCACCACTAAGCCAAGAACTGGCGTTTGCACTCGCCCTACCGAGAGAACACCTTGATACCCTGCTTTTTGACCAAGCAAGGTATAAGCACGAGACATGTTCATACCATACAGCCAATCAGCCCGAGAGCGAGCCAATGCAGAAACTGAAAGTGGGATAAACTCTCGATTACTGCGCATAGAACTGAGTGCACGTTTAACCGCAGGTAAGTTCAAGTCGGAAATCAGCAAACGCTGTGTGGATTCCTTCTTGGTTTTAGATAACTTGCAATAGTCGAGAACTTCATCAACTAACAGCTGACCCTCGCGGTCAGGGTCTCCTGCATGAATGACTTCGTTAGCTTCTTTGAGCAATTTGCGAATCACTGTTAATTGCTTACTTGCGCTTTTCCTCGGTCTGAGCTGCCATTGCTGCGGAACAATTGGTAAATCTGCCATATTCCACTTTTTATAACGCTCATCGTAAGCGTCAGGTTCGACTTGTTCGAGCAAATGGCCGATACACCAAGTAACGATATCCCCGTTCCCACAGCGGATGAATCCTTGATCTTTCTTTTGAGGGTTTGGCAGTGCTGCGGCAATCGCACGGCCTAAGCTTGGTTTTTCAGCAATAAACAGACGAGACATAACGTTTTGGAAATAAATATAATTAGGGCCACATTAACGAATGTAGCCCTAATAAATCAAGAAAAACTGTATAAATAAACAGTCAAGTTTGTTTAAGTTTTCAGTTATAGAAATTCAACAAACTGAGAAAGGTCACGCTCAGGAACTTTCATCGGTGTGCAACCAGGCGTACCTAGGTACAAGAAACCAACAATCTCATCGTCACCTTCTAAACCAAACGCTTGATGAACTTCTGGATGGAACATCCACTTACCTGAGCGCCAAAATCCTTGAAAGCCTTGCGCTACCGCTGCCATCTGCATGGATTGTACGGCACATCCCGCAGATAAGTGTTGCTCTAGTGCAGGCACTTTCTCATGTTCCGTTACTTTAGCAATCACCGTGATCACCATTGGCGCACGAAATGGCGCATTTTTCACCTTTTCGACCACCGCTTCATCACTATTTTCAGCTTCTGCCGCTTTTACCAAGATATCTGACAGTTTTTTCAAACCATCGCCCTGTGCGATAACGAAACGCCAAGGGGTTAATCCCGCATGGTCAGGCGCACGAAGGCCTGCACGAATGATGTTCTCAAGCGCTTTACCTTCTGGTGCAGGCGCAGATAACTTCGCGATAGATCGGCGATTGAGCAAAAGATCGAGAGCGTCCATGAAAGAATCCTTATCGAATATCGTTGTTATTTTGTTTACGCCACTTTAGCACAATCTGTTCCTACGAATAACAACCGGTTTTCTGTGGGCTTGATAACGTGCTTCACTTAACATCAAACTGGATTTAATGTTAATTTATTCGCGAAATGAATAAGTTGAACATAGGCAGGTTGATGAACAAGGACAAACAAAACAGCATTTACGAAAAGATCGTTAATGACGAAGATGCCCGTGCCTGTAAGGCGATTCCTGAATCAGCTTGTCATCAAGTTCCCGGCAACTTTCTTAAAATCATTCTTGCTCAGTTTTTAACGAAGGTCGGCGATGCGTTAATCAATCCCAAAGTCACGTTGC
This sequence comes from Vibrio sp. Y42_MX_L11, assembly GCF_024181785.1. Lineage (NCBI taxonomy): Bacteria > Pseudomonadati > Pseudomonadota > Gammaproteobacteria > Vibrionales > Vibrionaceae > Vibrio > Vibrio sp. Y42_MX_L11. Next base: position 149,743 of record NZ_JAMZAP010000009.1, read on the forward strand.
CGTGGATACTACAAAGCCTCGGGGCACCGGTTTACTTAATTGGTTGGCTCGTTCCTATTCGTGAATCAGGTTCCCTTATCCCACAACTTAGCATCGCGCACTACATCCGACGCATTCCAGTAAGAAAATGGGTCTGGGTAATTGGCAGCATCTTGCAGGCTCTTTCCATATTTGCAATCGGAGTGGTCGCATTAACTCTGACAGGAGCTGCTGCGGGTTATGGTGTAATTGCATGTCTTGTGATCTTCAGCCTCTCACGCGGTTTAAATTCCGTCGCATCAAAAGATGTGTTGGGCAAAACCATCCCTAAAAACCAACGAGGTCAAGTCAACGGCTGGTCTTCAAGCGCTGCTGGCCTTGTTACACTACTTTTCGCTAGCCTTCTGGCACTAGCCTGGTTATGGGATGTAGAGCCGACAGAGCGCTTTTACGGTCTGAGTTTAGGCTTAGCGGGCGTCATATGGCTCATCGCGGCATTAGTCTATGCGCGAATTAATGAGTATGCCGGTGAGGTAGACGGTGGTCGAAATGGCGTCCTCGAAGCATTTAAACAACTCGCGTTACTTAAGACAGACGTGACCTTTCGTCGATTCGTTATCACGCGGACACTATTTTTATGTTCTGCGCTGAGTGCACCGTACTACGTTGTGCTGGCACAGCAATCTCTGGGTGGACAGCTCTGGGTGCTAGCTCTCTTTATGTTTGCGAGTGGCTTAGCCTCCTTTGTGTCAGGTCCTTTCTGGGGAAGAATGTCCGATCGATCTAGCCGCAGTGTTATGGTCATCGGCGCAACGATGAGCGCGCTACTTGGCGTTGTTTTATTTGTTTACGATACTTGGATAATCGCCAGCACAAGCTTCCTATTCGTGATTCCTCTGCTCTACTTTTGTGTGTGCATTGCCCACGACGGAATACGAGTCGGACGAAAAACCTACTTAGTTGATATCGCAGAAGGTGACAAACGGACAAGCTATGTAGCCGTGAGTAACACGGTGGTTGGGATAATGCTGCTTCTAATGAGTTCTCTTGGTGTCATGTCGAACTTTTTGAGCCTTTCAGCTGTGGTGTTAGTGTTCTCTTTTATTACTCTTTCTGGCGTGGTAATGGCCAAACAACTGCCAGAAATCAGTGACTAGTTCTATACAAAAAAGCTGCGCTCAAAGCGCAGCTTTCATAGTAAACACACCTTGAAAGACTAGAGTTTTACCGCCAATTTAACGCCTTGACGAATCGCACGCACAGCATCAAGTTCACCCGCATGGTCAGCTCCGCCAATGATATGAATCTTCTCTCCAAGTTCAGACCATTTATCTTCAAATGGACGAACAGACTCTTGCCCCGCACAAATGACGACTTTGTCCGCGTTCAATAATTGTTCTTTTCCATCTACATGAATGTGCAAACCTTGATCATCAATTTTATCGTAAGACACGCCACCAACTAAATGTACGCCCCGTTTTTCAAGGGTACGTTTATGGATCCAACCTGTTGTTTTACCCGGACCTTTACCTACACGACCTTTACGACGCTGAAGCACCCAGACTTCTTTATCGCTGACCGCATCAGGGTAAGGGTATAAACCACCCGGTTGAGACATCTCTTTGTCGATTCCCCATTCATGCAACCAGTCATCCAACGTTTGTCCAACTGGCTCTGTGAGCATGGTCGCGACATCTACGCCAATACCACCAGCACCAACGATAGCCACTTTCTCACCGACTGGCGTTTTGTCTCGAATGAGTGTTTGATAGTCGACGACTTTCTCTGGGTTATCAATTCCATCAATATTGATTTTACGTGGCTCAACACCCGATGCCATCACTATCTCATCGTATTCTGTGAGTAAGTCATAGTTCGCTTCCGTCGATAAGTGCAGATTCACGCCTGTTTCATCAATACGGTTAGCGAAATATCGTATCGTCTCTCGAAACTCCTCCTTACCAGGGATCTGCATCGCAAGACGGAACTGACCGCCGATGCGGTCGTTCTTTTCGAACAAATCAACCTTATGGCCACGTTCAGCCAGTGTAGTCGCACAAGCCAAGCCCGCCGGACCTGCTCCGACAACGGCAATGTTTTTCTTCTTAAAGGCTGGTTCAACAACAATTTCGGTTTCATAGCACGCAAGTGGGTTCACTAAGCAACTGGCGCGCTTACCTTTAAACACGTTATCTAGACACGCCTGATTACAACCAATACACGTATTGATAAGCTGCGCTTTTTCCTGTTCGGCTTTAGCAACAAAGTAAGGATCGGCCAAGAATGGGCGCGCCATCGAAACCATGTCAGCATGACCTGAAGATAGAATACGTTCTGCTTCGTCTGGCGTATTTATTCGGTTACAAGTGATGATAGGAACCGAAACGTGAGGCTTAACTTTTTCCGTAACCCACGTAAACGCACCGCGTGGTACTTGAGTCGCAATGGTAGGAATTCGAGCCTCGTGCCAACCAATGCCAGTGTTAATAATCGTGACGCCAGCCTCTTCAAGTGCTTTCGCCAATTCGATAACGTCTTCAAAAGTGCTGCCCTGCTCGACAAGATCCAGCATAGAGAGACGGAAAATGATGATGAACTTGTCACCCACCGCCTTACGAACCGCTTTGACAATTTCTAGCGGAAAACGCATACGTTTTTTGTAACTGCCACCCCATTCGTCGTAACGCATGTTCGTGCGCTTACATAAGAATTGGTTTATCAGGTAACCTTCCGAGCCCATTAACTCGACGCCATCATAACCAGCAAGCTGGGCCAACTCAGCGCTGTTCGCAAAGGCATCAATGGTTTTCTTAATCTGGCGGTCGCTCATTTCACTCGGAGCAAACTTTGCAATTGGCGCTTTAATGCCAGACGCACTTTGCGAGAATGGATGCATGGCATAACGCCCAGCATGGAGAATTTGTAGGGCAATTTTGCCACCGTGCTTGTGCACCGCTTCTGTCACAACTTTGTGGGCCTTGGCATGCTTTGGCTTGCTGAACTCAGCACTCAATGGGTGCAAACGACCGCGTAAGTTAGGAGAAAAACCTCCGGTTACAATCAGTCCAACACCGCCTTTCACGCGTTCTTCATAGAAAGCCGCGAGCTTCTGTAATCCTTCTTTGTGCTCTTCTAAGCCCGTGTGCATTGATCCCATCAGGACTCGGTTTCGTAATTGTGTAAAACCGAGATCCAGTGGCTTTAATAGGTTTGGGTACATGGCAGACATCACTTAACATCCATTGTTATTATCATGGTCTGACCAGATTAAGCCCGCTCAACCAAAAAATCAAACAAGCGTTTACATTTTTGTAACACCGATCAATCTCGCGTGAAAATATGCCAATTGTTGAGTGGTCGTGATAAGCTAAAAAAATGTTATCTTTTGAGATCTTAGAGATAAGAACCCATACTTTGTTAGACTCGGCGTAACTATCTCGTTATGGAGACAAGATGAAAAAACTCTTCAAATTTATTGGTTTGATATTTAAAGGGATATGGAAGAGCATCACCTTTATCAGACTCGCACTGGCAAACCTGATCTTCTTGCTGATGATTGCCGTTTTCTACTTTGCTTTTACTTATACCGGAGACGGTCAACCCGTCGTCGAAAAAGAGTCGGCATTGGTGATGAATCTTTCAGGTCCGATTGTCGAACAAAGACGCTATGTAAATCCAATGGACTCTTTTGCTGGTTCCCTTTTGGGTAATGAGTTACCGAAAGAAAACGTCCTTTTCGATATCGTTGATACTATTCGCTACGCGAAAGACGATCCTAAAGTGTCTGGATTAGTGCTAGCACTGCGAGACATGCCAGAAACAAATCTCACGAAATTACGTTACATCGCGAAAGCGTTGAACGAATTTAAAGCGTCAGGTAAACCCGTTTACGCCGTAGGTGATTTCTACAACCAAAGCCAATATTACTTGGCAAGTTACGCTGATAAAGTTTACCTGGCACCTGATGGCGGCGTATTGATTAAAGGTTACAGTGCCTATTCAATGTACTACAAAACGTTATTGGAAAAGCTTGATGTTTCTACTCATGTTTTTCGCGTAGGTACTTATAAATCCGCTATCGAACCGTTTATTCGTGATGACATGTCCGATGCGGCGAAAGAGTCTGCAACACGCTGGGTTACTCAATTGTGGAGTGCTTTTGTTGATGACGTAACGACAAACCGAAATATTGATGCGAAAGTGCTTAACCCAACCATGGATGAGCTGATTGACGAAATGAAGTCAGTGGACGGTGATCTTGCTCAGCTCGCGGTTAAACTGGGCTTGGTTGATGAACTCGCGACACGCCAAGACATTCGCACTCTATTTGCAAAGCAGTTTGGTAGTGACGGCAAAGACAGCTACAACGCGATTGGTTACTACGACTACCTTGCAACGATTCGCCCTGATTACACACTACCTCAGCACGATATCGCCGTTGTTCTAGCCAGTGGCGCGATTATGGATGGTCAACAACCTCGTGGTACTGTCGGAGGTGACACCGTCGCAAGCTTGTTGCGTCAAGCACGCAATGATGAAAAGGTGAAAGCGGTCGTGTTGCGAGTAGATAGCCCTGGGGGTAGTGCCTTTGCCTCTGAAGTGATTCGCAACGAAGTAGAAGCACTGAAACAAGCAGGCAAGCCAGTTGTTGTATCCATGTCGAGTTTAGCCGCTTCTGGTGGTTATTGGATTTCAATGAGCGCAGACAAGATCGTTGCTCAGCCAACAACACTGACGGGTTCCATTGGTATTTTTAGTGTCATCACCACGTTTGAAAAAGGCTTTAGCAAGTTAGGCATTAATACTGATGGCGTTGGCACATCGCCGTTCTCTGGTGACGGTATTACCACTGGCCTTTCTGACGGCGCGTCTCAAGTATTCCAATTAGGTATCGAGCACGGTTATAAGCGCTTTATTTCTTTGGTTGGCGAGAATCGCGATATGTCTCTAGAGGAAGTCGACAACGTCGCTCAAGGTCGAGTTTGGACAGGACAAGACGCCCTATCCTTTGGTCTTGTTGACCAAATGGGTGACTTTGATGATGCCGTAGAACTAGCGGCGAAACTGGCGAATGTGACCGATTACGGCATTTACTGGGTAGAAGAACCGCTTTCTCCCACTGAACTATTTTTACAAGAGTTCATGAAACAGGTGAAAGTCTCTCTAGGTATTGATGCAACCAGCTTGCTACCAAAAAGTCTTCAACCCGTAGCTCAACAGTTTGAACAAGACGCAAGCTTGCTACAAAGCTTTAACGATCCTAAAGGTCAATACGCATTTTGTTTGAACTGCCAAGTGCAGTAGCTTTTTCATTAATATTACAAAGGGTACCTCTACTTGAGGTGCCCTTTTTATTACGCTCAACATCTCCTCAGATGACTTTCTGATGCTGTTCGCATAGCCTCGCATCTCAAGGTTATTTAGGTATATAATCCCCGCCTCTGTTCCCCTACATGAAAGAAAAAACGATGACTAGAAAACACATCTACATCGCTTACACCGGTGGCACCATCGGAATGCAAAAATCGGATCACGGCTATGTGCCTGTTGCTGGCTTTATGGAAAAGCAACTAGCAAGCATGCCAGAGTTTCACCGTCCTGAAATGCCGGATTACACTATCCACGAATACGATCCTCTGATTGACTCATCAGATATGACGCCTGCCGACTGGCAGCAGATTGCGGATGATATTCGTGACAACTATGACAAATACGATGGTTTCGTCATCCTACATGGTACTGACACCATGGCATACACAGCATCTGCATTGTCTTTCATGCTTGAAAACCTTGGCAAGCCAGTGATTGTTACGGGTTCACAGATCCCTCTCGCAGAGCTGCGTTCTGACGGTCAAGCAAACCTATTGAATGCTCTGCATATTGCCGCAAACTACCCGATCAACGAAGTTACTTTGTTCTTCAATAATCAGTTGATGCGTGGTAACCGCAGCACAAAATCTCATGCGGACGGTTTTAATGCCTTTACTTCACCAAACCTTCCTCCACTACTGGAAGCCGGGATCAATATTCAAGTAAGCAACAGCGTAACCGTTGGTGCACAACCAGAAGGTGAATTTAAGGTTCACAACATCACACCACAACCAATCGGTGTGATCACCATGTACCCAGGCATTTCACACGAAGTTATCCGAAACACGCTTCGTCAGCCCGTGAATGCGATGATTCTTCTGACTTTTGGTGTGGGCAACGCGCCTCAAAACCCTGAGCTACTGGGCCACCTAAAAGAAGCCTCTGAGCGCGGCGTTATTGTCGTGAACCTAACTCAATGTTTGGCAGGTAAGGTGAATATGGGCGGCTACGCCACGGGTTGTGCACTGGCAGACTCTGGAGTTATCAGCGGCTTTGACATGACGCCAGAAGCGGCACTAGCAAAACTGCATTACCTTCTAAGCCAAAACCTTTCTTACGAAGAAGTGAAAGAGAGAATGCAGCAAGTACTGCGTGGTGAGATGAGCCTGTAAATTCAAGCTTACTACGATCTAAAAAGCCCAATAGAGATTGGGCTTTTTTCTTTTAAAGTCAAAGTGGTAGCGGTAAACGACACCCTGTAAAAATCAAAGGTTCACTTAATCAATGTTTGGATTGACACGAACAATGTCGCTCTCTTCTCCGCTAAATTGTTTTTTAAGTTCTTGCTTCGATTTAAAGCTGATTTCACCGCCGGCTGCAACCGTCATATGCTGCGCATCAGTATTATGTTTTGATTGATACAACATCACAGCTTGCATACACGAATCTCGCTGCTCTTTAGAAAGTGTTGTACCCTCAGGCCATCTTCCCGTTTCTACTGCATAGACTAAGCGATCATAAACTTCTGGAGTCATCGCTTGTAATAGTTGTTCTGCGTCCATAATGTACCTTCTTATTACATTCTGTTTACAGAACATAACGGGTTAAGAAACTGAGTCAAGAATACGAAAATGAATTGGTGTAACGGATCACAAGCAAAGCCATGAAAAGAACACACTGGTTACTTCTCAGCCTCACAAGTCTCGCACTAACGGGCTGTTTCGAAGGTAACGTGACAACCGAAGAGTTGTGCCAAAAAACACCAGAGCTGCGCTGCGAACAGCTCAATATGGATGACGGGCAATGTCGAGTTCCCAGAACAAACTTAGTATGGCATCGGTTTGAGCAACTGAAATATCCATCAGAAGCCAATCAAATTATCGAATACGGTCTGGTCGCTGAATATAGGAAATGCTTAGAACTCGCCTCTCAGATCACACCTATTGATCAAAGTGCTCTCAAGAGACAGCGTTTTAACGCTTTGGTACACAGTATTGATGAGCTAGAACGCATCGTAAACGAGTTAAAAGGCTCAGAAGACCCCGCTACTTTGTATTTTTTGTGGTCTCAAACGGGTGACATCCAAGCTCGTCGCGCATTTTTACAAATGGAAGGCTCACCCAAGTTAAATACTGCTGAGATGCAATATGCATTAGCTACTTTCTATACTAATCGAGATGCCAAGAAAACGTTAATACTGCTGAATAAAGCGTTGTCTTTATCGGATGAAGACAACCTTAATCCGATCATTCTCAAATCAATGGCAAGCATTCATCAAGGGCTTGGAGAAAAAAAGCGCGCGTATCTGTGGGCAATGGTTGCAAAAAGATTCGACGTCCCGCTTGCTGATGAAAAGCAGCTCAAGCGTATGTTTAATTTTAGTCATGCAGAGCAATATCAGCAGCTAGATGAATTAGCTGAATCGGTGGCAAAAGCGATAGAGAGAGGGAACTACTCTCCAGCAATGATACCCAAAGAGATATAAACGAAAAAACTCCCGCAATTGGCGGGAGTTTTTCTTTGGGCAAACTACACTCTATTTTCTACTTACAACAAATCGTATTGAAAGGATAAAACACTATCGAGCACAATTTTGTCGTTATTGTTCTGATTTGTTGAAAATTAACGACACTGAATTAACACAAAAACGCTCACCCGTGGTCTGTGGGCCATCTTCAAAAACGTGCCCTAGATGGCTATCACATGTGGCACAACGAATCTCTGTACGTACCATTCCGTGACTCAGATCTTCTAAATAGCGCACCGCTTGATCATTGATGGGCGCATCAAAACTTGGCCAACCACAGCCAGAGTCATACTTGTTATCAGAGACAAAGAGAGGGGCATTGCAACAGGTACAAGCATAAACACCCGTCTCTTTATTATGCAGTAGTTTACCGCTGAAAGGCGGTTCTGTACCTTGCTCTCGGCAGACACGAAACTCTTCTTCAGAAAGTTGCTCACGCCACTGCTCATCTGACCTCGCCACTTTTTTCCCGTTTTGTTCCACGACTTTCTGCTCCTTCTTTACTGTTTTTGGTATTGACTTTTTTAGCAAAAAACTTGCTTCTCTTAACAGTTGTAGCACATACTTTCTCACCAGGACACCATGCGTAATTAATTTGATAAGAGCACTTATCTCACCAGTTATATTACGCCAACTGGACTACAGAAGAATCAGTTAAAAGTTTAAAAAACGAACATTTGCGAAGAATTGTTAAAAAAAGCGTCGCTTTTTTTTGACTTTAAACAAGTTAAGTCCGATTATCACTTGCAGATGTTTACTGGATTCTGTAATTTTACTACCAGTTATCTTTAATCAGAAATTAAGTTGTGGAGCAACTATAATGACTATCAAAGTAGGTATTAACGGTTTTGGCCGTATCGGTCGTTTCGTATTCCGTGCAGCGCAAGAGCGTGCTGACATCGAAGTTGTAGGTATCAACGACCTTATCGACGTAGATTACATGGCATACATGCTTAAGTACGACTCAACTCACGGCCGTTTCAACGGTACTGTTGAAGTTGAAGGCGGTAACCTAATCGTTAACGGTAAAACTGTACGTGTTACTGCAGAGCGCAACCCAGCGGACCTTAAGTGGGACGAAATCGGTGTTGACGTTGTTGCAGAAGCAACTGGTCTTTTCCTAACTGACGAGACTGCACGTAAGCACATCGAAGCTGGCGCGAAGAAAGTTGTTCTAACTGGTCCTTCAAAAGACGCTACTCCAATGTTCGTAATGGGCGTTAACCACGCGACTTACGCTGGTCAAGACATCGTTTCTAACGCTTCTTGTACTACTAACTGTCTAGCGCCTATCGCTAAAGTTCTTAACGACAAGTTCGGTATCGAATCTGGTCTTATGACTACAGTTCACGCTACTACAGCAACTCAAAAAACTGTAGACGGTCCTTCTGCTAAAGACTGGCGCGGTGGTCGTGGTGCTTCTCAAAACATCATCCCATCTTCAACTGGTGCTGCTAAAGCTGTAGGCGTTGTTCTTCCAGAACTAAACGGCAAACTAACTGGTATGGCTTTCCGCGTACCAACAGCTAACGTTTCTGTAGTTGACCTAACAGTTAACCTAAAAGAAGGCGCATCTTACGAAGCTATCTGTGCAGCAATGAAAGAAGCTTCTGAAGGCGAGCTAAAAGGTGTTCTAGGTTACACTGAAGATGCAGTAGTATCTCAAGACTTCATCGGTGAAGTTCAAACTTCTGTATTCGATGCTAAAGCTGGTATCGCTCTAACTGATAACTTCGTTAAAGTTGTATCTTGGTACGACAACGAAATCGGTTACTCAAACAAAGTTCTAGACCTAATCGCTCACATCTCTAAGTAATTAGATAGTTAGCAATTAGCGAATAACTTCGTTAAAGAAAAGGCGGCTCTAGAGTCGCCTTTTTTGTATCTGGAATTTGAGAGAATACCTCGGCGCTGTTGCATTGTATTTGCGACGGATGTCGAAACCCTATTTTCCCCAATGATAGGAAACAGCACATGGATTTAAAAACTCTCCCAGCTCTAACCGTGTTATCTGATAACGTTACTGTCGTTGAAATTGATCAGGTCAAAGTAGTACGTGTTATTCATGAGAAAGCGACAGCAGGCATCTCCTTACATGGTGGTCACGTTGTTTCGTTCACTCCTGCTGGTCATGAAGATTTGATTTGGATGAGCGAGAAGGCGATTTTCGACGGGAAAAAAGCCCTGCGAGGCGGCATTCCCGTTTGCTGGCCATGGTTTGGGCGTATTGCAGCACCGGCTCATGGTTTCGCACGTACTGCTGAATGGGAGCTGGTTGAACATCGCGAGAACGATAACGGCGTGATTGTTGAACTTGCTCTGTTCCCGACAGAAGAAATCCACGATATTTGGCCACATATGTTTGACGCTCGTTTGGTGGTTGAAGTTGGCGATGAGCTAAAAGTGACACTCAAAGTCATGAACATCGATGACGAAGCTTGGACCTTCTCTGGCGCGTTACATACTTACCTAAACGTTGGAGACATTAAGCAAGCACAAACGACAGGCATGGGTGCCGAGTACATTGATAGCTTGAAAACTGATGCGGTATGCCAAGGTGGTGATGTTCTGCAACTCACAGACACCATTGATCGCGTTTACACGCAACCAGAAGCGAAAATTTTGGTAAAAGATCCGGAACTGAATCGTACATTAAGCGTGGAAAACCATGGTCATAACTCCGCGGTACTTTGGAACCCTTGGGCAGAAGGTGCACAAGGTATGGCTGATATGGCTGACGATGGTTACCAAACCATGCTGTGTGTTGAATCTACTGTTCACGCTCCAAGTATCGAGCAAGGTAAAACGCTCCAGCCAGGTGAGACTCATGAACTTGTCACTGTAATTTCAGTGCAGTAGTTGTAACCAGCTCAAAGGTCGGGGATACCCGGCCTTTTTTGTAATAAAAGCCCCACTTAGATGGTCCTCTCTCAACTAACTTATTGGTTATCAGTCACTTTTGACTATTTCATTAATAAATATCAAAAAATTCGATCATATAAACCGATAGCATGCCGATACAAAACTCATAAATAATAAAAATATCAGGAACTGTTCTATGTTAGAGAGATACCGAAATCAAAGTGTCGGATTCCAGTTAAAGCTGGTTATCACTTTGTGTCTATTCATTGCTTTCAGCAGTATTGCTGTGCTTGTTTACCGTAACGCTTCCGATGTTCTATTGGAAAGCACCCTTAAAGAGCACCAATCTAAAGTAGAGTCGATGGCTAAAACCATTGCTGGCCAATTCGATGCTTATCTGCATACCGCTAAAGTGCTCGAGTCCACTTTTCGTAATGGTTACCTTGCCGGTGTTTATGTCGAAAACTATACCGTTGATTTCATGGGTCATGAAATACCAAACATCACTCAATACAGTGAAAGCTTAATTAACGACACAAAGCTGGTCGATAGCTTCACACGTGATACCGGTGCTATCGCGACTTTATTCGCGCCTTTGGGAGATGACTTTATTCGAGTATCTACCTCACTAAAAGATCCTCAAGGTCAACGAGCAGTGGGAACCACACTAGGTCTCGACCACCCAGGTTATCAGCAACTAAAAGCTGGTCAGCCATATTACGCTCAAATAAAGTTGTACGGCGAACGCTACATTACCTATTACTCTCCAATTAAAGATGCAACAGGAAAAGTTGCAGGGTTATCGTTTATTGGTTTGCCCGTAGATCAAGCAACACAAACGCTATTCGATGCGCTAGAAGAGATTAAATGGGGCGATACTGGCTATACCATCATTGTCGACAACGACGACAACAATCTTGGTAAGTACCTACTCCATCCGACCAAAAGTGCAACCGACCCTTCAATCACAGAAGTTCGTGACTACGAGGGTAATAAGCCTTTCCATAAAATTTTTGAACAAAAGAGCGGATTAATTCTATACCCTTACCAATTCGGCTCAACAGTCGGCGAAAAGTACTTAGTGTTTACCGAAGTACCAGGCTGGAACTGGAAACTACTGGGTGGTACGTTTATCAAAGAAGTGACCAAAGGCAGTGATACACTACTTAAACTTATCGCCATCATTTCTTCGGTAGCGGCAATCATTACTTTTGTTGTACTGACACTTTTCTTGAATCGCAGCTTAAAACCTCTGACCGTTCTAAACTCCTATATGACTCGCTTGGCGGGCGGCGAGGTCAGCTTGAACGTCCCATCGTCTCGTAAGGCATCAAAAAATGAAATTACGAACCTGAATACGGGTGTCGCCAGTATGGCAAGTCAACTCAATGAACTTGTTGGTAAGATCCGTTCCACAAGCGACTTAGTAGAGAGCAACTCCACCAGCGTTGCCAATGATGCCCATAGCAATTTAACCCAAGCTGACCGCCAACAAGAAGAAGTAGAACAAGTGGTAACAGCAATCGAAGAGATGGCCTCTTCTGCTCAATCGGTTGCCCAACAAGTCGAAAGTATTGCGGAAAACGTACGCTCAGCGAATACCGATAGTCAATCTGGTCTCGCGATTGTTGAAGGCGTATGTATCGATGTTGCTCAACTCAACGATCAATTGGATCAATCAGCAGCGGCTATCGAGCAAGTCAATCGCGATAGTGAGAGTATTCAAACCGTCACGAAGATGATTGATGAGATTGCAGAGCAAACCAACCTACTTGCGTTGAATGCAGCCATTGAAGCCGCACGAGCAGGTGAGCAAGGTCGTGGCTTCGCAGTTGTAGCAGATGAAGTGCGTACACTTGCGCACCGTACACAAAGCTCAGTTCAGGATGTAGTTGAAATTATTGAGAAGCTAAAAGGCTCTACTCACAATGCAGTTAATATGATGACCGACAGCCAACGCAGTGCCAATCAGGTCTTAGACAAAGCACAAGACGCAGGTACAGCATTAGAGGCCATCGCAGTACAAGTCCAGTCGATAGCGTCTCAAGCCGACGCCATTGCTGCGACCTCAGAAGAGCAAGCGCAAGTATCCCAAGAAATTGCTGAAAATGCCCATTCTATCAGTGAGCTAAACCGAGAAAGCCGCGACACCAGCGCGAAAACCTCGCAAAGTGCCATTGAGCTGCAACAACAAGCTCGGAACTTGAAAGAGCAAGTCGACTTCTTCCACTAATACTGAATAAGAGCCGATTCCATCGGCTCTTTTTGTTTCACTTGAGACCACGCTTTTTGATAGAATTTGCCGCCCTACTTTCTGTTCGAGATCGTCATGAACTATCAATGCCCTTTATGCCACCAAACTCTAGCGTTAAATGAAAATACGTTTAAGTGCGAAAACAATCATCAGTTTGACTTAGCGAAAGAAGGCTACGTTAACTTGATGCCAGCGCACCACAAACGTTCTAAAGATCCTGGTGACAATAAAGAGATGATGCAAGCTCGTCGTCGATTCCTTGAGGGGAATTACTACAACCCAATGCGCCAAGAGGTTGCGCAGCTGTGTGCGAAATACACAGAGGGAACCGATCATCAATTATTAGATATTGGTTGCGGCGAGGGTTACTACACGGATCAAGTGCAGAAAACGATACAAACGCAAACGGACGATGCGACGATATATGGATTGGACATTTCAAAAGTTGCGATTCGTTATGCGGCGAAGCGCTACACACAGTGTCACTTTAGCGTCGCTTCTAGCCATCGGCTTCCTTTCGCGAATGAATCCTTAGATGCTATTTTGCGCATTTATGCCCCTTGCAAGGCAGAAGAGCTTCAGCGCGTTGTAAAAGAGAACGGTGTGGTCATCACGGTGACACCTGCAAGCCGTCACTTATATCAACTACGTGAACGCATTTATCAAGATGTTCGTCTTCACAGTGAAGAGCCAGAACACATTGAAGGATATGAATTAGAGCATCAACAACATCTTAACTATGTTATGAATTTGAAGAACGGGGCCGCATTCGATTTATTGCAAATGACGCCATTCGCATGGAAAGCAACCGATGCACTTCGTGAAGAGTTGAAGTCCGCTACACTCTATCAGTGTGAGGCTGATTTTATGCTGCGCGTATATCGCAAAAAGTCCACTCAGTAATAATAGTGGCAGTCAATAAACGCAAATAGTTATCATTTATATTGATTCATTGCTCAGCCTCCATTAATATCATCCGGACATTTTTGGAGGCTTTTCAATGCGCTTTTCTATTTTAAGCTTGCTCTTTGCTGGCTTACTTACTGGTTGTTCTTCTGTTCCATCAACCAACTCTCACCCTACCTCTGCGGAAGTCACTACTTTTTACGACTACCAACTTTACACCCCTTCTGGCGAGCACATCGCTCTAAGCAAACTACCAAAAGAGCTGCGACAAGCAGATGTTATTCTTATTGGTGAATGGCACACACATGCCGGCGTTCATCGCTTTCAAACCGATATGCTCAAACAACTTTCATCTTATGATCGCCCACTCGCGTTATCAATGGAACAATTTACCCGCGACAAACAACCTGTTGTTGACGCTTACCTGCGTGGGGAAATCGGTGAACAGTACTTGATGAAACAAGCCAATGCTTGGCCCAATTATGAGAGCGACTATCGCCCTCTCGTTGAGTTTGCTAAGCAGAAAAATCTCCCGGTGATTGCAGCGAATGCACCAAAGGGCATTGTCCGATGTATTGGTCGTCAGGGGATAGACTACGTTAACAAGCTCGATGATGAGCAGCGAACGTTTATTGCAGAATCCATCAACACGGCCAGTAGTCCATACAAAGAGAAGTTTATGGCATCCATGCATCATGGGAAGCCAGAACAAACCGAGAAACAGTTTGCAGCTCAAGTAACTTGGGATGAAACCATGGCAGAGTCTATTGTTAACTACCTAAACGCCAAACCAGGTGCTCAGGTTGTTCATGTCGCGGGTAAGTTTCATACCGAGCAAGGGTTAGGTACGGCTACATCCATCTTAAGCCGCAATCCGAGCTTAAAAGTGGTTGTAATTAGCCCAACAGATAATGTGCTTGCCGATAATACTGACTATCAGTTAGAGGTTCTTGCACCACCAGTACGGTATGTACAAGATGCTCACCGCATGGCGGCATATCAACACCTCACTAAGCGCAATAGCGACCTTCAATGTAAGTAGCTGGTCTTCAATTTAAGTTACTACCTTGTCGTTGCGTTGCATCATCACAGTGCTCCGAGTTCATAGAGTGACAACGGTCTGCTTCCTGCTGGTCTATTTTTTGCTAATGATCACGAATAGAAACCAGAAGCGGCAAAAGCAGACCTGTTTTTATCCAAATAGCTTCAGAAATAGACTTTGCCGCCGATAGTAATATAACTGCTTTTTACCCGCACTCAGTGACCGAGTGTCGATGTTCCAAGGAGTATTCGATGAATCCAGTAGGAAGCACTTCTGTTAATAGCTATGCCAAACAATCTGTCGCCTCTAAGCAAACAAGTATTGCACAAGAGGAAGGCAACGCTTCGCCGCTAAAAGTCGAACACAATAAGGTGACACTGTCTACGGAGGGCAAAGCACTCCTCGCCGCTCTGCAGCAAATCGAACACGACAGTAAGAGAGTAGAAGCAGAAGATAAATCTGTTGGTGAAAAAGTGGAGTCCTTTACACATGGCGCACTTGGCATGGATCACCCTGACAAAATCGAGGAAGAAGAAGACGGCTCATACTCTGCGGGTCAATACCTTTCTGCGGCCCTCACTGTCGGTGGCATCATATTAGCGTTGGTCTAATAATCGTTACGACAATAAATCCTATTTGAATAAATCACTAACTGCAGCCCATAATTTGATACGTCAAAGAACGATATGTCGTAAACGTAGGTTATATACTCCTCAATTCGACCGCTCTTATGACCTTAGAACGCATACTCGTTTATTGCTCCCTAAACTAGGTTTCTTGTGAAGGCACTGAATGGATAACTTTAGTCCATGCTTTCAACTCCTAAGCGTAATCCAAGCCCACGTTTGTGGGCTTTCTTCTTTCTAAATTCACAAACGTTAGAGGTTGATTCACTTTTTCTACAAACCCAAGCAAAGACGACAATTTAGTTAAACTTTTATTACCGACACAAAATCGTCATAAATCATTGTTTTAATGCCAGCGCTTTCAATAAACAAGGAAAATATAATGAAGCGCTTAGTATCTCCAATCGTTACCGCAGTGGCAGCATCAACCCTCTCTTTTAATGCACTCTCGGCCGAAATCAAAAACGTTATTTTGATGATCGGCGATGGCATGGGGCCTCAACAAGTTGGTCTACTAGAGACCTACGCCAAACACGCACCTAACTCGATTTACAAAGGCGAAACTACCGCTTTGTATAAACTCGCTCAAGAAGGTGTGATTGGATCATCACTGACTAATCCAGAAGACGCGATTGTCGTCGACTCTGCGTGCTCCGCAACGATGCTAGCAACAGGAATACCTACCGCTTCTGAAGTCATTGGCATTGATAGCCAAGGCAACCACGTTGAAACCATTTTGGAAAAAGCCAAAAGCAAAGGTAAGGCTACGGGTCTCGTCTCTGATACACGTATGACTCATGCAACGCCAGCCGCATTTGCCGCTCATCAACCACACCGTTCTCTAGAAAACAGTATTGCGGCGGACATGCTAGAAACTGGCGTTGACGTGATGATGTCTGGCGGACTTCGTCATTGGATTCCAAAGTCGACAAACGACAAGGGAGAGACATACGAGCAACTTGAAAAGCTCACTGAAGGTAATGTCTACCTAAAGTCGAAACGTAAAGATGAGCGCAACTTGCTTACTGAGGCGCAAGACCAAGGTTACAACCTGGCTTTCAGCCGCGATATGCTCACACAAGCTAAAGGTGACAAATTACTTGGACTTTTTGCTTACTCTGGCATGAACGATGGTATTGCCTACAGTCAAAGCAAAAACGATCCAAAACGTACGCAGCCATCACTGGAAGAAATGACCACCAAAGCAATCGACATTCTTTCAAAAGACAAAGACGGCTTTTTCTTAATGGTTGAAGGCGGTCAAATTGACTGGGCTGGCCACAGTAACGATGCGGGTACGATGCTGCATGAAATGATCAAGTTCGACGAAGCGGTAGACTCGGTTTATGAGTGGGCAAAAGGCCGTGATGACACACTGATCATTGTTACCGCTGACCACGAGACCGGTTCTTTCGGCTTTAGTTACTCATCAGCAAACTTGCCTAAACCGCAAAAACGCGACGGCGAAGCATTCAAAAATCAAGATTACGCGCCAAACTTCAACTTTGGTCAGTTCGAAATCCTCGATGGTTTATACAACCAGAAGAAAAGCTACTACGGTATGATCAGCGAATTCCAAGCGCTTGATAAGAAAGCTCAAACACCAGAGAAGTTTGCAGAAATTGTGAATGCAAATAGCGCTTTTTCGATTACGCCTGAGCAAGCAGAACGCGTATTAGCAAGTAAACCAAATCCATACCGACTCGCTGGACACAAATACTTAAGCGAAGAGAACGTTCCTACAATCAATGACTTTGATGCGTTCTTTCCTTACAACGACCGTGGCAACTTGCTAGCGCGTGAGCATGCAACAAAGCAAAACACAGTATGGGGAACGGGTACTCATACGCATACCCCAGTCAACGTATTTGCTTGGGGACCGGCAGAAACTATCCTTCCAGTATCAAAAATCATGCACCACTCTCAGTTAGGTGAGTACTTAAAGCAACAAATCAAATAATCGGCTTGCACTTACTTCACGACTCGTGAAGTTCAAACGCTCTCGTAAGGGAGCGTTTTTTTATGCATGAAAATAGTTGACGTTTTAAACAAAAAACCTCAATAATTATAGGTCTTTGATTATATGAATGAAGAAAATGTGCGAAATATTTGCTAAACAGCCCCAAGACAACTATCAGTTCATCACCCGCTCTATCCGTATTGATGGTCACGCCACAAGTGTAAAACTTGAAGCAAGCTTTTGGACGATTCTTGAGGAAATTGCTAACGCTCAAAACATGACTGTTCCTAAGTTTATTAGTACGGTCTATCAAGAAGCGCTCGAATACAATGGTGAAGTAAACAACTTTGCCTCCCTACTCCGCTGCGCCTGTCTCACTTACGCTCGCCAGCCTAAAGAGACGATTCGTCAAGCACTGACACAACTAAACACTTAATAACAACCAACCACTGACCAACCTACCAATAACCCTCATAGGCTATGCAACAGAGTTGTAAGCCATTGAGCATGTTCTAATTTGTCGTACTAGAGTACTACCCAGACTCCTTTTGAACTCGCTAACCTATGCGGACTATCAAGGAGTACCCATGACAAAAATGATTCACACCATGATCCGAGTCTGCGATCTGGACCGTTCTCTACAATTTTACCGCGACGTACTTGAGCTAGAAATCAAAGACCAATACATCTTTGATGGTTTTTCTCTGACCTATCTAGCCAACGAAGAAACTGGCTTTGAATTAGAGCTAACACACAATCACGATCAAACTGAGCCTTACACTCACGGCTCAGGCTACGGTCACCTTGCTGTCAGCGTAGAGGACATCGAACAAACTCACAAACGCATTAAATCTCTCGGTATTGAAGCGGGTGACATCAAAGCTTTTGATCACCAACAAAAGCATTTGGCAACGTTCTTTTTTGTGACTGATCCTGATGGTTACAAAATTGAGTTCTTACAACGCCAAGGGCGTTACCTATAACAAAAAGAGTAAACATCATGATTCACTTGACTGCTACCTTTCACGCACAACCGGGAAAAGAACAAGAACTGAAAGCAGTGCTCACCCGAGTACTTGAACCCACTCGCAATGAGGAAGGTTGTGTTCGTTATCAGTTATTCCAAGATAAAGACAATGCGTGCCACTTCGTTTTTCAAGAGCAATTTAAAGACCAACAAGCGTTCGATCTTCATGGTAAAACAGAACACTTTTCTCTTTTGATTAGCCAAATCGACAACTTGTTAGAATGCGAACCGAAATTGGCGTTCTTTAACGAACTGTAAAAACACCGCTTAATGCAAATAAAAAGGCACTCTTTACTAGAGTGCCTTTTCGTACTGTTGTGGCTGTGATTACGCGTCTTGCTTCTCTACCATGTGCAAATGCACATCTTGTTGTGGGAAAGGAATCGAAATGCCTTCTCGGTCAAAGCGCAGTTTCACTTCTTTTGTCACATCCCAATACACGTCCCAATAATCATCAGTTTTTACCCAAGGACGAACAATAAAGTCTACAGATGATGTGTTTAACGTATGCACTTTGATCATCGGCTCTGGTGTACGAAGTACTGCAGGGTGAGAAGTAATGATATCAGACAGCACTGACTCGGCTTTCAGCAAGTCATCCGCATAGCCAATGCCAAACACCATATCCACACGGCGAATGCGCTCGTGTGTGACGTTCTTAATCACATCTCCCCAAATTTTACTGTTAGGTACAATAATAATTTGGTTATCAAACGTACGGATTGTGGTGTTCACCAAACTCATATGGCTTACCTTACCATCCACACCACCAGCATACACAAAGTCACCAACATCAAATGGGCGATAAATAAGCAACATCATACCCGCCGCGAAATTGGACAAGGTGTCTTGTAAGGCGAAGCCGATAATCACACCAGCAATACCAAAACCGGTTAGGATCGGTGCTAGGTTCAATCCGAGCTGAGATAGGCCCACCATGATACCAATCACCCACACGAACTTGCCGGACATTGAGATAAAGAAATCCTGCATCAAGTGTGAGAGTTTTAAGTTTTTCGATGAAACCGCCTTGCTGACCACTTTGCGCGTTAACTTCGCGAGCCCACGAGCGATCAATAAAATCAGCGCAAATACAAACAACTGGAAAATGTGCTGCGGCGCATTTTCGGCAAACCAGTCTAGCGCAGAGTTGGACCAATGGCTCAGTATTGACCACACTACTTTGGTATTCAGCAAGTCATGGGTGATATTCCCTGTCACTTCGAAAATTTGGCGTTTGTATTCGGACGTTTCTAAACCGACTTTATCGCCAATCGAAATTAAATTGCGTAGGCTTTCCGTCGCAATATTCAGTCTTTGTTTAGTAATAAGCTGACTAAGCTGCAGTGACGCTTTTTCCGATTCAGGGCTTGACGAAAGTTGAGAGCCGATGATTTCACTTTGCTGGCTCAAGTACTCAATTGAGGCAGACAGCAAACGCATACGTTTATCAACTTTATCCTTTAGTTCCGCTTCTGCGCGCTCATTTTGAGCCCCTAACTCTTTCAGCCAAGCAAGGTTTT
This sequence comes from Vibrio sp. Y42_MX_L11, assembly GCF_024181785.1. NCBI lineage: Bacteria > Pseudomonadati > Pseudomonadota > Gammaproteobacteria > Vibrionales > Vibrionaceae > Vibrio > Vibrio sp. Y42_MX_L11. Next base: position 169,759 of record NZ_JAMZAP010000009.1, read on the forward strand.
GCCAACTTGAATCGAAGCTGACATCGAGGTAATGCTGTAACTCTCGGTAATCATTAACAAGAGCAAGTTTCTCTTCATCCTTGGCTTTATTTAAATCTTCAACGACTTTCTTTATTTTTTCCGACAGATAGTTTGTGGCGTCCTCAGAGTATTTTTCCTGCTTTTTAACCAAGGAGATCAATTTGTCGCGAGGGATAGTTTCACGTTCAATCGCTGATGCTAACTGACTTCTTAACTCTTCATTTTTTTGGAACAGCTGCAGTTGAAGCGCGTCGCGCTCATCACCACTCGCTTGCGAGAGACCTTGGGATAAATCCACAATTTCTCGATTCAAGTTATCAATAGAAGTTTCGGCAGCAGAGGGTTCTGGCGTATCCTGAATATCTTTCGCATTGATGACCATCGGCGCCATCATACCGAGGATGAGCGCGAATAATGCCACCCAAGATGTCAGGCGTATTTTCTGGGGGAAATGAAACGTCATGTTTACCTCTTAGGGAACAGTTCTGATCAAAACGACCAAGAATAGAAGTGTAAAGCCTTGAAATTATATACCTAAGTTTACAACACTAAATAATAAACTGAGCAGCATTTCGTTAGTTGGGCGTCAAAGTTGAGAAACCCAATAACAAACAAGCCTTTCATTATTAGATGAAAGGCTTGTGTACATTTAACTACTGGCGATTGGGGTGATTCAGAAATCGCAAGAATTAATTTTTGTTTTTATGAATCATGAGAGAGGCCAGTAATACCAATGGATTCACAACTTTCTCTACAAGAAGGTCTTTCTCTAACCAAAACCTGAGAAAATCACCCAAAAATTCTCAACTATCCCGTCAACCCGATCTAAGCAAGTCTCGAAATTTTATTGCTAGTCAGCGCTCTACTATACGAGAAAGTACTCGGCCTAATAGCTACTCCTTTGTATCATACAGCCATAACCCCACATAACAAATTTTTGGACATAACTTTGTCAGTGACTTTGCTAAATTAGTAAATCAGTAATAACTACAGGTATGGAAAATTGCGAAGCTCGGTGTCCAGTATTGATGGTGCAGATCATAACTCCTACAGGTATTCCTCATGACTAATAAGCCATCTTTAACGCTTTGACGGTCAACTGTAAGGGAAATGTGGAGTTGTTCAAACCATGTACAACGGATGTTCGGCTAAATTTTAATCTGCCCTACAATTGTTAGTATCAACATAGACAAAAGGTTTATATGTGATGCGCTGGCCCCTTATCCTCATATTTCTATCTGCAACCAATGCCTTTACAAAGACACTTCCTGAGTCTTTAGTCCCCATTTTCGAAGACGTGGCTTCGAAGGAAAATTCATCGCTTGCCTCGATCTCATTTCATACTGGCGACTACAACTATGACGGTATCGAAGATGTACTGGCGCTTTACACTCTAGAAACCATTGGCGGTAATGCCTATTCGCAATATACAGCGTTAATGGTTGGTGAAGTTACAGGGGGCTACCGTGTCTATTTTACCGAGGTCGGTGACAAAACTACTCGTACAGTGACTTACAAATACTTTAAAGATGGAGTCTTTCATTTTGACACAAACTACATAAAAGATGATGACCCATTTTGCTGTCCATCTGGTGTTGGTGTTCTATTCATGACTTTTGTACCAAACGAACTAGCATTGCATGATACTGACCACGCAGCTAGGATGACTCAACTTCTCTATCTTCATAGTAGGATTGAAGTAGAGAAAAACACTCTGCTAACCAATAAAACTTCATATTCTCGAATGATGTGTCACGTTGCAAATTTCATCCCCTACAATGCACTATTCACCCAATTTAAATTTCAAAGCAATGTGAACTTTCCGTTCAATTCCCCTCCAACACCTGCCAATTTATACGGATACTTTGCGTCTTCTAACTATCCTGAACAACTAAAGTTCGTGGATGATGTAATTGACGCCATAGAGCAAACTCCTAATCTCATTGGAGGAAGAGGGTGTTCCGCTCACCTATTAGACGTACTTAACAAAACATTCTGATCACAGAATAGAAACTCGTATGCTATTTGGTACTAACAAACTATCCTATGATCGAAGCGATCCGAGATTGAGAAATAGTCCCCATATAGGCCAATATAGTTCTTTGGTGTTTAGTCTAAAATGTCGGTTCATCAAGCATGATTAATGACCGTTAGTAGGAGATCCATATGCTATTTGAAAACAATCCATTGCTCTCTGACTATAGAAAAAAATTTAAGACTCGGCACCGATTCAGAGTCTTGATCTACGTTTTGATAGCTTTGTGTGGCATAGGTTGGGCAACCAATTGGTATTACAGTGAGAGCGTCGTCAATGCGCTGCTCACAGTTTTTTCCATAATCTATTTGCTAACCAGTTTCCCAACACGAAAGTCATTGTTAAAGCAAGACGCGGAAAACCCCAAGTATAAAGTATTCGCCAAGATACTCATTACAGAGTGTGAGCACGACGTTATACGCAAGCATAATCTTGAAGAAGAAAATTTGAAGGAACTAGAAGAATATCTATCAAAACTTAGTGAAGATCAAAAGAAAGATTTATAAGCACACAACCAGAAATGCATCTGACCGTATAAATAAAGCGTTCTTTTTAACGCAAATTCCCCAATTCTAATTCACTAGGAACTGCATAGATTAGAAAAAGTAGTTTAAATACCTTTCCGTAACCAGAACAATTAGCAGTGAATTAGACAACGACTACTAAGTTCCTATTATATTTAATTGCTTAATTGCCCTACTATCATCATGTTCTTCAATAGCTATCAGTGCCAAGACTTCCGCATGATTGAAAGTGAAGTCGTCCGTTGAAAAATACAAAACAGGCCCTCGGCATGGGGTAAGAACAAAACCATCTACACATGCTTCTAGAACGGCAATGGAAGACCAAGTGAAACGCTTTGCCTTATACTCATTGGTGAAGATGATAGCTTGATTTGAAATAGTAACTCGCCCCACACCATCTGCTATTATGTCTTGTTGCCTATAAAAGCGGCCAACACCAACGTGATAGCTTAGCCCTTTGGCTAATTTGAGCCTATAACGAAGCGCATGTGCGGCAATCACTCCCGTTGATTTATATTTGTGTGCCATAAATGGTGCGCTGGCGAAAATTACTTCTCCCTTTTTAGAGCGTAGATTCGACTTGATTGGCTCAATACCATAATCTAGGTAAACCGACATCTGAGAGGCTATCTTGTGAAGTCGATTTTCATTTTCTTGCTCTTCGTTTCTTCGCCCTCTTTTTTGGTCAAAGAAGTTGGCAATAGCGAACAAACAACCCAACAATATGATAAGTAAAAGGTACTCCATTACGCCACGGACTAATAAGTTCAGGTTTCATTTGAGTATAGTTAGCTATGGCATGTCGAAGCGAAATATAGTTTAAAAAATATTGGATGTATTTAACTTTACAATTTCCTAAGTAGTCGCTGATGAAGCAACAATAGCTTCTAGGTCTGTTAATCTAATTTTTGGGTAGTGAGAGCAGATCTTGTAAGATCTTCCTAACTAGACACCATGCGGATGAGAAAAAGTAGGTCAATAACCTACCTGAGCATGTTACAGGTAAATACACTAGCTCGGAATGGGGCAAAACTGTTTCAACCAGCACTGGATGAAACGAAGATGGACAGAACCAAGTTAGAGTTAGAACTCTAATGACGTCTTTTGTCATAAGTAAAACTATCTCACGCGAGCGGTATTTACCCATCCACCTTGTTAGCGTATACCTTGAACTGGCAAATTCAGTTTTACCCATACAGACTCAGAAACTACTATCTCCAATGAGAAAGACTATGATGGAGCTGAAATGAAAATTAGTGATTTGGCTAAAGCAGCAGGCGTCAATGTTGAAACCATTCGCTATTACGAGCGCCGAGGGTTTATCAACCAACCGTTGAAACCTGAGCAAGGATATCGGGACTATCCCAATACAACCCTTGAGCGAGTTCAATTTATCAAACGTGCTCAGGAGCTTGGCTTTACACTGGAGGAAATTGCTAACCTGCTGCTATTGGGAGAAGGGAACTGTCTGTCGGTACAAGAAATAGCTGAACATAAACTGGTCAATGTCAGGGCTAAGATAGCGGATCTGTGCCGTCTTGAAAGCGTACTTGATAACCTAGTAACACAATGTAAGTGCAATCCCTCTGAGTCATCTTGCCCCATCGTTAAAACACTTCTACCAAAAGATACAAAATAAATTTGACTCCGTATGTAGGTACGGAGATTAGACTTACTTTATAGATAGAGAAAATATGGAGTAAGTCATGGAAAATAAGGCAAGTAACCTTCCCCTCATCGGGGGCGTGGTAGCCTCTATCGGCGCAGGTTTATGCTGCGCAGGCCCCTTGGTATTGCTATTGCTCGGCATCAGTGGCTCCTGGGTCGGAAACCTAACTTTATTTGAACCTTATCGCCCCTTCTTTATTCTGGCTGTCGTTAGCTTATTTGGCTGGGCAGGCTGGAAGCTCTATCGTCCTCAAACAGAATGCCAGCCAGGGGAAGCTTGTGCTGTACCCCAGGTGCAAAAGCGCCGAAAAGTGATGTTTTGGCTGGCAGCACTAGTGGCGCTGATTTTAGTGACCAGTAATTACTGGGTTTTATGGGTCGTTTAATAGAAAAGGAAAAGGTGATTAAAATGAAAAAGCTGTTACTTACGACAGGACTGCTCCTGACTACTTTCGGTGTCATTGCTAAACCACAGACTATCACCCTGGAAGTGCCAACCATGAATTGCCCTGTTTGCCCCATTACAGTGACTAAGTCACTGGAGAAGGTGAATGGCGTCACTGATGTTGAGGTGAAGTTCGAGGAACGGCTGGCAAAAGTCACCTTTGACGATGAGATGACCAATACAAAAGCCTTAATCGACGCCACGACTAATGCAGGTTATCCCTCGCTCGTGAAAGAGTAGATTGCCATGAATAGACAGCGCAAGTTATTGAGGCTGGGTATAGCAGGAACGGTTATTGCCGCACTGTGCTGTTTTACCCCTGTACTGGTCATATTGCTGGGAGCGGTTGGTTTATCTGGGTTACTGGGTTATCTGGATTATGCGTTGCTTCCTGCGTTGGCATTCTTTGTTGGCCTGACCGTTTACGCCTTATACCGAAATAAAGGGGAACAACAGAAGTCCGATTGTTGCCCTCCTAATCAACAGGATGGAATAAATGAATAATGACCAATCTGCCTTTGACGCTGAAGAAGTGACAGTAAATCACTCCAAATCATCCTGTTGCAGTGGTGGTGAAGCTAAGTGTAGTGGAAGCGATGAACTTCACGTTGCCATTATTGGTAGTGGCTCAGCCGCTTTTGCCTGCGCAATTAAAGCAGCTGAAGGCGGTGCTAGGGTGACGATTATAGAAGCCAATGAGGTTATTGGCGGCTGCTGCGTGAACGTAGGGTGTGTGCCATCAAAAATACTGATCCGAGCGGCACAATTGGCTCAGCAACAACGCAGCAACCCGTTTGCAGGGCTGGAAAATCAGGCTCCATTACTTAGCCGTTCCTTGTTGGCAAAACAACAAACGTCTCGTGTTAATGAGTTAAGGGCTGCTAAATACCAGAATATTTTGGATAACAACCCCGCACTGAGCCTCATAAAGGGGTACGCAAGCTTTAAAGATGCACGGACATTGGTGGTAAGCAAACCTGATGGTCAAGAGGTGGAAGTGATTGCTGACCGATTCCTTATAGCAACAGGCTCTACACCTACCATTCCTCCAATCGACGGACTGGCAGATACACCTTACTGGACATCTAACGAAGCTCTGTTCGCAGAGCAAACACCTGAGCATTTAATTGTCATCGGCTCATCAGTCGTGGCACTAGAAATTGCCCAGGCATACCGACGTTTGGGTGCTGAAGTTACTCTATTGGCAAGACATACCCTGCTATACAAAGAAGATCCCTTATTGGGCGAACAGTTAGCCAAGTCATTTGAAAAAGAAGGTATCCGTGTGCTGACTAATACCCAGGCCAGTGAGATACGTTTCGATGGTAAACAGTTCAAGCTGAAAACCAACAATGGCCAATTAAGCAGTGATAAATTACTGGTGAGCACTGGACGTCACGCTAATACTGCCAAGCTCAACCTTGATATAGCAGGTGTTGAAACGGATAAGAATGGCTGCATTAAAGTGAATTCGCGAATGGAAACTTCTGTCCCCCACATTTATGCAGCGGGTGATTGCAGTAACATGCCTCAGTTTGTTTATGTGGCCGCCGCCGCTGGCAGCCGTGCAGGCACTAATATGACAGGCGGTGATGTGACCCTGGATTTATCCGCCATGCCGTCAGTGATATTTACCGATCCGCAAGTGGCAACAGTAGGGCTTACAGATGCGCAGGCCACAGCTCAAGGGATCAATACCGACTCTCGCGTTTTGGAGATGGAAAACGTCCCAAGGGCATTGGCAAATTTTGAAACGGACGGCTTTATCAAGTTAGTCATCGATGCCGATACAGAACGACTCATTGGCGCACAGCTTCTCGCCCATGAAGGAGGAGAGATCATCCAGAGCGCTGCACTGGCCATTCGCAATAAAATGACAGTTAAGGAATTAGCTGAACAGTTGTTCCCTTATCTCACCATGGTTGAAGGGTTAAAGTTATGCGCCCAGACTTTTAGCAAGGATGTAAAAGCACTCTCTTGTTGTGCGGGTTAACGAATAGACTTGTGTATTGATGTGTAACGAGGGTTGAAGATGACAATTTCTATGACTAAAACTCACCCAGGAATGTCGATTGAAAGTGGTTATCCAATCACAATTTCAAACCTCGCCAAAGCGGCTGATAACTCTGTACATACAGTGAGAAACTATCTGGCTGAAGGATTAATTTCAGCCTATTCAAAAACAAAAGGCGGCTATTGGTTGTTTGATGAAACCGCTCTTGACCGCTTAACCTTGATTAGAGCAGCGATGGTTGCGGGCTTAAGGTTACAAGACATCAAACCTCTTTTATCCGCCCTCGTTCTCCCCGACCATCGGTAAATCAATCGTGAAAAGAGGCTTATTGATCCGCAGATAGCACAGAACCATCAGAGGCTCACCCAGTTGTCCCAACTGCTGGAGAAACTGTGATAAAAAAGGGGAGATGGCATACAATGGCGGAACTACTAATTTCTTTCTTAATTGCGTCTCAATCAAGTTTCCTTGATTGACCGTTAAGGCGTGCTGCGCCCTAAAGGCGAACCCACCCCAGCGGCCCTAAGCACCGACTCGTCAATACCACGGTTGGCACAACAATCAGCGAGTTTGCCATCAATAACAACGGCAGGAAGTGACTTAATTCCAAGCTTCTTCGCACGGGTAGCAATGCTATGTTCGTGCATATCAAGAACGGCAATATCACATGATGGACAAGCCATGCTCTTCACCTGTTCGACAACTTCTTCACATACAGCACAACCAGCGCTGAATATCTCAATTTTACGTTTAGTCGTCATGGTGGTTACTCCGTCAAACAATAGAGTTAACAGGTTGAGGTTGACCGTGGATGGTGCGAGCTTTCCAATAGGCTTTCACCGTGAGTCCACCTAAACATATTGTAGACCTTGGAGTTAGGTCAAAGGTCAAGCTATCCACAGCAAATGTCGATAGTTGGTAAGAAGACAGGTAGCGGCAAATTCTCTTATTGAAGCGATTTGGCTGTACCTCACCAACATTACCAAACCTAATCCAATTCACTTTTAACACGAAATGAATGAGCAAGTACTCTAAATGGGAATGGGGCAGATCTGAGCTAGCCACATCAGCTAGCTCGAAGATGGACAAAAATGCGTTACGACAAATAGAATATTAGCAACTAATGGATAACTTCAAGTATTGAGAGCTAGCGCATGACATGTACATACGCTAGCAGGGTGCTTGTGCCAAGAGCTTGAAAGATAATTTAATCGCACGAACTAGGGTCTAAAACATATGTCCGACTTGAGGATTTTAATGTAAGTTCTTGTTCAGAAGTACATTCAATATAGTCATATTGCTTTATTTTTTCTCTCGTGTTGTTATCTAACCATATGGCAGAGGCAATAGAACTTAATACTATTATCGCTACAGAATATAGCCCTGTTTTTGTCGAAAATGGTACTTTTAGTAATAGTTCTGTTGACCTGTGTAGCATAGCTATGGGAATGATCGCTATAAAACCAAATATTAGAAGGCCTACAAAAGAAGCAACATTGTTCACTAAACCTGCTAGTTTTACTTTAGGAATGATACCGATTGAGTTGTTAATGCTAATTAACTCATTAATTGAGCTGTAGCTCAACCACACCATAAAAACCATAAGAGGCCAACTAGCCATCACTTTAAGCCAACGCTTTATCTTTAGTCTTCGGTTAAATTTTTCATTAGAAATCATTAATAGTTTTCTCTACTTGATTCTTCATCGGTTCCGTGAATTTAAATTGGTCATCTAGTTTAGATATTTCCTTTCCTACAATAAACGCAGTAACAGCGAAAATACCAAGTGTTAGAGCGGTTGGCACAACAAGTACCGTACTTAATGTTGCGACTCCCAGAATAGTTATTCCTTGAGCGATAACTCCTGCGGCAATGCCCTTAGATATATCCGCTGTAAATTGGCCGACCACTTCACCTAGCGTTTTTTCATCATGTAGAATGTAGTCAACCGCATTAACCGCACCACTAAACACAAGTTCAACATAGATGTTGCCTTTCAAGAAACTGACATTGCCTTGAACAGTATTTAGAGCATGACCAATTTTAAGCATTTGTGGTGTTGCTTCTTGCCAACGGATACCTAGGTCTAAATATTTAGGCTTGTAGTTCTCAACCACAATATTCATTACACCATTGATATTGACAGCTTTAGCGGTTGCCCCCCAACCGCCAAGCTCTTTAGCGACCTCATAAGCGCCTTTAAGCCCCATGCCTACGCCAGTGTAGTCCTTGCCGTTCGAAAGTTGTCCATGCGAGTCTTTGATGAGCAAGTCTAAATACTCGTTACCTTCTTCAACAGTCAGTACCGCAATACTCACGTTCTCTTGTTGAGAGGTGTCCCACTGATATTCTTTAGCTTGCTTTTGTAAATCATCGTTCCATTCTTTTTCTGTTAGGTCGTAAGCTTGTTGGACCGCTTTGCGTTCAGCAAGAACGCGCTCTCTATTTTCAGTCCATCGTTTCTCATCGCTCGCGGTAGATCTCAGCTCTTCCTGACGTTCTCGGCGTTGACGTGCTGCTCGTTCTCTAGTGGTTTCTTGTCTTTCTTCTGGGGCTACAGGAGAGGATTCATATCTCATGGGAGTCGGTTTTACTGATAAATAAAAAGGATAATAACAATATTTTCAGTGATTTATCATCCCCAACAAGATTGCATGATGATTTAACCAATTAAATAGGCAGTTTGACCAATCAAACAAGCACAATGAAGGCTCAATAGTGTTGAGTTACATTCAATCGGATAACTTTTCGTAGGGTAAAACGTACGAACCAAATTTTGTAGAGTATTTATTCCAGTTTGTTTTGGGGCATTTTTGATTTTGACTGATTTGTGCAACAGGCTGTTGCACAATTGGGAAACGGCTTTTTTCACTAACAAGCGAGTCTGATTTTAGCCACCAACAGGTTGTTGACCAAATTTTTCATCGGGAAGGTCTTGCTCATCATCGAACATCACAATGCTTCTACGATGCTCCTTTAGAGCAGATAATGCAACTTGAAAACAACTTTCACACATATCGAGGTGGTGGGTAATACCGTCCATTTTTGACCCAAATCCCCAGTTAGCAGTCAGTTCACCAACCTCTTCTAACTTAACGCCATTTGAATCGACGACCATCACACTAGTACCACAGATATCACAACATCGATCAACAACGACCTCTATCGTTTTTTGTCCATAAACTTTCATTGTGAACTCCTGTCGCTGATAAGATTAATCATTACTTAGTACCAAATAACAACTAAGTAGTAGCTGAAATTATAGCTGTCCTATAGGCAACTGAACAATTAACAAAGTCGCTGAATTTTCATTGTTACTCAGCGAAGTATCCTTCTTATGTAGACACGTTAAACGTATTAGTAAAAACTAAGTCATGAGGCAGAGCAAAAGGGAACAGGCTCAATTGACGCTGGCACAGAATGGGGCAAAGAAGATTTACGAAAGACGATGCATGTACTACTGCATCAATAACTTTCACGCTGAATTAGCAAAAAATCCAATTGCCGAACCTAAACTTAAGTGATGTAGATGAGCTTTGACAAAAAATGGTATATCACGGACTTTAAACTAATGGAGACGCTTCCTATTGAACCTGTTTAGATGAGTGTAGACACGTAACAATGTCAAAGCTATATTTACTTATCATCGTCATCGGATGAAATCCGCGGCTCGCCATCTAAGATATATGACATGAAACAAGAAACTAAAAAAATTCACCTTTCCGACCAACAGCGTCGTGAAGCAGTTACTCGCTTGATGAGTCGAGTTATTGTCAGTGAGCATCGTGCCCCCAAGATCAAGAAAGTCCGCCGTAATGTTATACAACAGATGTGCGTTGCATTTACTAAGGCAGTTCACGCTGAATAGCAATCACTAGTAATTCTTTCACAGCCTTCAAAGGTGTTTTGTTATCTAGCCAAAAACTAGCGCTATTGTTGCGTTAGCTTCCTCTCTAGAAATTGAATGAAAATGTCATCTTCTATGTAAAACAGATCATAACCAACATGCTGAATACCCTCTTGCGAGATTTCCGTGATTTGCCCTTTACCATCGTTCTCGAGTGAAAACTCTCGTTGAAGGTTATATATCAACTGATTGAACCGAAGGTCAGTATTGTTGCTCCAAAGTTCCTTCAAAAGTGAAAGCGTAGTTTCTATTCTTTTAGGGTCGCGCATTGATGTGCTCCTTGTGGTCTAACGTCAAAATACATATTTGAATTAATTTTTATGATGTTAATTATCAGCGCCAAGGGGCAACACGTCTAGCGGACATACATCTTAATTGAGGTGTTCCCCAAAGTATTACTGTTTAAAACCAATACCAAAATTTAACTCTAGTTTTGGTATTTCACACTTTTCTGGTCGTGTATTTGAGCTCAAATACCAAAAGTAACGTTGAATTTAGTATATATACCAAAAATATGCATAAATTTTGGTATCGCATGTAGAAAATGCAGGATGCAATCTCCCTTCAACCAATTTGTATCTATTTTGTTTGTGCAGGAACCTGTTAGCACCTAAAGCGTTGAAGGCGCTTTAGTCTAGAGGACGTGCCCCATAGATAAAAAGACAATATAAACCTGATTGATTGGAACGATATCTTTACTTAGTTATTACTTGGTCTTTTCCACAAATAAGAGCAAACTCATCGCGCAAGTTGCGTCACGCAACCTGCGTGATGAGCTTTTTAGCTCGGAGAAGGAATCAAGAAAGGTTTGCCATTAATGCACAGCACACTCTTGGACAGAAGTGTTTCAGGGATCATGCAAAATTGGTGAAGCACGGATTAGCTCATGTATGGTGAACCGCTCCAACTACACGGCAAAACTTGGTTGGCCAGTACAAATCATGAAGCACTCAAAATGTATGTACCTAGCGGGTCAGCATCAAGAATACGTAAGGCAATTGGAAGTTAGAGTGGGTAGGACTCTAGAAGTAAAAAATAGCTGTTGATATGCGCAATGCTGTATGATTTAGGTTAAGTATTGATACAGTCTGATTGAAGTATATGGGTGAACTGAAACCAAGAGATGATTTTTCACAGCCTACAAAGAAAGTATTGGCAGAGAGGGTTGGCCATCTGTGTTCCAATCCTGAGTGCAGAGTACTAACAAGAGGCGCGAAAACTGGAGCTCTTGGCTCTGCTGGAATCGGTGTTGCCGCTCATATTACGGCTGCCGCTATTGGTGGACCGAGATATGACGCTGATTTGACAAAACAACAACGTAAAGATTATGACAATGGAATCTGGCTTTGTCAGAGCTGTTCTCGAATCATAGACGTAGATGTTGTTAAATATTCAGTATCGGAGCTTAGGTCGTGGAAGGTTAGAGCTGAAGAGTTCTCAAACTCTAATATTGGCAAGAAGCTATATGACGAAAACACTATCAGACAAGAGGTCGTAAAAGGCACAGTAGAGTACATCACTGGCCGGAGCGTTTCGTCATCATCAGATTTAGCGTTTGAAGCTATAAAGATCAGCGAAAACGAGTTATCTAATTTGGATCCACGCTTTAATGTTACTACTAACATTATAGACGGTAAGGTTAGTTCTCTGATTGAGCCAAAGTCTACAGGTGTCGAATTTAAAGTAACTGCTACTGACAAAAATGATGATACATTGTACGAGTCTCTTTTAAAGCTTGAAGAGGAAGGCAGAGAGTTCTCTATCGATACTAGCAAAATAAATATAAATGGTTCTCCGCTCTTTGAGCAGATTTTTGCAACACCGGGGGGAGTGTTGCACGCAGGCTCTGTAAAACAAAAAATCGTAAGCGTTCACCGAGGTATCTTGACTTACCAGATCTGAAGAAACATATGCAGTTTATAGATCAAAAACGTTTGGGTACGGTCTCTTCGTCACAACAGCCGTGATGATTTCACTCAACACT